>CAZFCK010000123.1:0-14136 GCA_964517355.1 uncultured Desulfovibrionaceae bacterium | reverse complement strand
AGAAAGGTTTCCCCCCGGAAAAACCTAACAAGTCTTTAATCAGTGCTTCCTTAGATGCTCTTCTGCGTTTATCTGCAACACGAGGAGAGTGTTCCAGGTGCAGGCCTGTTGCCTGGCAAAACGCTCCAGGGCATTGCCCCTTAATTATCCAGCTTGCAGGCCTCTGTTTCGTTCATCTTGTCGAATTCGCTATGAACCAACGTGCTCATCGTAATCTCCCGCCAGATATCCCTGATGCTGCGCCGGGTTTCCTGACGCCGCGCCATATAATGCGTATGCAGCATGTTGTGGGCCACTGCGGAAAGAGGTTCTCCAAGATAATCAGCATACAATTTTTTGACCATGGGATTGTTGTGCGACTGACGCACGTTTTTGTGCCGATCAATCTCATAGATAGCTTCCCGGCGCTTGAGCGCGTAGGGCAGATAATGCTTTTTCGAGCGCAAATGCCCCCCTCCGTCAACGCATCCTCCTGGGCAGGCCATCACCTCGATGAAATCATAATCCGCGCGTCCGGCAAGCACGTCCTCCACCATGGCGCGCACTCCCTTGAGTCCGTGGCACATTGCCAGCTTCACGTCGCCTATGATGCCTCCCAAAGGCGCCGTGGCCGTACGCACCTGATCAAAACCACGAAGCGACGTAATCTCTATCCCAGGCAGTTCCTCGCCATTGACCACATAATACATGGTGCGCACAGCGGCCTCCATCACGCCCCCGGTGGTGCCGAATATCGCGCCCGCACCGGAATATTCTCCCATATACGGGTTATCAAACGTGGAAGGCGTAAGCGCTGCGAAATCAATGCCCTCACGTTTAAGCAACCGGGCGAACTCCCGCACAGTCAGTACCAGATCCACGTCCGGCACGCCGTTGGGGCGAAGCATGGGCCGCGTGATTTCATCCTTTTTCGCGACGCAGGGCATAATGGACACCACACGCACCTTGTCCGCATCCAGACCCATTTTCCGAGGCAGCCAACTTTTGGCTAAGGAACCAAAACATTGCTGCGGCGACTTGGTGGATGAAAGAAAGGGCAATATATCCGGATAATGCTTTTCCGCAAAATTAATCCAGGCAGGACAGCATGAAGTAAAGGTGGGTCGCTTGCCCTCCTGCAACCTCTTCAGCAACTCCAACCCCTCTTCCATAATGACGATATCCGCGGCGAAGTTGGTATCCAGCACGATATCCGCGCCGATTGCCCGCAACGCGGAAATAATCCGCCCTTCGACGTTGGTTCCCGGTTCAAGACCAAATTCCTCGCCAAAACCCACCCTAATGGCGGGGGCGAACTGAAACACGGTAACCACATCCGGGTCATAGAGATAATCAATGCAGGTCTCGGTCTCGTCGCGCTCCGCAAGCGCCCCTGTGGGGCACACAAGCACACACTGGCCACAGGAGACGCAATCCGACGAACCCTGGGTTTTGCCGTGGCGCACCCCCACGCCGGCCTGCATCCCGTGCCCCGTCATGACAAGCGCGTCCACTCCTTGCTCCTCTCGACAAATCTTCACGCAACGAAAACAGCGGATACATTTGCCCAGATCGCGAATGATAGCGGAAGAACTGGTATCCTTAATACGGCTCTTGGCCTGTTCCGGGCTGTGGTAGCGGGAACGCTGCAATCCCACAAACTGAGCCACGTCCTGCAATTCACAGTCCCCGTGGCGAATACATGTGGCGCAATCCTGATCGTGATCCGCCAAAAGCAGCTCCACTTGCAAACGCTGCATCCGACGCACCTGGCTGGTTCGCGTACGCACGTGCATGCCATCTTCCATGGGCGTATTACATGCGGTCACAATAAAGGGCTGCGTATCGTCCTTGCGCCGCACTTCCACAAGACACACCCGGCAGGTTCCGGGCCTGTGGTCGATATCGGCCAGTTCGCACAAGGTGGGGATATACAAACCGTTGCGTCGTGCGACTTCCAAAATGGTCTCGGACGGGACAAAGGCATATGACTTTCCATTGATATACGCTTGCATGTCTGCCTCGTTTTACGGCTTTTTGCAGCCGATGCAATGTGTTACGAACGCTTAGGCGCAGCCTTCCGGAATCGGCGACTCTGTGACGACGGAATAAATGCGGTAGCAGCGCAGACAACGCTCAGCTTCACGATAGGCTTCTTCAGGTGTGATGGTCTTCTCCACCTCCGCAAAACGCCTTTTCCGTTCTTCAGGATCAAGCTCATGCACCTCCACCCGATATTTATGCTCCACGGGAGGCTCCAGCCACTCCTTACGCAACACCTTGTAATTATTAATCAGCTGCCGCATACGGCTGCGGGGGAAAAACCGTACGCGGGCAAAATGCAAATAATCGTCAATGCTGCGCGCGGCCTTGAGTCCGTTGGCCATGGCGTGGATCAGCGTGGAGGGACCCAAAACGCAATCGCCCCCCGCAAAAACGCCGGGCCTAGTGGTCGCCAATGTCACAATGTTGGCCTCAACACAGTCCCTGGTGGTCATGGCCACCCCATCCCCGGACCTCAAGGCGCTGGTGTTCACCTGCTGGCCAATGGCCGCGATAAGCACATCGCACGGCACCACGCGCTCTGATCCGGCTATGGGCGTCACACGGCGCTTGCCTTTCTCATCCGGCGCACCCTGCCCCATGTCTGCGATTTCCACGCCTGTCACCTTGCCTCCAGCGCTCACAACACTTGTGGGGTTGGCTAAAAACCGAAACAGCACTCCTTCAGCCAGGGCAGCCTCCACCTCTTCATGATCCGCCGGCATGTCCTCCCGTGTGCGGCGGTACACGAGACGCACCGAATCCGCGCCCATGCGCATGGCTGAGCGCGCGCAATCCATGGCCACATTGCCCCCACCGATTATCACCACCGCCCCGGACACGCTCATGGGCTCGCCCTTTTCCACATGATCATGCACTTGCAGTAAAAAATCGATACCCGATACATAGCCCTCAAGAGCCTCTTCTTCACCCGCGACACCAAGCAAACGCCCCTGCGCACATCCCAAAGCGAGAAACACCGCCTTGTATCCGCGGGAGAAAAGGTCATCGAGAGAATAATCCGCGCCCAGCGACTGCCCGTAAAAGATGCGTCCGCCCAGGCGTTCTATGATCCCGATCTCGGCCTGAAGCACGTCTTTGGGCAGGCGATAACTGGGAATGCCGGTGGAGGCCATGCCTCCGGCCTCTGTTTTAGCTTCGAGCACATCCACGGGATATCCTTTGAGCAACAGGTGGTAGGCGCATGAGATGCCGGCCGGCCCCCCACCGATGACAGCGACTTTCAAATCATCTGGTTGGGGATCGGTCACCAGTTCCCGGGAAAACAACTCCTGTTGCACCCCGCGTTCATGGTCGGCCACATAGCGCTTCAACACCTTGATGCCCACGGCCTCATCCACAAAAGCACGACGGCAGGCCATTTCGCAAAAACGCACGCAGACCCTGCCGCATGTGGCGGCCATGGGATATTTTTGCAAAATCACCCCCAGCGAATGCGATATCTTGCCGTCCTTGATGTAATCAATGTAGCGCGGCACATTGACCTTGGCGGGGCAGGCCTCAATGCAGGGCGCGGTCACATAGGCCATGCCGTTTCGGGGAGAAGGCGCCACAGGTTTGCGGCAAGACGCGAGAAGCTCTTCACGGAAATGCTTGAACGCGGCCAGAAGAGCCACCGTACAGGTCTGGCCCAATCCGCACAACGACGTTTCGTGGACCTGCCAGGCCAGCGTCTCAACTTCATTCCAGAGAGCTGCGTCGGCAGGATGCCTGCGCGCCAGATTGAGCCTGTCGCGCAACAACGCGGTGCCGACTCTGCACGGCGTGCATTTGCCGCAGGATTCATCCGCCGCCTTGTCCAGATAGCGCCAAAAAGCGTCCGCGACATTGAATTCAGGGGCAAATACGAAAAACCCCCTGTCACCAATGAAACTCCGGATAGAGTTGCCTTGGTTGAAGGTTTCGAATCCTTGCAGTTCCGGTGTTTCCTGGATTTCAAAAATATTCTTTCCCCGATTGTCGTACACAGTGTCATCCCAGACACCATATATCACTCGTGCCATAACGCGCCCCCAGCATGGTGTGTGCGGCATGGTTATCAAGGCGGACGTGCCGGTGCCGCTTTCGCACCTATCTACATGACACAATCAGAGGCAAAAGCACACCCCGGCCATGAAAAAAAGAGCCTGCCGCGTGGGCAGCGTTTGGAGGAACTCGTTGCGGGGGAAAGGAAGGGAGGAAGAAACGAGACTGGTAAAACAACTCGGACAGCCGGAAAAGCATTCCGGGGAGAAAACAATCTCCATGATGTTTTCTCCCCGGATTATAACTACGGGTCCAAAGAGTGCCCTTGGCTTTAGAGCATCTCACGCTTGAAAAGCGCTAGATGCTCTTATGCATTTCCCTGGAACAATTGGAAATTGTTTCAGGGGAGAGCCTTGTTTCAAGGCGAAAATGCGCTAGAGCATCTTAACTTTGAAAAAGTAGAGCTGCTCTTATGCATTTCCCTGAACCAATGAACATTGTTTCAGGGGTGAGCCTTATCCAAAGGCGAAAATGCGCTAGGCTGACAGCAATTTGCTCAAATTGGCGGCAACGGCGTCGATGAATCCCTCTGTGCTCACATGACCGGATGGTTTGGGGGTGGCCATACGCGCCATGTCTCCCGTCATCACGCCCCCGAGGATGGTCTGGCAGGAGGCCTGTTCCAAGGCGTCCGCAAAGGCCACCACTTCCGGAGTGTTGTCCAGTTCGCCGCGTTTGCGCAGGGCGCCGCTCCAGGCGTAGATCAGAGCCATGGAATTCGTGGAAGTGGGCTCACCCTTCAGGTGTTTGTAGTAATGCCGCTGCACAGTGCCGTGAGCGGCCTCGTATTCGTAACAGCCGTCCGGAGAAACCAGCACGGAAGTCATCAAGGCCAGGCTGCCGTTGGCCGAAGCCAGCATGTCGCTCATGACGTCGCCGTCGTAGTTCTTGCATGCCCACAGGAAACCGCCTTCGCTCTTCATCACCCGGGCCACAGCGTCGTCGATGAGCGTATAAAAATACTCGATGCCCGCTTCCTTGAACTGTGCGGCGTAATCGGCATCAAAGACTTTCTGGAATATTTCGCGGAAGCGCGCGTCGTAGATTTTGGAAATCGTGTCTTTGGTGGCGAACCACACGTCGATCTTTTGATCCAGCCCATAGGTGAAACACGCGCGGGCAAAGCTCTCGATGGAGGCGTCCGTGTTGTGCATGCCTTGCACAATGCCTGGAGCCGAAAATTCGTGAACCGTCACGCGCCGCGGTTCGCCTCCGCCTTGAGGTGTGTAGACCAGCTCGACGGTTCCGGGGCCATCCACCGCAAGTTCTGAATTCTTATACACATCGCCATAGGCATGACGCCCTATGACAATGGGTTTTTTCCATGTCGACACTGCGGGGGCGATATTGTCCAACAAAATGGGCGCGCGAAAAACGGTTCCGTCCAACAATGCGCGGATGGTGCCGTTGGGGCTTTTCCACTGTTTCTTAAGGTCATATTCGGTGACACGCCCCGCATCCGGAGTAATGGTGGCGCATTTCACGCCAACGCCATAGCGCTTGATGGCCATGGCCGCGTCAACCGTCACCTGATCGTCGGTATCGTCACGATGCTTCACATGGAGGTCGTAATACTCGAGCTGCACGTCCAAGTGGGGAAGGATAAGCTTTTCCTTGAGCATCGCCCACATCACGCGGGTCATTTCATCACCGTCAATCTCTACCAAAGGTGTTTTCACCTGAATTTTTGCCATGACTGCTCCTGAAAGTAAGGGGATAACCCGACGGCCGACCACTACGGACCGTTGACCGCCGGAAGGGGCTTTATTTCCTACAAAATTGGCAAAGTCAAGCAATAGGTTGGAAAAGGAACCGCCGTTCTACTGTTCCAAGGGCATGCTTCTGATCCATTTTGTGACTTTGGGAGGCGTGAACCTTTCAAAAGAATTGAGCAGATCGCGGGGGCTGTCACTATATAAAAGGATATCCCGATGCTCAGGCTTCATAAACAACTCACCCCGGGCATGATCCAAAAACTGCGTCAACTTTTCATAATATCCGGCGACATCGTAAAGGCCGCACGGTTTTTCATGCATGCCGAGTTGCGCCCAGGTGACGATTTCAAAAATTTCCTCCAACGTGCCCATGCCGCCGGGCATCGCGATGAACCCGTCCGAGAGTTCCTCCATCAAGGACTTGCGTTCGTGCATGGAAGCCACAACGCGCAATTCGCTGAGTCCCGTATGAGCTATCTCTTTTTCCACCAGATACCGCGGCATGACCCCTATGACCTTCCCTCCCGCCGCCAATACGGCATTGGCCAAAGCGCCCATGCACCCTACGGACGCGCCGCCATAGACAAGTTCAATATTCCGTCGCACCAGTTCCACCCCAAGCGTATGGGCGGCCTGACAATAATCGGGGCGTATGCCGCAATTGGAGCCGCAAAAAACACAAATGCGGCGCAAATAATTCATTGTGTTCCTCCTGTAAGCATTTGCGCAAACACTGGCTATACGCAAGGACCCCGCGGAAAAGCAAGTGCGCCCCTCCTCGAAGCAACGTCAAGGCGCACTCCGCGATAACAAAGGAAAAACACTTAAAGAGAATTCGCCGCGCAACGCTGTATCCACAGGCGGGGGGAATCAACAGGGGCGCGGCTGCCGGAATCTGCTTTTCCAGAGAGAAACGCGGCGTCACATGTCCCGGGGCGAACCGCGCCCCCGTTCGCAACTTGAGCATGTCTGTTCGTTAATGAGGACTTCGGGATACCGGGCAAAAAGAACAAATGACCAACAATTGTTCAACTAAAATTAGCTTCCTGTTCATTTTTTCTTGACTTATGGATTTTAACCAACTAAACAACAATTGATGAAATCATATTTCGCTTTTTTTCAAGAAGAAAAAATGAAAATTTGCTTTTATGCACAACCAAACAACAACTAAGGACACTCCGTCCAGCTCCAAGCCTCCGGTGGCGTTCCTCAGCCTAAGGGAAATCGGTCGAAGACTGAACATCCCCCCTTCCAGTGTTGTTTATTACAAGGACCGTTTTGCCCAACACATTCCGGTGCATCAAAGCAAAGGTAGACGCAGTAAATACCCCAAAGAGGCGCTAACCATTTTCAAGGAGATCAGAACCATGTTTGAAAACAACTGGTCTGCTGAGGAGATCGAGCAGGTCCTGGCGCAAAAATTCGGCGCAACGCCAACCGCTGATATCCAAGAAGGCTGTTTCATTCCCCCCGAGCCGGAAAACGAACCCCTGATCCAAGAGCTGGCCGGCGTCATTGATAAAATGTCCAATCTGCTTGAAAATCAAAACCTTTTTCGCTCTGAAATTGACTCGTTGCGCTCTGAAATCACCCAATTGCGTACTGAACGCGATGAGTTGGAACAAAGGTATCAAGCGCGGGTCGAACAATTGGAAGAGGAAATTGCGAAACTCCGGCAAGATCGGGCGCAAACGCTTCACGACCTTTTGGAGCACATGAATCAGGCGGGCGGACCTTATACGGCGCCCCCGGAAGCATTCACCACCCTGCCCCTGGTCATCAAAAAGGGTGAGGACGAATACCTGGGTGTTGCCGGAAAAACGCGCCACTTCAGTCTCAGCGAATTCGTCCGCATCATTGACCGGAACGGCAATACAAATAAAAACGTTGCGCTCGCCTGGCGGCGTGAACCAGGGAAATGGGTGCTGACCATCAACACCTACGATTTGGATAGTGGGGCGAAGCACGAACACGTGCTGCACGTGCGCCAGACAATAACCCCGAACCAAAACAACGTGGTGGAACTCATCGGCCTCTCCATCGACGGCAACAGCGTTCCCGAACCTTTTTTACTGGTCCTGTTGCGGAAAATTAAGGACGGTTTCGACGAATGAGCAGGCTTCGCGCATTTCCGCTTGAAACAAGGCGCGCACCTGCATCAAGATCCTCTTGATTCAGCTAACTGCATAAGTGCATCTAGACCCTTTCAAGGTTATTGGTACGGCTTTCGGACTAAAATATAACTGGAATAAAACCGTTGGGTTTCACGACCGCACGACGGTCAGGGGAGGCCCCCTGGACGCCGTAAAAAATGGCTATCTGATTCTTTTTTTTAATAAATACAAAATATTACAGCATACGCTCCACTCTGAAAGTCGAGGTTGACATGATCGAGTGGCGCACCTCTGCTCATTCGTAGCAACGGCATGAAAACACTGCCGATACATCGGGGATGAAGGTCGTCATTATATCTAGAAAAAATCTTGATCTGCTTGTGATATTCGAGTATGAAAACCAAAAACCGCATGGAATATGTGCATGCGCGTTTTATCTCCACTGATCATGAGCTTTTTTACTCACCGCGCAAGGGGGAACTCATGCCGCAGGTAGCTGCCAGGATCACCAACAACCATGAGCAGTGGCTCAAAGAATATTTCAAGACGAAAAGCGCCGGTGCCGAATTTATTCTTCCCTGGGCGGTAGATACTTTTTTTCGGGCGCTCAACGCCATCAAGAGCCAATTTTCCACATCCGAACTGATAACTATTGTTGAAGCGCACAAGGATGTGAAACTGCTTCCGGATCAGTCTCGTTTGGCCTATCTCCAGCTACGTGTTCAGGACGCCTGTGATTTGGATTTATTGCACACCAAGCACGGCGCGAGTAAAAGCAGCATTGAGACCAAGCTCAAACGGCTCGACGACATTCAAGCCACGGCCCTCATGATTTGGGCCACAGCGTACTGGGTCAGCAAGGAAAATACCAAGACCAGCCTTGAAGACTACATCATGAACCGTTAGCCTTCCTGATAGTCTCCTCATTACCACCTTGACTGCCGCCTCTTGTGCCGCTTAAGCGGTAAGCGCTCTTGCAACGGGCAAGGCTCACGGGAGCCAGTAAAGGGCCAACGTCCCCAAGGCGAGCATCACGGCCGCGCTCCCCACACACGAGGAGCGCACGAGTTCAAACAACGTCTGCAACCGGGCCTGAGTCCATTCGTTTTGTTCCGGCCCCAGTTTGGGCTTATCCTTGCGCACGCCGAAATACACCGCAGCCCCCCCTACCCAGGCGCAACTCAACCATGCGGCGGCGCTCATGGGCCACCCCGCATTGGGGCTTTCGGTGGTTCTCGCGTCTTTGCCGATACTTTTCCACAAGGTAAGCACACTGCGTAATTCCACCCGGCCTTCGGCCAAGGCCGTGAAAAGCATGGCCAGCGCCGTGATTCTCGCTGGAATCCAGGCCAGAACATCATCAGTCCGTGCTGCGATGAAACCGAAATCACGCCACTTTTTTGTCTTGTACCCCCACATGGAGTCCAACGTGCTCACGGCCTTGAAAAACCACAGCCCCGCCAATCCCCATTCCGGCGCGCCCCCGGCAATGCCGCCAAGCACCATATAAAAACAGGGCGCCACAAACCCGTCGTTGGCGTTTTCACTGACGGTTTCAGCCAGGCCACGCATCACGCCCTGCTTATCCAGGTCCCTGGTCTCCCTGCTGACCAGCATGCCCAACGCAGCGCGAGAAGCCAAGAGATCACGTTTGTCAAACAACTGGCGCAACACGATGCGCCCCTCTCTGAGCAGGGCGCCGAGCGCCAGGCCAGTATAGGCCAAATAGAGCGCGAACAAGGGCCCGAAGGTCGGCAGGCTGGAAAGTCCCCAGGCCGCGGCCCCGGCTCCAAGGCTTATGAGCAGCACGCCCAGCCCTCCGGCGATACGCAATGCCGTGGATTTTTTTTCAACAGCCGATTGTTTGCTTAATGTCCGCAGTGCCGGTTCAAGCTTATTGGCCGCATCACCGAGCAAACGCACAGGGTGCGGCATCAAACGCGGGTCGCCGAAGAGCAAGTCCAGAAAAACCGCCACGCCCCCCAACACGGGGAGCCATGCGATACCTGGATCGAAGTAGGCCGTATCCATTATTCTCCTGCTTGTTATCAAGCTCGCTGTGTTCTGCCCAGGCTGTGTAGCACGGACGGCTCAAGCTTCAAAGCCCCCTGTCTGGCGCAATCCTTCATAGAGCAGGATGCCCGCGGCCGTGGAAAGGTTGAGGCTGCGCACCTGCCCCCAAATGGGAATGCGTATTAAATCAGGAACTTGATCAAGAATTTCAGGGGGCAGGCCTCTGGTTTCCGGTCCGAGAATGAGAAAATCCCCAGGAAGATAGACGAACTCATGATAGAACCGCCCTTTCTTGCTGCTTGTGCAGACCAGCCGCCCCCCACATTTGACGCTGTGCTCCCGGAAGGCGGACCAATGCGGCCAGACCGTAAGCTCGACATGGGGCCAATAATCAAGGCCGGCCCGTTTCAGATACTTGTCCTCCAGGCTGAAGCCCAGAGGCTCGATCAAGTGCAGCCTAGTGCGCGTCGCCGCGCACAACCGGGCGATGTTTCCAGTATTCGGCGGTATTTCCGGTTCAAAAAGTACCAATTGCATGGGCATAATAATGGCCGGAGATCTGCGCATCCGGTTCGAAGAGGGTTGCATGCGGGCTGAAGCGCGTCATATCCGGCTCCCGGACCAGGTTGTGTTTCTTGATTCATTTTAAAAAGAAAGTGCGAGAGGTGAAACCTTTTGTAAGGGCAGCCGTTAGGCGCGGTCGTTTCGCGCCTTACGGATGGCGCCAGCAGAGCTAGGGTTTCCCCTTTCGCGCTCTCCCCTTCCCAAACTTTCTAATTTAGAGCATTTTGACCTCGACTTTCTGAGCAGAGCGGACACCATAACATTCTATATTTGTTTAAAAAAAGAATTGAATTGTCCTTTTTCCGGCGACCAGGGGCCTCCCCTGGTCGTCCTGCGGGCGCGAAATCCCGCGACTTTATCCTTTCTCATTTATGTCCGAAAGTCGTCATCTTAACTTGGAAAAAGAATAGATGCTCTTATGCATTTCCCTGAAACGATAAACATTGTTTCAGGGGCGAGCCTTATCCAAAGGCGAAATTACGCTAACGAACGCGCTCCTGGAGTCGGGTGCAAGGAGATTATCATAGCGCTGCCGCCGCCAGCGGTAAACCGCATCTGGCAACGCTCAACGGCTGCCGCTTTGATAAAATGTTCACACTCCGGCATCCATCCAAAGATACCTGTGGCGCTACCAAACCATGCCCGAATGTCCTGGAAAGAGGAGATCAAAGGGGAGAACCACGTGTCCGCGGTTCTCCCCTCGGGAATTTCCTTAAAAAGCGTACGACAGGCTCATAGCCACGAGGTGGGCGTCACCGTTGGTGAATTTGCCTGCAAAGACTCCCGCATCCACACGGGCGTCCACGTCGCGCTCCATGATATCGAGGTAGGTGTATGCCAGGTCAAGTTGCAGGCCGCCGGCCATCAATCCGAGGCCGACACTGTACAGGTGCCTGTCATTGGCGGGAAGAAAGTAATCCTCATATCCTTTTTCCAGGGGCGATTGATCCCAGACATAGCCGGCGCGCAACGCGAGCCAATCCAGGGGCAGGTACTCCACACCGACGTTCAACCGCCACGTGTCATTCCAATTCTTCTCGGAAACGATCTCATCCGTGCCCAGCGACGGGTTATCGTAATTGATCTGCAACTCCTCATAGGTGCTCCAGACGGTATAGACGGCTCCGGCTTCGATGCTCAAATTTTGCAACGGCTTGTATACCACGCCGGCCTGAATCGAGTCCGGGGTGGTTATTTTGGTCGTTACGTCGGTTTCTTTGAAAAGTTGGTCCGAGGCCTTCTTAAACGCCTTGAGATGTCCCCAGGATTCGTCGGTGAAATTATATTTCGCTCTACCGCGTATGGTCGTGGAAATGCGCGAACGATAGGACAAGCCCGCCGCCCATTGGTCCGAGATTTGATAATGCAGGCCGATAACGCCACCAACGCCCCACCCTTCGCCTTTGAGCGTTTGCGAGAAATCCAGGGCGTCTGTGCCGGGATCGTTGACATTGAGCCCCAACCCCCGCGAGCGTAGCCAAAACGCCCCCAAAGTGTTGCCCAAGGCTCCATAGACCAGTTTAGTCCCATCGATCTTCTGCCGCATATCAACAGTCATACGCTGAAATTCCAAACCGAAGGACATGGAAAACTTGTTGGTCAGTTTCCAGGCCACGTTTGGATTGATGGACATGGTGGTCAGGCTCACGTGCGTCGTGTTATAGCGCCCCCACCAGTTGTCATCGTAATCATTGCCCAGGCCATAACGGGTGAAGACTCCCAAGCCGAAGGATACGCGATCGTTCAGGGTGTAGGTGGCGTACAAATGCGGAATGTACCAGTTGACATCATTAGCGCTCTGGGTGGAGGAACTTCCGGAATACGGGTCAGTCATCTCGGCGGAAGCACGCGGAGAAATAAACGTCAAGCCCGTCATCAGATGAAAGCCGTCAAGCTGCGTTATGCCGGCGGGATTGTAGACAAGAGCCGAAGGATCATCGGCTCGTCCGACCATGGCCCCTCCAAGCGCCTGCCCCCGTGCGCCCCATTCGTAAATCCCGAATCCCGCCGCCATGGCCTGGCCCGTAAACAGAAACAGAGAAACCAACGCCAGAAGCATTCCCCTCGCACCGCATCGCATGTTTTCACCCCCTCAGGTGACAGTGTTCCCGTTTGTTACTGACGCCACCACAGCACACGGCTTTCCACCCCGGCGCCGTCGTTGCACCGGTTTACGGTCCCCATTGCCATGCACTTGAAACAACAGTCGTAACGTTATTGAGCCGCAACAAAAGCAACGCACCAGGCAAAACACCACGCCTGCAAGGATCATGACGGCCATGTTCCATCTCTAACTTAGAACATAACCGCGCAAGGCAAATCCATTATGCCGCATCGAGATGCGGCGCAGTGCAGCCAGTTACGCTTTATTACGTATGCGCAGAGAACACGACGGCCCACAATGAACAAAAGCTTTCGTCTGCGCACACGGCACGCCAACGACAAGCCTCTCTTCAAGCAAACCGTTTGTCTCGGCAACAAAATGTTCAGGGACTGTTAATAAAAACAAGGCTTCAATGCAACATGTTTCGCCGCACGGGCATGCGGGCAGGACAACGTTGGGAGGAGGAGCGAGAGTGCGCCGCAACTCTCGCCGCATACGTTGCCACTCCAACTTTCGGATGAAAAGAAAAAAGAATAAAGTCGCGGGGTTTCGCGCCCGCACGACGACCAGGGGAGGCCCCTGGACGCCGGAAAACCCACTTCTATATATTTTTAAGCAACTTCAACATATTATATTATATGCTTCCCCCGGAAAGTTGTATATGCCCCCCAACTTCCCTCATCCTTTTCAGGAAAAATTCCGGATAAGCTCGTCCTTGCGCTTACGGTACCATGAATCGAGCTTTTCCTTTTCCTGCCGCAAAGCCCCACGCACCAACTGCCATCGCGATTCCAAAATCTGCATCTGCTCCAGCAGCTCTTGTTGTCTGTCTTGCAGGCGATAAACGTCTCTGCTCACGTTTCTTTCACGTGCCCTGTCAATTGCGACCTGCAGATCACTGACATCACCGCGCAGCATAAGCATTCTGGCATTATGGCTGCGCAACATTTCATCCACCTTGTCCTGCAGCTTTTGCAACTTGTCGTTATATTCCTCGTTCAGGGCACTGAGGGCCTTCACGTAGTCCGGATTATCCTCCAAGGATACTTTCTCTTTCTTATTGTCGCTCCGCTCTCGAGGTTGTGGAGCGGGAGGCGCTTGCTCCGCTTCAGGGATCTGCGGGGCTTCTTCTGGAGTGACATCCCCCGGCTTTTGGGGCGGCGCACCATCCTCCGGCCCCGCGTCTCCCGCAACAGATTGATCGCGCTCCTCTCCGACCTCAGGTTCAGGAGCGGGATGCTTCTGAATGATCCGAATCTCTCCGGGTTCCTTTTCTATGGCCAATTCCTGCCCGGCAACCGAAGAAACCGCCAACAACACACATACTGCTATCAGTAACGGTACCCGTTTCATTCCTGCCCTCCTCAAAATAGTGGAGCCTGCCCCCGGCCATGACCAGTATAACGCTCCTCACTGCATATACCGCCATGCTTCCACAGACAACCGGGAATAGAGCCGTTACGAACAATCGCGCATTCCGCATGGTTAAGATCAAAAATACGACTTTCGGACTAGCGCATTTTCGCCTTGAAACAAGGCTCTCCCCTGGAACAATTTC
>CAZFCK010000122.1:0-14359 GCA_964517355.1 uncultured Desulfovibrionaceae bacterium | reverse complement strand
GGGGGGAAACCTTTCTGGAGAAAGGTTTCCCCCCGGAAAAATCTAACAAGTTTTAATCAGTGCTTCCCTAATTTCTTTAAAAAAGGAGAGCGCGAGAGGGGAAACCCATCCGAAACGTTTTTAATTTTGAGAAGCTTGATCTGTCATTTTGATTTGTCACTCGTGTTTCTGAGTAGAATTCATACCATAATTGTTTGTATTTATTTAAAAAATAAGAGTTTTTGTCCTTTTCCGGCGTCCAGGGGCCTCCCCTGGTCGTTGTGCGGGCGCGAAAGCCCGCGACTTTATACGTTTTTTCATTACGTCTGAAAGTCGTAGTTTATATTTATTGGAATGCCTTTTCTAATCAGTGCGTTATTGCGGCACATCCTAGCATTACCCAAATCGCTACTCATTTCTTACAGCATCAGGCGAGAAACGTTAAAGTCATAGCCGGCAGGCGGGGCATTGTGGGCCTTGCGGATGGCGGCGGCAGTGCCTACGTTTTCCCCTTTGCGCATTTTCGCCTTTGGATAAGGCTCACCCCTGAAACAATGTTTATTGTTTCAGGGAAATACATAAGAGCATCTATACTTTTTAAAGTTAAGATACTCTATTTTTCACATAATTTTGAAAGGCATGCTCGGAAAACATGCGAATTGCGATCCAAGCCGCACGGCAAACGCCATAACAGAGCGGCATGTGAATGACGCCGCTCTCCAAGGACAATCAACAGGCTCTCTTGTGTGTCATGATTTCTCCTTGTCATACAGGCACGTTGCCGGTATATCTCCACAGACGGGAAACACAGGACAACATGCGGATAATTCTAGATTTTTTTTAAAAAAATTTGTCTACCAGCAAAAGGCCTGTGTCACACCCATACTTGTGAACGAGAAAAGGACATTCCAGTTGGAAGTGCTTCTGCAAGAAGCTGTTTGTTAAAATATTGTATAACATATGCAGTAGTACATTTGAGCTTCTGCATCATTACGGATAAGGCGAAAACAATGGCCCGGCGCCCTTCTTCCTCAAAACATGCCACGAGCTGGCGCTTCCTTGCGCTCATCGGCATTATTGCGCTGATTGCCATATCGTTATTACTGATTCGTCACGAGTACCCTTCTCCACCCTCCCCGACGCCCAAGGCGCTACGACTAAAGGCCAAAAACACGACTGCAACGCAGCAGAAACCTCTGCCAACTGCGGATTCTTCCAATAATGCCACAGCGGCAACACATGATGCTGCAACTGAAAGCCCTTCCGAACCTGCTCTGAAAGGCACGCAACAGCAAGAAATGGTTCAACAGCCCTCTTTTTCTCAGACAGCAGCGAAGGGCGTGGTTACAATCCTGAAAATCATCCAGGCATTCAGGCCCCCTGTTGCGAAACCATTGCCCGCCGCTTTACCGGAAGCGGAGCCAACTGCTTCCCCACAGCCTGCCCCGGCCCCGGTAAGACCAGATTCTCCCATAATACAGCGTACTGCTCTGCCCGATGCCCCCCCTTCTCCTTCTAGCGCAGATACGACAGGGAATAAAAGGGATCGTACTGATACAAAAGGAGTCACTAAAGGACCTGGGGTGACACAAGAAGCAGCCGAACCGGCTGTGGTGGTATATTTTGATTTCGACGCCGTGACGTTATCCGCCGCAGAACAGAGCCGCTTGCTCTCTTTTTCAAATATGTTGGAAGGAAATGTTTCTTCAGTACGTATAGACGGCTATGCCGACGCCATCGGCGCCCCAGACTACAACCAGCGGCTTTCAAAGAACAGGGCGGCCTATGTGGCCTCACTCATTGCCGCGGCCACAGGTTACGACGCCTCTCGCATACAGCTTCAGGCATGGGGCGAACGCCGTCCGGCTGTCCCCAACATAAGTCCCACTCATCGCCAATTGAATCGGCGCGTGACCATCCATGTGAATTACGGCGAAAAACCCACCATGCTCGTCAAACAAAAACTGGGGCGTCTTCTCCCGTTCCCAGCCCAGGCTGACCAGCCGCCAAAGGCGGGACCTGCACTACCTGGGCGAATCCGGCCCTTAGAACAAGCTGCGTTACGCAAGCACGAAACGCCAAAATGTCTCACATCTCGCTTGGATGTGCATTCTCTTCTGGTGTCCTCCACGGTGCCCTCGTTGGGCGACAACTACTATCAGTTGCGAGATGATACGCCACAGGATGTAGTACACTTTTCGTTCGACAGCGCCACAGTGCCCCCTGCGCAGGAGAAGGCCGTGCTTGCTTTGGCCGCCACGCTGGATAAAGACGCCATGATCACCTTGGCCGCCCACACTGATGTTTCGGGCTCGCAGGAGTATAATCTGGAGTTGTCGCGCCGCCGTGCTTTGGCTGTAGCCGCCTTGTTGCTGCGAGGCAGTAGCAGCCCCCCTCTTGTGAGAATATTGGAATTAGGTGAAAATTTTCCCGCCGGGGTAGACAGTGCGGTAACGCCCTCTCATCCCCGGCGTTGCGACCGGCGTGTGGAAATATATGTTGCTTCTACTTACCATGCAGAGTAATTCCTTTCGTTTTATTGACACCACAATATTCAAGCAATGCTTTCATACTTTTTTGCCCAGCCTCAGAATCCCCTTGCCCTGGTGGGCTCTGGCGTGTAGTCTAAGATTGCGGCATAGCTGAGGAGATTGATTTATCATGAGTGTGCCCCCGGTTATGGATTTTTCGAACGACTCCCGCCTTCCGCGAGTCGCCGTCATTGGAGGGGGAACCTGTGATACTGAAACAAGCGCCAAGGCTCGTGAACTTGGCGCTGGCCTGGCTCGTATGGCAGTGGAAGTGGTCTGCGGTGGACTCGGCGGCGTGATGGAAGCCGTATGTCAAGGGGCGCGAGAAGCCGGCGGGGTGACCATAGGGATCTTGCCTGGAACGGATCGTTCTCACGCAAACCCCTGGGTACAACACGCCATCGCAACCGGCCTTGGACCTATGCGTAATTATCTCGTTGTCTGCAACGCGGATGTCGTTGTTGCTGTGGAAGGGGCCTCGGGGACACTTTCGGAATTGGCATTAGCACAAAAAACAGCTAGAACCGTCATCGCGTTGGGTCGCTGGGGGTCCCTGCCTGGGGTGCTGCCTGCTGAAGATGTACCTGAAGCACTTGATTTAGTAAAAAAAGAGCTTTTCAAAAGTCGTAGTGAAACCATTGGGGAGTAACCCGTTTTATGGAAAACCTCTGGGCACCCTGGCGCATTGATTACATTCTCGGTCCTAAACCAGACAGTTGCGTGTTTTGTTTGCCACAGCACGAGCAAGAGGATGCAGAGCGCTTGGTGTTGTATCGAGGTGCGCATAATTTTGTGATAATGAATAAATTTCCTTACAACACGGGCCATGTCATGATCACCCCTTTCAGGCATGTCATGAACATCACTGAATGCACTCCTAATGAATGCAACGAGATGATGTCGCTCCTGCAGGAGTGCGTGCGCATCACACAGGAAGTGTTTTCCCCTCATGGAGTAAACTGCGGTCTGAACCTTGGAGAGGCAGCCGGCGCCGGCATCCGTGAGCATCTGCATTTTCACGTTGTGCCGCGCTGGAACGGCGATTCTTCGTTCATGGCCGTGTTTTCTGAAACGCGGGTGATCCCGGAACACCTGAGCGTCACATACAACAAACTCAAGCCGCACTATGAGCGCTTGAAACACTAATGGTAATGCAAACGATTAAGCAAACGGTAACGTAAGGAGGAGCCCATGCGCTTTCTCAAGGTCTTCGGCTTGGTCCTGCTTTTTCTCATCTCGATGATGTTTTTCATCCAGAACACTGAGATCCTGTCGCAGGAAATGTCTCTTCAATTGAATTTTTATATTGGCGACTATGTGGCCATGTCACGGCCTCTGCCGTTTTATTTCTTGCTTCTCGTGGCTTTCGCTCTTGGGGCCATACTTGTACTGTTCTATTTTCTGCTCGAAAAAATTCGCTTGTCCGGACAGTTGAAGGAATGCCGCCGTGAACGCGATAAACTTGAGCAAGAAGTGAACTCCCTGCGCAATTTGCCTTTGGAAAGCGATACATATGCCTCCAGCAGCACAGGATCCAGTTATGA
The DNA here is from genome assembly GCA_964517355.1 of uncultured Desulfovibrionaceae bacterium. Taxonomy (GTDB): domain Bacteria; phylum Desulfobacterota; class Desulfovibrionia; order Desulfovibrionales; family Desulfovibrionaceae; genus CAZFCK01. Next base: position 10,305 of record CAZFCK010000122.1, on the reverse strand, counting down.
GAGCAGCGAAAGCGCGAGCGTAGAGAGTAAAGAAGACGAGGATTCACAAAAATAAAAGGAAAGTGCCATGTCTTTGTTCGATTCCTGGCGAACCAGCAAAGGACAGCGCAAAGAAGCGCCGCCCCAGCAGCGCCCTGACGAGCAGAGCGGGTATCCTCCGTCCTCGCAAGACACGCTGGCCGCGATAGACGAACTGAGTCAGCTTGTAAAAAACAATCCCGATTTGGTTGAGATTTATCTCGCCCTGGGCAATTTATACCGTGCCCAGGGCGAGATAGAACGAGCCGTGCTTATTCGCACCAGCTTGATCGTTCGTCCGGGACTTGATCCTCGGTTCAAGGCCCGGGCGCTTTATGAGTTGGGCCGCGACTATAAGCGCGGCGGTTTTCTCGACCGTGCCCTGAGTTCCTTTGAAGAAGCCATAAGCCTGGCCGGAGAGGATGAGAAAATCCTTCGCGAACTTGCCAGGCTCGCAGCCATGTCGGATGATTATGAAAAGGCCGCGCGTTATTATGCCCGGCTGCGTAATTATGTTGCCCAGGCCCATTTCATGGTCCACCAGGCGAAAAAGCATTTTGACATGGGTGAAGACGCTTCAGGTAAAAAATGGCTGAATAAGGCGCTCAAAGCCTATCCGGGTTCGGTTGAAGCCTGGCTTGCAACCATCATGCAGGCTGCTGTCTGCGGCAACATTAAAAAAACCACTGCGCATCTACGGGAAGCTTTCGCCATGGTCCCCCAAGAGATGCGCTTTGTCCTTCTTGAGGGCGTGCTGCAACATGTTATGGCCTTACCCGCAATAAAGCGGGAGCCCGACGCAACACGGCAGCTTCAAGACCATCCCGTCTGTTCCGTTGTGTTGCCGATGATGGAGAACGATACTGGTGACGTGCTGCTGCTTTATTATGGCGCCATGATGATTCTCACTTGCGGTGACAGGGAGTTGGCCAAGGCCTGGTTTGAAAAATCCGTTTTGCTCAGAGATGATTTCTGGCCCGCTCGTCTCGAACTCATGGCTTTGGATATGGCGAAGCACGACTTTATGCCGATTTTTCAAAATCAGCTGGAATTCTTCATCTCCCAGGTCAGATGTATCAAGAGGTTTGTCTGCCGCGCTTGCGGCCTCAAACGTGATCAAACATTTTTCATCTGCCCCCGGTGTAAAAGCTGGCATTCCATCGGATTTCGTTTCTCTCTGCATGAGTAGCGGAGAACCGAATCATATTTCCAGAACAACGTAACTTTTTAAGTGGGTTATTTTGAACTTTGCCCACCCCCACCAGGGGGGCGTTCCCCCAAACTAACCCATCTTAATGTAAAATGCTCACAAACAAGGTATCAAAAAGATCTGGAAAGGGGAGCTCGAGGGGAAGAACCTTTATCAAAAACTTTAGCCGTTGGGCGCGGTCTAGCAGCCCTGGTTTCCCCTTCAAAAAATACATTATCTTTTTTCCCACTCTTCGAATTTACGGAAAAAAACACTTTTTAAAAAGCTTAGCGGCGTTCAACCATAATTTTTGACCAGGGCCTTAATATATCTAACTTATTGATTTTGTAAAATAACACCATTAGCCGCAGCAACAATTTCCGCCCCTATGTCTGAACAGAAACTGACACCAATGTTCGAGCAGTATCTCGGGATAAAAGAAGAATACCCTGAAGCCCTTCTCTTTTTCCGCATGGGCGATTTTTTCGAGCTTTTTTTCGAGGACGCGGAGACAGCCGCGCGGGAATTGCAAATCACTTTAACGAGCCGCAACCCGAAATCCGATGCCAAGGTGCCCATGGCCGGAGTGCCCCACCACGCTGTAGAATCTTATTTGGCGCAATTATTGGATAAAGGATACAAGGTCGCGATCTGTGATCAGATTGAAGATCCCAAACAGGCCAAAGGGTTGGTCAAACGCGCAGTCACCCGAATCCTGACTCCCGGCACGGTCCTCGACGAAAACAGCCTCGGCTCTAAATCCAACAACTTTCTGGCGGCACTGAATTGGAGCGCCACCCATGGCAGCGGAGGCCTTGCTTGGCTGGATTATTCCACCGGCAAATGGAGTGGATTGCAGACAAAAAAGGAAGAAGAGTTATGGCAATGGGTTGATAAAATCAATCCAAGCGAATTGTTGGTGCCTGAAGAAACGGCTTTGCCTAAACATATGGATAAACCTCGGGGCTTCTTGAACAGGTTGTCCTTTAAGGTTTACTTCGAATACGCAGCTGCCAAAGATAAAGTTGAATCCGTCTTGAAGGTTCGCGACCTCCGCGTGTTGGACCTGCATGACAAGCGTGAACTGGTTCAAGCCTGCGGCGCCATTCTGGCCTACGTACAGCAAACGCAAAAACACGATCTAGAACATATTGAACAATTCAAACCGCTTAATCTGACCAAGCACCTCTTGCTGGACGAGGTGACTGAGCGCAACCTTGAACTTTTCCGGCGTTTGGACGGCAAAGGTGGCCCTGGTACCCTGCTCCATATTCTGGATAGGACCATGACTCCCATGGGCGGACGTTTGCTTCAAGAACGGCTGCATCATCCCTGGAGAGAAAAGGAGACGATTGAAACAAGTCTCGAAGTGGTGAACCATTTTTATGACCGCGATCAACTCCGTATCGCACTACGCGAGCAGCTCAAGCACATATACGACATGGAACGGCTTTCCACCCGCGTTTTCCTCGGCCGGGCGCATCCGAAAGACTACGTGGCCCTGCGGGACAGCCTTCACGTATTGCCTTATGTACGTGAAATGCTGCAACCCGACGCAGAAGCCCCCTTCCCAAAACACCTGAGCACCTTACTTGAAAAATGGGACGATCTTGCCGATTACCAAAAGTTGCTTGCCAAGGCCTTGGTGGATGCGCCGCCGCCCGTCATTACGGAAGGAGGTCTTTTCAGACAAGGCTTTTCCGAAAAACTCGATGCATGTATAGAACTTGCGGAACACGGCCAAGGCCTTTTGGATAAGTTGCTGGAAAAGGAACAACAATCTTCTGGGCTCAATAAATTAAAGCTCGGCTTTAATAAAGTTTTCGGCTACTACCTGGAGCTTCCCAAATCACAGGCCGACAAAGCGCCCGCCCATTACAACCGACGCCAGACCCTAGCGAATTGCGAGCGATTCATAACGCCCGAACTGAAAGAACTGGAGGAAAAGCTCATATCCGCTTCCGAACAGCGCAAGACTCTGGAATACGCCATGTTTCAAGAACTGCGCGACAGCGTGGCGCAGGCACGTCCCCGGCTTCTTTTCATGGCGCAACTACTCGCCGCGCTTGACTATTGGCAAGGCCTGGCCGATGCCGCGCGTCGGTACGAATGGTGCCGCCCCCTGCTCCATACAGGTATTGAACTGACAATTAAAGGTGGGCGTCATCCGGTAGTTGAAGCTGTCCAGGGCGCGGCCAACTTTATTGCCAACGACGTTTCACTTGATTCAGGACGTACGCTGTTACTCATTACCGGTCCCAACATGGCAGGTAAATCCACTGTACTGCGGCAATGCGCTCTCATATGCATTATGGCGCAGCTCGGTTCTTTCGTACCGGCGCAAGAAGCCACAATCGGCCTTACCGACCGCATTTTTTCCCGAGTGGGCGCTTCGGACAATCTTGCTCAAGGGCAAAGTACTTTCATGGTGGAAATGACTGAGACAGCTCGTATTATCCGGCAAGCCGGGAAGCGCAGTCTGGTAATTCTGGATGAAATCGGGCGGGGAACAAGCACGTTTGACGGCCTGGCCCTGGCCTGGGCTGTGGTGGAGGATATGGCCGGCCGCGGCGGTGGCGTGCGTACTTTATTTGCCACCCATTATCACGAACTCACGGCCTTGGAAGGAATTGTTCCCGGTGTTAAGAACATGAATATCGCCGTTAAGGAATGGGGCGGAGATATTGTCTTTTTACGGCGTCTTGTGCCTGGACCCGCAGATCGCAGTTACGGCATTGAGGTGGCGAAACTTGCCGGAGTGCCGCGCACGGTCGTGCATCGCGCCAGACAGTTGTTGCAAGAGTTGGAGCAAAAATCACGAGATATCAATGAACGTGTGCACCGCATCACCACCATGCAGACATCTTTGCCCGGCGTATGCGGTCCTCCCCCGAAGGTTGAACCCGAAACTGCGCCCCAGAATCCCCTGCTTGACGCTTTGCAAGCAGTCAAGATAGACGAATTGTCACCCCTAGAGGCATTGAACCTTTTGCACACCTGGAAAAAAAATTGGGGATAATGATGCCACGCTCCATTATAGCCGTAATCGTTGGTCTGTGTTTCGTCGTATCAACCTTGGTCAACCTGGGATGCGGCCGCAAAGACTGGCCCGAACCCATGGCTGAAAAGGAACATTTCTCATTTTCAGATCCTACGGGAAGTCTGCAGGGTGGATGCCTGGAGATTCGCGCGCGCATACATGGAAAAAGTGAGAATCTTGAAAAACTTGTGCTTGAATGGACCAAGAGCGGTGATGCGGGCGATTGCCCCACCTGTCCTTTCAGACCGCAAAACAGGGTGGAAATCCCTCTCAACGCCCCACAACTGGAGCTGAAAAAACGCAGCCTTTTTTTAACGCAATGCGGGCTTGAATCCGGAGTCGCCTATCGCTGGCGTATTGTGGGGCACAACAGTTATCCCGGCCTGGCACCTGTCGCAACACGGGCTGTCTACACTGAACCCTAGAGCATATTGTTAACCTTGAAATATGAATGCGTTCGGCGGCTTAAGAACCTTTGAAAAGGTTCTTAAGAATCTCCAAAAATCTTTATTTTGTGTAACTATTTGACATAGTTATATTTTTATATGGCATTCTTGAATCCAGGGGGGGGCGTTCCCCCCTGGCTGGGCTTAGAGCATCTTTACTTTGAAAAAGTTTAGATGCTCTAGTGAGATATGATGCGTCGATGATCCGAGGGAAAACCTTACGTCCCGCCATCCCTATTCACAGCAAGCACAACGACCGTACCTGACTTCAGTTGAAAGAGATATCTCTCCCGCAAGCCTTTCAAAAAACGAAGCCTCGCCTACTGCTTCAACTCTTGTTCCTGCACCTCGAACTGTACGGTGTTGTCGAAGATTTCAACATCAGGGGGCGGAGTAAAGGTAAAAAGATCGTCCGTCATCTCCGGATTGAGACGTAAATCCGAAAAAATCAGCTCATTTTCATTGCCGTAAAAATCTTGTAACAAAATGCGCCGAACCAAAGCACTTTCAGGATCTACCCAGACATAGGCCTGCACCAGTTGCGGTTCAGCTTCCTTGGGGACGAGATTCAGCTTCACAAGCCCCCCTTCGCCTTTTTCTTCAGTGATCCAAAAATCTTGATCAAGTCGCGCCTGCCCGGAGATAAACCGGATCATAGTCTTGGAATCCAAAATTTTGTCTGTAGCGTATTTATAGGCCACCTTTTCATCATCAAAGTAATCCCAGACCACACTTTCACCTACGATGAGCAACTCCGGTTCAGGTTCATTGGTTTCCCAACGCACCAAGTTGGGGTTTTTAAAAAAAAGCATGCCGCGGCGTTCCTGTTCCTCACCACTGGCCGTATTGCGCAACGTCTGGATAAAGCTAGAATCAAACGATTGTAATTGTTCATATTTTTTTTGAATTTTCCCCACTATCTCCATGGCGCCGTATGCGTAGGGAGCGATACCCAATAGACACACAAAAACCAGGAGGCAAGGCAAAGGAACGAAGCGCTTGTTCCAGCAATTCATATACAACTCCTTAACAAAAGGAAAAATAGGATAATTATAATAATATTATTCAACACGGTAAGATAACAACAAAACAATTGATCACGGGTACCGGGAAAACATCTTAGCCTAATGCACTGCATGAGAAAAGGGGTAGTATGTGTTGGTTGGCAAGTGAATTTAATTAATAATCTTTAATACGACTTTCGGACATAAAGAAAAAAAGTATAAAGTCGCGGGCTGTTGCGCCCGCACGACGACCAGGGGAGGCCCCCGGACGCCGAAAAAAGGACACTTTCATTCTTATTTTTTAACAAATACAGAGTGTTATAGTGCTTACCCTGTTCAACACATCGCGTCTTCAACTTTAAAAAGATGTAGAAAAACGCATCGTATCCTTATTCTGATGTTCCTTTGAGCACCGACCGCGGTTTGCTGCCATCAGCAGGCCCAACTATGCCATCTAGCTCCATTTGTTCGATAAATCGGGCGGAGCGATTAAAACCGATGCGAAAACGGCGTTGCAGCAAGGAGATAGAGGCTTTTCCCTGACTCTGCACAAACGCCACTGCTTCATTGTACAATGGATCGCCGGCCAAATCACCTGCCGCCCCTTCCAGTCCGCCGCCTTCGCCTTGTTCCTGCATCGCCGAAAAGTCCAGCTTGTAGTCCGGTTGTTGTTGTTCTTTCCACCAGTCCACAACTGCGGCCACATCCTCATCACTGACAAAGGCGCCGTGCATACGTTGCAAACGCCCTCCTCCGGGTTTGAAAAGCATATCGCCCTTGCCCAGGAGATGCTCGGCGCCGACCTGGTCGAGAATGGTACGCGAATCGTGTTTACTCGTAACTTGAAAGGAAATGCGGCAGGGAAAATTCGCTTTGATAAGACCTGTGACCACATCAACGCTGGGGCGCTGCGTGGCCAAAATCATATGAATGCCCGCGGCGCGCGCCAATTGCGCAAGCCGCACGACACTCATCTCCACTTCCTTAGCCGCTGTGAGCATAAGATCCGCAAGTTCATCTATGACAATGACCAGAAAGGGCATGGGCTCAAGAGCGGCGAGTTCCTCCGATATGGCCGCTCCATCGGCGTCCCGCCCCATTATTTGTCCGAGTTTGGTGTTATAGCCTTGGATATTACGCACGCCTAACACAGCCATGGCTTCATAGCGCCTATCCATTTCCTGAACCGCCCAATCAAGGGCGTTTTTCGCCAGGCTCATTTCCGTAACGACGGGATGCACCAGATGGGGCAAATGTTGATACACGGAAAGCTCGATGCGCTTTGGGTCCACGAGCAACAGCTTTATTTCCTCGGGTCTTGCCTTGAAAAGAAATGAAAGCAAAATGGAATTCAAGCAAACGCTTTTACCCGCGCCAGTTGCTCCAGCCACGAGCAAATGCGGCATTTTTGCCAAATCGGCCACTTGCGGCCGCCCCGCGATATCCTCCCCCAATGCGAGCGTGAGCAGCGACTTGGAATCCTTAAAGGACTTCGATCCCAATATTTCACGCAACAAGACTGTCTGGCGCTTTTTGCTCGGTATTTCGATTCCCACCGAATCTTTGCCCGGTATGGGGGCCTCGATGCGCACGGCCAACGCCTTGAGCGCCAGGGCCAAATCATCTGATAATCCTGCAATGCGGCTGATCTTAACACCCGGCGCCGGTTTATACTCAAACATCGTAACAACCGGCCCCGGACTGATATGTTGCACTTCTCCCTGCACATTAAAATCCGCCAAACAGGCCACAAGACGCTCGGCTTGCTCCTCGAGTTCCGCCATAGGCTGCTCTTCACGTTCACCAGCCGGTTTCGGCAACAAATCCATGGAAGGCAGCCCGCCCACGCCGGGCTTTATCTTCTTTTTAGCCCTGATTACAGACACATCAGGGCCATCCAGAGGCAATTCAATATCTTCCGCCGGCAATGCTCCATACTTTATCTGCTGTTTCTTGTTAGATGGGGTAGGGGGCGTCTTTTCAGGCGTTTTCAATTCCACCGGATGCTCGTCGGGAACAGACGCGGGCTCCACGTGAGGAGAAGCGGCATCTTCCTTGTAAGTATAACGAGCAACTTTCTTTTTAATGGGGCGAGGCCAGAAACGTTTCAGATTGAAGTCCTGAAGAACAAGCCATAACCGCTGCAAATATGCCTGAGTACGCTTGGCCAACGTACTCCAGGTAAGCCCGGAGAGTAATTGCAGGGAGCAAATGCAAACAAAACTCCAGAGCAAGGCTCCACCGAGAGGGTGCAGGTAATAGGTCCCAACATGATACAGCAGACGCCCCACATAGCCGCCCCCTTGCACGTATCCGAGCATGAGGTTGTCGTGCGCCCAGGGGGAGGCGCTGAAGCTGGCAACACAGAGACTAAACAACACGAAGCCCAGCCAACGCCACCAAGGGGCGGGCAAGGTGCGGATAAAACGCTTAAGCCCGGCTACGGCAAACCCCAATGGAAAGGCAAAGGCGACTATGCCGAAAATATCGACAAGGATGCCCCCTAAATAGGCGCCGACAAGCCCTGCTCCGTTTTTGAGTTCATGCCCTTTGCTGACAACCTGATTGATGCTGGGATCTCCAGGATCAAAAGTAATCAGGCTCAGCAGCAAAAAGAGCGCCCAAAAAATAAGCAGCAGTCCGAAAAGTTCACGATACAATTTGCCGGAAGACGTAAGGGACTCCTTAGCGCATCTTCGTCTTGAAACAAGATTGCCACCTCAAACAATACCCCATTGTTTGAGGTAATTGCAGAACATCATGCAACTCATCCACAAATGCCTGCGTAGCGGCCTGGGATTACTCGCGGCCGAGGTAATCACCGCTACGAGTATCAACCTTGATTTTTTCACCAATATTGATGAACAGCGGGACATTAACAGTGATGCCGGTTTCAAGAACAGCGGGTTTGGTAACGTTGCTCACCGTATCGCCTTTGGCCCCGACTTCCGTTTCTGTGACTTCGAGAATAACGGATGCCGGGATGTCGATGTCCAGGGGATTGCCGTTGTACAGCAGCACCTTCGCTTCCGACCCATCTTTGAGATACCCGCCCTTGCCGCTGGTGGATTCTTCATTGACATGGATCTGTTCGTACGTGGTCATATCCATAAAGACATAGTCGTCGCCTTCTTTGTAGAGATACTGCATGGCGCGGGTTTCCATGTTCGGCTTCCCCATTTTTTCTCCAGAGCGAAATGTCTGGTCCAACACGCGGCCGTTGAGCAGGTTACGCAGCTTCGTGCGCACAAACGCACCGCCTTTTCCAGGCTTCACATGTTGAAATTCCAGAATTTCGAAGGGAGTACCGTCAATCTCGATCTTCAGCCCGCGTTTGAAGTCCGTCGTGGAAAGCATAATCACATCCTCTCTGATAATAAAGTTAAAGCAAAACTTGAGCCCTGGTCAAGCCGCGTTCGCGGCATTTTCCAAGTGCTGTAAGAGGGCCTGCACCGCTAGCCCATAGCTCAATAGGCCAAATCCGGCAATGACCCCGATAACATGGCGTCCGATGTAGCTCTTTTGCCGCAAGGGTTCACTGCGCGCAAGAACATTGCTCAGATGCACCTCGACGCACGGCACTGTGATCCATGCCAGGCAATCGGCCAAGGCGAGGCTGGTATGGGTATAGGCGCCGGCGTTAAGCACTATTCCGTCGATCTTATCCTTATGCGCCTGCTCCAGCCTGTCGATAAGAGCGCCTTCACTATTGGATTGAAAATACGTCAAACGTACGTTCCGGCTCCGCGAATCCAGCAAGGCGTCCACAATGGCTTGCAGTGATTCCATGCCTTGCGTACCGTATATTTCAGGCTGGCGAACGCCGAGAGCGCCCAGATTCGGGCCGTTCATGACAATAAAATCATAAGGCATCGCTATTCCTCCTGCTTTTGCAGTCAACCATTCATGCGCCGGGACGGAACATGGTGTGCTTTTCCGGCGTTTGTCAAGCGTTATGGGCTGGTAATGAACACGACTTCTTTCCCGACACTCAGTATTGAATCAACGATCTTCACAATCAAGCAGCTTCATGATCTGCCGGAAGCCCCGCAAGTGGCGCTGGCGGGACGATCCAATGTCGGCAAATCATCACTTGTGAACTGCCTGGCCGGACGGAAAAAAGGTCTGGCCAAGACCAGTGCGACACCGGGCAAAACCCGAAGCCTCAATTTTTATAAAGTCAGCAGCGGCAACCGTTATCTCGTGGATCTGCCCGGCTATGGTTATGCCCGCTGCTCCAAGACGGAGCGCGAACAGTGGGCCAAGCTCGTGGATCGCTATATAAAAGAATCCGGCGCCAATCTCCGGGCTGTGGCCGTACTGCTCGACTGCCGGCTGCCCCCTCAACGTTTGGATCGGGAACTCACCGCCTATCTTTCCAGTATGGGGCACATCATTATCCCGGTGCTCACAAAGGCCGACAAATGCAAACAATCCGAACGCGCCCAGCGCATGAAGGATTGGCAAGCCTTGATTCCGGGGGCTCTTCCTCTTCTTTTCTCCAGCAAAACAGGTCAGGGACGCGATACGCTCTGGCAACGCCTGCTTGAGTATCTCTAGCGCATTTTCGCCTTGAAACAAGGCTCTCCCCTGAAACAATTTCCAATT
>CAZFCK010000121.1:0-14444 GCA_964517355.1 uncultured Desulfovibrionaceae bacterium | reverse complement strand
AAAGCGCTAGATGCTCTTATGCATTTCCCTGGAACAATTGGAAATTGTTCCAGGGAAGAGTCTTGTTTCAAGGCGAAAATGCGCTAGGAAGGGGAGCGCGAGGGGGAGAAGCTTTTTCAAAAGGTTTCCCCTCTCGCACTTTCTTTTTATACTGAAGATAGTTTCGGGATTTTGTGAACGGGAGGCGCTTCTCAGGCAGCGAGCAGGCGTTCTCCGTTATGCAGCAGCTCTTCGAGATCCGTGCTGGAAAGGTGCAAGCGTTTGCGCAGCAAGTCCATGTCCTCGCCCGGATCAAAGAGCGGATAATCTGAGCCGAAACAGATGCGCTCCCTGGGGTGACACCGCCAGATGTCGCACAATAGCTTGTCCTGGATGTAGGGCAAGGTGCTGGACGTGTCGAACCAGATGTTTTTCCCGGCAAGCACCTCGAGCGCCGCGGCCCAGTGGCGGTGCCCCCCCATATGCGCGGCCAGGATGCGCGCTTTGGGAAAGTTTTTGGCAATGGCCGCCATCTTGTAGGGGCAAGAAGGATTTTGCTTGGGTGGCAGCCTGTCCCCCACGTGAAAGATAAAGGCAAAACGGTTTTGGGCGGCTTCGACAATGGGCAGGAGCCTGGGATCGTCGAGCCAAAATCCCTGAAATTCAGGATGGAACTTGAGCCCCTTGATGCCGGCCTCGTACAGGCGGTCCAACTCGGCTTCCCAGTCCTCGTAGTCCGGGTGCAGGGTGCCGAAGGCGATGACCTCGGGATGTTGCTCCTGGAGCGAAATGGTCCAGTTGTTCGCCGGTACGACCTGGGCCGGAGCCGTGGCGGCGCAGAGCACCACAAAGCGGTCGATACCCGCGGCGCGTTCGCGCGCCAGGAGGTCGTCGATGCGCGCCGTGCCGACGGGCGTTATAGAGTAGTGTTGCTCCAGCTGATTGAGAACCTTGTCCGCGATTTTTGGATGAAAGGCATGGGTGTGGATATCAATTCTGGACATAGTAGCTGTGTGGGGCTCGTCACGATGCGAACATGTGTTCCGCCTATAAGGAAAACTAGGGGCGGTGTCCGGTGGTGAGCTCTCTTGGTTGGGGTGATCAAAAAAACGAAAAAGGGCGCATGGCGGCTTTGGGAGGTGTCGGTTCTGCTTCTGTTGTTACGCAAGAACACATAGCCCTTCCAGTGGAGAGGGTAAAGTAAAATTTTGTGAAATGGTGCGATATGGTTTTCGAGAAATAATACCGTTTCTTGTTCATAATGTCAGCGTAAAGCAGTCCTTTCTACATTGCAGAAGGAATGACCCTGCTTGGGACAATCTCAAAAACAATACAATATCTATTTGATATCCTGAAGTTTAAAGTGTTGGAAAGGGGATCCGGGGGGAGAACCTTTTTCAAAAACTTCAACCCTTGGGCGCGATCGTTTCGCGCCTTAGGGATGAAGATAGCAGCGCTGGTTTCCCCCCGGAAATTTTCATAAATTAATTTGAAAATAGGAAATGGTATTATTTAAAACCTCAAGCCGTTGTTCATCCGCAAGAGATGCGGTCACGATGAGCAACGGGCGTAAGGCCTATTCGCACTGGCCCAGATCCTTGGCGCGTATTTCAGCGCGTTTTATCTTCCCGGAAATGGTTTTCGGCAATTCCTCCACGTATTGCACGATACGCGGGTATTTATAGGGCGCCGTGACCTTTTTGACGTGGTTCTGAATTTCCTTGGTCAACGAGGACGAGGCTTCATAGCCCGGATTGAGTACGATGGTGGCTTTGACTATTTGTCCGCGCTCCTCGTCCGGCACGCCGGTGACGGCCGCTTCAACCACTGCCGGATGCGAAACGAGGGCGCTCTCCACCTCAAAGGGACCGATGCGGTAGCCCGAGCTTTTGATCAGGTCGTCCACGCGCCCCAAAAACCAGATATAGCCGTCTTCGTCCATCCAGGCCTTGTCGCCGGTATGGTAGTAACCGTCGTAGACCACGTTGGCCGTGCGCTCGGGTTCGTCCAGATATTGGGTGAACAAGCCCAGGGGGCGTTTATCCAGTTTGATGCAGATTTCGCCCTCGTCGCCGGTGGCGCACGGGCTGCCGTCGGCGTCGAGAAGCTCGATGCCCCAGGTGGGGGAGGCCTTGCCGATGGAGCCGGGTTTAGGCGTCATGAACGGGTATGTGGCGATTTGCAACGTGGTTTCGGTCTGGCCGTAGCCTTCATAGATGGGCAGGCCCGTGACCCTCTGCCATTCGAGGAACACGCTTTCGTTGAGCAGCTCCCCGGCGGTGGTGCAGTGCCTGAGGCTGGAGAGGTCGTATTTTGCGAGGTCCTGGCGAATGAGGAAGCGGTAAACCGTCGGGGGGGCGCAGAAGCTGGTGATTTTGTTTCTGGCCATAACGTCCAGCAGGTCGGCGGGGTCGAACTTGCCGCGGAAGTCGTAGACGAACACGCTGGCGCCGGCCATCCACTGCCCGTACATTTTTCCCCAAACCGCCTTGCCCCATCCGGTATCCGCAACGGTGAGGTGCAGATCTCCGGGTTCAAGGTCGTGCCAGTAGACGCCGGTGGTGAAATGCCCCAAGGGGTAGAGATGGGTGTGCTCGACCATTTTAGGGGGGCCGGTCGTGCCGGAAGTGAAGAAGATGAGCAGCATGTCTTCATCGCAGGCGGCGTCTTCCGGCCGCGGGAAATCGGGTTCGGCCTGCAGTATCAGGGCGTCGTAGGCGTGCCACCCTTGTTTGAGCGGAGCGGGGCCGCATTGGATCACAACGCGCAGCTCCGGGCAGGATTTTTTGGCCTCGTCCACGCGGTCGGCCACGGAATCCTCGGCAATGGCGGCTTTTACCTTGCCCGTTTGCACGCGATAGACGATGTCCTTGGACGTGAGCTGGGAGGGCGAAGGAATGGCCACAGCGCCGATGCGGTGCAGGGCCAGCATGGAGACCCAGAAGTCCACCCGGCGGTAAAGGATGAGCATGACGCGGTCGCCCTTGCCCACGCCTTGGGCTTTCAGGGCGTTGGCCAGGCGGCACGAGGCCTCCTTGAGCCAGCTCATGGGGTATTCGCGGCGAACATGATCGGGTCCGACATGGGCTAGGGCGATCTGGTCCGGATTCTCGGCGGCCATGGCGTCGATGACGTCGAAGGCGAAGTTGAAGTTTTTCGGCGGGTCCAGGCTGAAGACGTTAAGGAATTCCTCGTAGCTAGTTGGTCTGAGTTTTTTGAACATGGAGATCCCCTTTGACTGTGCGCTTACATGATCACGTCGAGAAACAAGGCGTCTTTGCCGTCCAGACCCCGCAGGGCATGGGGAGAGTGGGAGCTGAAATAGAGACAATCTCCGGGCTCCAGCACTTCGACGTTTTTCTCCAGCCTGATTTCCAGCCGTCCTTCAATAACGTAGATGAATTCCTGCCCCGGATGGGCGTTGAAGGTGAGCTGGCTTTCGTCCTTGCTGGGTACGCGCACCATGAAGGGTTCCATGCGCCGGCCCACGAATTTGTAGGCCAGGCTCTTGTAGTCGTAATCCTTGCGGCGCTCCACGGAAAGGCCTTTGCCTTTGCGCACCAGGGAATAGGAGTGCAGACGGGCTTCGCCGCCGGAAAGGATCTCCGTGAGATCCACGCCGCAGATGTGCGCCACAGTGACCAGATAGCTGACGGGTATTTCAACGGTCCCGGACTCGTAGCTTTTGGCCAGATCCGGGGAGACCTGGGCCTGCTCGGCGAGATCTTCGATGCTCATGTCCAGGGCCTCACGCAGGCCGCGCAAGCGGGGTGCGATGTCCTTATAGGCCTTTTGCATATTCGATTCTCCTTGGAGAGCGTCCGCTTACGCGTCCGGAAAAAGCTGGGCCGCCAAATCGCGCAGTTTGAATTTCTGCACTTTGCCGCTGGCGGTCATGGGATACTCGGTAAGGAAATGGACGTATTTCGGGATCTTGTGCCAGGCGATCTGCCCCCGGCAATAATCGCGCACGTCTTCAGCCGTCAGATCGGCTCCCTCTTTGAGAATAATGAAGGCGCCGACTTCCTCGCCATATTTCTTGCTGGGCACGCCGGCCACCTGAATATCGGAAATGCCGGGCATGGTGTAAAGGAATTCCTCGATTTCACGGGGATAGATGTTTTCACCGCCCCGGATGATCATATCCTTGAGGCGTCCGGTAATGGCCAGATATCCGTCCTTGTCCATGACGCCAAGGTCGCCGGAATGCAGCCAGCCGTCCTTGTCGATGGCTTCGGCGGTGGCTTGCGGGTTGTTGTAGTAGCCCTTCATGACGTTGTAACCGCGGCAGCAGACCTCGCCCTGGTGTCCGGAGGGGAGTTCCAGGTTGGTTTCCGGATCGACGACGCGGACCTCGATTTCCGGCATGGAGCGCCCCACGGTTTCGGTGCGCTTGTCGATGCCGTCCTCCATGCGCGTTTGCGTCATCACGGGAGATCCTTCCGTGAGGCCGTAGCAGATGGTGATGTCTTTCATGTACATTTTTTCCATCACCATTTTCATCACATGGATGGGGCAGGGCGAGCCGGCCATAATGCCCGTGCTCAGGGTGGAGAAATCGAATTTGTCGAAAAGTTCGTGCTCGAGCATGGCGATGTACATCGTCGGCACGCCGTACACGGCGTTGCAGCGTTCCTTTTCCACGGCCTGCATGACGGTGATGGCCTTAAATGTCTCCACGATGACCATGGTCACGCCGTGGTTCACCGCGGCCATGACGCCCAGCACGCAGCCGAAGCAGTGGAAAAGCGGCACCGGCAGACACAACCGCATTCCCGCCTTGAATCCCTGGTTCGCGCCGATCCAGTAGCCGTTGTTGCCCACATTGTAATGGGTGAGCATCACGCCTTTGGGAAAGCCGGTGGTGCCCGAGGTGTACTGCATGTTCACCACGTCGTGGGGGTCCAGCGTGGCTTGCCGGGCTGCGAACTCCTCATCCGAGACCATGGCCGACATGGCAAGGACCTCCGGCACGGAATACATGCCGCGATGCTTTTCCGGGCCAAGAAAAAAAACGCGCTTCAGATGCGGAAACGTTTCGTTTTTCATGTCGCCGCGGGCGCGTGAGCGGAGTTCGGGAGCCAGTTCATAGAGCGTGAGGATATAGTCCGTATCCCTGAACCCGTCGATGAGGAAGATGTTTTCCGCCTCGGACTGCTGCAAGAGATATTTCAGCTCGTGCTTTTTGTAGTTCGTGTTCACGGTGAGCAGCACCGCGCCGATCTTCGCCGTGGCGAATTGCAGCACGACCCAGTAGGGAACATTCGTGGCCCAGACCGCGACTTTCTCCCCTTTTTGTATGCCCAGGGCCATGAGCCCTTTGGCCATGTCGTTCACAAGTTCGTTGAATTGTTTGTAGGTCAGGCGAAAATCGCGGTCCTTGTAGACGACGGCTTCGGTGTCGGGATTTTCCGCCGCGGTCTTTTCCAATATCTGCCCCAAAGTGAGGTTACGCAATGCAGCCATGCTGACCTCCTTTAAAAGGGCACATGGACCACAGCGTAAATCGTGGCCTTTTCGTTGCCGTTGACCCCGACATGATGGGGCACGATGGAATTGTAGTACATGGTATCGCCGGGCTCGAGAACATAGGTGTTCTTGCCGTAGGTCAGCTTGACCGATCCGGAAAGCACCATGATGAATTCCTCGCCCTCGTGGGAAGACATGTCCGGAGCGCTGTTGGGCTCGGGACGCAGCTCGATGTAAAAGGGCTCCATGTGGCGGTCGGACTTTCCTTTGCCCAGGGAATAGTAATGCTGCATGTTGGAACCGCCCGCGGCCAGCTGCAGGGTGAATTCCTTTTCCCGGTCGTCGCGGCGGACGATGTGCGGGTCTTTGCTCTGGATGTCGTCGAACATGGTGCCAAGACGGCACCCCAGAACACGGGTGATTTTCACCAGCGATCCAAGAGCGGGGGCCGCTTCCCCTTGTTCCAGCGCTTCGAGAAGCCCGAGCGTCAGACCGCTGCGATCCGACAACTCTTCCAGGCTGATGTCCCGTTCTTCGCGCAATGCTTTGAGCCGCATACCGATTTTGTCTTTTGCCATCTCTCTCTCCCTATAATGCGTGGTCTAAAATCAGCTGCAAGATGAGCAGCATGGAGGATGTGGGGCGTATCCCTCTCCCAAGGATCAGCCCTGAGCCGGTGAGAATAAAGAAAGAGTCGCCGACTGGCAACATATGGGGTCACATGAAAAAACAGTACATCGGGAACAGACGGCGCAGGAAGGAGAACTTCTGATAAGAGGTTTTCCCTTGGGTCTTTTTTTTCAGCGTGAAAGAAACAGGCGGGAGCGTCTGTTTGGAGCATGGTAACCTTTGAAAAGGTTGAGATGCTCTAGCGCAAGGAAACTATATCAATGTGAACATACTCTACGAGGGGCGGCACAACCGGATGAACCAGTCGGGAAACCGTGTGGGCCGTCCTTCCGGCCCGACGCAGGCATGCTCGGTAAAGCCTTGAGCATGGAGCACCCCGCGTTGCTCGTCCCAGATTTCATAGACGAAGATCAACGATGCGCGGCGCCACGTACCCACCCCGGCATGGACCCAAATCAACTCGTCGTACCTGATGGGCACCCGGTAGCGGCAGCTCGCCTCGCGCACCGGCAACAATACGCCGCGGCGCTCCACCTCGGCGTAGCTCATGCCCAGTTCACGGATGTACTGTCCCCGCGCCCGTTCAAAGAAGTGTTGATATTCCGCGTAATATACTTGCGCCATGGCATCTGTTTCTCCATAGGAGACACGATGCCGGTACCAGGTGTCCGGTAACGGAAAAGATTCGGGAATGTGCATGGCGAAATGTAGCCCAGGCCTATGCAAAGGGCAAGCGTGCCGGTTTCGCGTCAGGTTGTTGGGCGGTTCACCTGATGACACTTGGGGCATTTGATGGCCTTGCCCACATATTCTTTGGGGATGGAGCGCTGATAACCGCAGTGGGCGCAGGTGAACAAGGGATTGCCGTCTTGAGTTGGGGACGCCGGAGCGGGGTTGCCGGAGGGGCCGGGCGCATCGTCCTCAAGCGGCGGACGGCGCGAATTCTGCGGCGCTGCGTACTTGTCCCGGTACGAGGCGTGCGGTGCGGCGGGTTCTTCGAGAAAGGCGTCCATAGCTGCACGCGCATCGCCGCGAGAAGGGGAGCCTGATGATCCGGGAGGCTGGGAGGGAAATGCGTGCGCATCGGCGCGCGGTGTGGGGCTGCCGGGGGAAAATGGATCGGAAGAAGGGGCGTTCGCATTACTACTGGAATTGTGCGGCGCCGCTCCCATGTGCTGGGCCATGAGTTTGAGGAGTTCCGTCTGGTAGTTCAGGCCGTGCAGCAGCTCGAAGCCCAGGCGCGCGGCCATGAGGATCAGCAGGGCGATGATGATGCGTGTGGCGATGCCTACAAGGCGCGAAACATAGGGGCTGGACATAAGGCCCAGGGGGCTGCTGCGCGATGATTTGCCGAAGAGGTCGCGAAAAATGTAATCCAAAAAAGAGAGCGCTTCCATGGCGATGCCCAGAACGAGAACGACAATGATCAGTATATAAAGAATCTTGACGAGCTTTTGTGTTCCACGTTTGTGGAACTCGATGTCCATCAATATTTCTTTAAGCGTATCGCCCTGGTCGTGATATTCGCGCTCGTTGATGGCCATGCGTGGACTCCTTGCATGGAAGATTTGTTACATTAAGTTATCTTAAGAAAAATATTTTTTGTTGTCCAGAAATGTAGGCCTATTATTATATAATATAAAGTTTTCAACGCGCCTTTTCATTGCGGTTCTCGGCCCAGATGCCGTGCCGGCACACCTTGCCGCAAATTGTTTTCGATGGTGGGCAAGGATACCCCTTTTGTTTCGGGAACATAAAACCGGCAAAAAAACCAGCCGCAAAGGCCGATGCCGGCATAGAGCCAAAAGGCGCCTTCCTTGCCGAGCCTGTCCACAATGCTCAGGAAGGTGAAGGCGATACAAAAGTTGAAGCCCCAGTTGCACAGGGTGGCGATGCTCATGGCCAGGCCGCGCACCTTGACGGGGTAGATTTCAGCGATGAGCAGCCAGGCGATGGGGCCGAGGCTGATGGCGAACGACCCGATATAAATGAGGAGCGCCCCCACAGTGATCCATTTGAGGCCGGCCCCCACATCCGCGGCAAAGTGGAACCCCAGGCCCAGGAGCGTCAGGCTGAACACCATGCCCAGGAGTCCGGAAGAAAGGAGCGGCTTGCGGCCGATGCGGTCGATGAGCCGGATGGAGACCACGGTCAGCAGCACATTCACGAGCCCCACGCCCACAGTGGCGGCGATGGCCGTGGTGGCCGAAGTGAAGCCCGCCATTTCGAAAATGGTGGGCGCGTAGTAGATTACGGTATTGATGCCTGTCGCCTGCTGTATGAACATGATGCCCACGCCGATGATCAGTGCCGGGCGCATCCAGGGCGCCAGCAATTCCTTGCATGATCCCTGGGTGGTCCGCGATGCGTTCTTGCGGAGTTCTGCCAACTCCGCCGCGGCCTGGGACGCGGGCATGAGCCTGGATAAAATTGCGAACGCGCGTTGTTCGCGTCCCCTTGTCATCAGCCAGTGGGGCGTTTCGGGCAGAAACAACATGCCCGTGACGAGGATGACGGCCGGAACCGCCCCCGTAAGGAACATGTAGCGCCACGTATGATCCGTATGCGCGAAAATGTCGTCCACAAGATAGGAGCAAACGATGCCGATGGTGATGAGCAACTGATTGAGGGAGACCAGGGCGCCGCGGTATGTGGGCGGGGATATCTCGGAAATATACAAGGGCACGGCGTAGGAGGCCACGCCTATGCCCAGCCCGATGACCAGACGCCCGGCGAGAAGCATGGGGATGCTGGAGGCCAGTCCGCTCCATATGGACCCGAGGGCGAAGACGCAGGCGGTGAGAATGATGACCCTGCGGCGGCCAAGCCTGTCCACGACGTTGCCGCTGATAGCGGCCCCCGCTATGCAGCCGAGCAGCACCACGCTGACCACCCATTCCTGGGCCTTGGCGTCCAGGGAAAAATCCTCGCGCAAAAAGAGGAGCGCTCCGGATATGACGCCGGTGTCGTATCCGAACAGCAAACCGCCCATGGCGGCCATGGCGGCTATGGTGAAAAGGAGTCTGTTATTTTCTTTGTACGCTTCCTGTGCAGCCATGGTCATGCCTCACTGTGTGCGTGATGTTGAAGTGGAGAGGGCATGAAGGATAGAGCAACCATTCCTCTATCCGATTTCCATACATAACTGCTGTCGTGATGTTGTCGCAAGCCGTTGCTGAAGCTCCCGCGGAATCCTCAAGGGTGAGGCGCTCTGAGTTTTATTCTCACGGAAGACAATCTTCAAAGGACATGTCCCTTACCCGGGCAACACGGGCACAAGCGATGCGACGGCTTCCAGAAACGCCGCGCATTCTTCCGGCGTCCCCACACTGACGCGCAGCCAGCCGTCCAGGCCGTTGGGCTTGAGGTTGCGGATCAGGATGCCTTGCCGGAGCAGACCCGTAAAAAGTTCCTGGCTGGAGCACGGGGGGTGGAACATGAGAAAGTTCGACTGGCTGTCCGGAACCCGGCAGCCGAGAGCAAGCAGCCCTTGCCTGAGAACCGCGCGCTGTTCGCGGACCAGCGCCACAGTGCGGCGGTAGTGCTCCTGGTCGGCAAGGGCGGCGATACCGCCTTCCTGGGCAAACAGGTTGACGCTGAAGGGAATTTGCGCGCGGCGGCAGATATCGGCCACGGGCAGAGGAAGAACGCCGTAGCCGAGCCGCGCCCCCGCCAGCCCGTAGGCCTTGGAAAACGTGCGCAGGATGCCCACGTTTGGCAGCGTGCGCGGCAGGGGCAGACAGGTGGCCGCACCCGGTGCGTCGGCAAAATCAACGTAAGCCTCATCCACCAGCAGAAAGGTGCGTGGAGGCAACGCCCGCGCCAGACGTTCCAGGTCCCGGGGGGGCGTGGTCAGCCCCGAGGGATTGTCCGGTGTGGTCACGAAAACCACCGCGGTGTCCGCGCCGGCTTTGTCGGCCAAGGCCTCCAGGGGGAGGGCGAAGTCCTCTTGCAGGGGCACCTGCTCAAGCCGCGCGCCGCAGACAAGGGCCTGGGTACGATAGACATCGAAGCAGGGGCGGCAGGTCAATACCGCGTCTCGTCCCGGCACAGCCAGAACGCGCACCAGGAGATCTATGATCTCATCGCCTCCGTTGCCCATGAGGATGTGCTCCGCCGGTACGCCGAGGTGTTCCGCAATGGCCCGGATGCAGCGCGAACTGTCGGCCTGGGGATAACGCCCGGCCACGGATGCGGCACGCGCCATGGCTTCCACCGCCAGAGGCGAGGGACCCAAGGGGTTTTCATTGCTGCCGAGGCGCACGGTACGGCCCAGCCTTGCATGCTGCGGCAGTAGCGCGGCGTCCACGGCATGGGCATATGGGGCCAGAATGTGCAAATCCGGGCGTATCATGTGCTCTGCTCGTCAAAAGGGGGTGCTTTGGGGTGAAAAAAATTCCAGGGGAAACCTTTTTCACGAGGCGCTCCCCTGGAATGGACATATTGTTGTTAACGGCTTGCGCCTTGTTTCAAGGCGAAAATGCGCTAGAATATATCCGTTTTTTCAGGAGGCCGGCGCTCAGGGACCGTTGCGTGCTCTATGGCGCCGTCGTTCCATTCTTTGGAGACGTACAGCCCGCAGTAACAGGCCCCGTATTCAGCCACGTCCTGCTCCCGATACACACAGGGGCAGAGGATGTCCCTGTCGTTTTCGAGCGAACCGCTGGCGAGCCGGCAGGGACAGGCCATGTGGCCGTAGCGTTCCTTGTTTATCAGCAGGCTTTCCAGCAAGGGCATGGTCATCTCCATATCCTTGTTGAAATAATAGCCTTTGGGTTCCTGGAGTTTTTTCAGATTCTCGTAAAGGCTTTGTGCGGTCATTGTCGTCATAAGCCCAGGGCCTCCTCGATGTCGTCCTTGCGGAAGCCGATGATCACGCGGTCTCCATCAATCACCATAGTCGGGAACGACGCCGCGGGGTTGTGGCGTTTGATTTCAGCGATGGTTTTTTTCCGTTCGTCACCTTCAAGGGTGTCCACATAAACGCACTCATGATCCACCTGATTCTCTTCCAGGAATTTTCTTGTATTTCTACAGTGAATACAGGTTGATAAAGCAAACAATTTGACAATGTGCATAATAGTCCTCTGCAATGCGGTTGTTGGTTGTCCCTTGGTTGTGAGGATGTATCAGGGAACATAGCAGAAGGTGCGCGGCCTCGCCAAGAGGAAAAAAAATCACAATGGCGGGGAGACGTGATGATTTATTGTAAAGCATTTCAACTTCACGGTGGTTATGTTGGGGCTCCGCCCCAAACCTCACCAGGGGGGAACGCCCCCCTGGACCCGCGAGTATCAAATCTAAAATTTTAGATATACTGGCAAGTTAGGCTAATTAATGAGTTTTGGAGATTCTTAAGAACCTTTTTCAAAAGGTTCTTAAGCGGCCGGAGGCATCTCTTTTTCAAGTGAACAGTCCCCAAAAGAAGAATGCGAATCCAGCGGAATCAGGCGTAACGGGGTTCTTCTTCCTTGATGATCTGGAACGCCTGGTTGCTTTTGACCGTGCCGCAAATTCCCTGGAATTTGCGGATGCCTTCCACCTCGGCCTCCATGAGGTCGTCGGTATCGGTGTTGAGCAGCAGGATGTCGCCGATTTGCAGGTTCATGAGTTGCCTGCCGGTGATTTTCGTGCTGCCGAAACGCACCACCAGTTCCACCGGGGTTTCCATGAGGCGTTCCTTGAGGCGCGAGACCCAGGCGTGGTCGATTTCCAGGCGCTCCGTCTGAAAACTCGCATGCAGTTTGGAGCGGATGGGTTCTATGGTGGCGTACGGCAGGCAGACCACGAGCGATCCGATTGCGTTTTCCAGCTCCACCTCGAAAGTGATGACCACCACCACGTCGCTGGGAGGGACGATGGCCGCGAATTGCGGGTTGATTTCCGAGCGCACGAGTTCGAGATTCACTTCATGCACGGGGCGCCAGGATTCTTCCATGTTTTCCAGAGCGATTTTGATGACCCGGTCCACAATGGCCTGTTCGATGCGCGTGAATTCCCGGCCCTCGATTTTTGGCTGGCTGCCCGAACCGCCGAAAAAGTTTTCCACCAGCGCGAAAACAAGCCGGGAGTCCACCACCACGATGGCGTTGCCCCGCAACGGCTCCATCTTGAAAATATTGATGCTGGTGGGAACGGGCAGCGAGCGCATGAAATCGCCGAACTTCGTCATGTCGATGGAAATGGGGTTGATCTCCACACGCTTGCGTACGGAGTTGGAGAGCGCGTTTGTGCAGAGCCGGGCGAACCTGTCGTTGACGATTTCCAGAACAGGCATGCGGCCGCGGATGATGCGGTCCTGATTCGCCAGGTCAAAGGGCACGATGCCGGAATCGTCTTCGGCAATGTCGCTTTCTGTTTCGATTTCTCCGCCGGAAAGCCCGCGCAACAAGGCATCGACTTCGTCTTGTGCGAGAATCTTGCTCATGCCTGCTCTCACCTCCAAAGGATGAGGTGCGGCGGGCGGGAGAGCGCCTGCCGCGAAACGTAGTGCTTGATGTGAAAGACCGTCTTGCCCCGCATAACGTGGCTGCATACGCGCCGGTAGGGCGGTGGGCGGCGTCTTTCAGATGGTTATGCAATTCTAACGCCAAACACGGAAGAAATCCAGGCCGTATCCTTGCTCTTCCATGGGAGCGGCTTCATTGTACGGCACACAAGAAGAAGTATCTATCTTGGTAATTATACTTTACTTTCAATGATAAGGCAGCGAGAAATCATTGTCAAACGGAGCCGGGGGCATGAGCTGTCGGTATATCATTTGTTGAGAGGGGCGATACTTGCGAGGTATGATCAGGGAACGGCATGCGCATACGGTTTTTTAGGAGGGAAAACCCCGTTCACGAGATTTCCCCTCCGGAAACAAGGCGCGAGGATAGCCGCCTTGTCAAGCGATGGTGACTTCTTCCGCCAGGTAGACGTCCTGAATGGCGTTGAGCAGTTCCACGCCGTCCCGTATGGGTTTTTGAAAGGCCTTACGGCCGGAAATGAGGCCCATGCCGCCGGCGCGTTTATTGATGACAGCGGTGCGTACCGCCTGGTTCAGGTCGTTTTTCCCTGATCCGCCCCCGGAATTGATCAGCCCCACGCGGCCGCAGAAGCAATTGAGCACCTGGTAGCGCGTCAAATCAATGGGGTGGTCGCTGCACAGGTCGCTGTAGACGCGAGGGTCGGTTTTGCCGAAGCCGATGGCCGTATAGCCGCCGTTATTCGTGGCTTGTTTCTGTTTCACGATATCGGCTTCAAGGGTCGCGGCCAGGTGGTTGGCCTGTCCGGTGAGGTCCGCGCTGGCGTGATAGTCCACGCCGTCTTTTTTGAAGGCCGGATTGCGCAGGTAGGCCCAGAGCACGGTGGCCAGCCCCATTTCATGGGCGATCTGGAAGGCCGCGCTCACTTCGCGGATCTGGCGGTTGCTTTCCGGGGCGCCGAAATAAATGGTGGCGCCGACGGCCACACACCCCATATTGAAGGCCTGTTTCACGGAAGCGAACAGGTTCTGGTCCCACTTGTTGGGGTAGGTCAGCAGTTCATTATGGTTGATCTTGAGCAGAAAGGGGATCTTGTGCGCGTATTTGCGCGCCAGGGAGCCCATGACGCCCAGGGTTGAGGCAACCGCGTTGCAACCGCCCTCCATGGCCAGTCTGATGATGTTTTCAGGATCGAAATACAGGGGATTGGGCGCGAAAGACGCGCCTGCCGAATGTTCTATGCCCTGATCCACCGGCAAAATGGAAACATAGCCCGTGCCGGCCAGTCTGCCGTGGTTGAAAAGTTGCTGCATGCTGCGCAAGACCGGAACAGACCTGTCCATGCCCGCCATGACCCTGTCTACGAAATCCGGGCCGGGAAGTTGCAGATGCGCCTTTGGAACAGTGCCGCATTTATGGTCCAGAAGATATCTCGCCTCGTCACCCAATAGCTTCGCAATGTCTGTCATGGCCCGCATCCCTTTGCGTTATATGGTTGCCTTCCGCGCACGTCCGGCGCGATGCGCGTTCACGAGCGTGGTCTGATAGTAACACATAATGCTATATCACGTTACGGTGGCAATGCAAACAGGGAATCATGAAAGGGGTCAAGGCTACCTGATGAGCAAAGGAGTGTTCCAACTCGTCTGCAACAAGTTATACATACGACTTTCGGACTAAACGATAAAAAGAATAAAGTCGCGGGCTTTCGCGCCCGCACGACGACCATGGGAGGCCCCTGGACGCCGGAAAAACAGACTTTTTTATGCTTATTTTTTTCAACAAATACAAAGTGTTATGGTGTGCACTCAGCCCAGGAAGTCGAATTGTTCAGATAAAAAGTATTTCCTATGTGGCCCCTTGTCAAACGAAATAGCCTTTATTTCAAATTACGCGATC
>CAZFCK010000120.1:0-14463 GCA_964517355.1 uncultured Desulfovibrionaceae bacterium | reverse complement strand
TCCCCTCGGAAAAACAAGTCATTCCCACATTGCGGAGTTAAGGACATAGCCACATTTTGTTTTTTTGCGGAATGGTCTTCCCGAATCGTTATGTTTTAGAAACAGGCCCTAATATGGTCTGGCGAAACGGAATATGCCGGCGGCGCCCAGACCGCGCATGGAGATGAGGGGCGCACCGATATTTCGTCATACAATTCATACAACCTTCGGAGGAAAGAATGAAAAGGACGATGCCGTTTTTCTATGCGCTCCCTGTGTCGCTTCTGGCGCTCATGCTCCTGGCGGGAGGGCTGCGGAGCAATGTGTCTGCGGCTGAATATTCGGGCACCTTCGAAGGTTGCGAAGCCATGGATGGCGCCGATCAATGCCTTTTGGTCACAGAGGACGCCAAGCAGTTGTTTTTGATCGGCAACGCCGCGAGAGTGTCAGCCGTGCTTCAGAATACGCCCAACAACCTTATCGATATCCTGAAGACATCCCAAACCGGCCGCCGCATCACCGTTTACGGAACAGTGAACGAATTCGGCGAACTCACGGATGTTACGAATGTCGTTTTTCAGGACGCCCCCCCGCTCTCCGGGGAGGGCCTGGACGGGCGCGCCAAAATTCGCGGCCGGTTCGCGGGCTGCGAGCAGAAAATGGACATCATGGACTGCAGCGTGGCCGGAGACGATGGAAACACCTATTTCGTCAATGCGCCGATCGGCCAAGCGTCCACCATTTTCACCAACACCCCAAAAACGGTTTTCGACGCAATCCATCCAGCGGGCTGGAATGGAAGGATGGTCGTTATCGAAGGAGAGATCGACGCGGAATCGCAGCAGTTCAGCTCCGTATACAATATTTATCTCGACGAGGCGGCCGCATCTCCCCAGACGCAAACGGCGCAGCCGTCCCGCGGCAACGCGCAAAGTTTGGGGAACCTGGCGGGCGAACCGGGCCGACCCGGCCACATCGATGCGGCTTTGCCCTGGGGAAACAAGATCGTGTTTTTCATGGGACCCGATGTCACGCTGTACGACAAGGGAAGCCAAGCGGTGGACTCCGGCTTTCCCGTGCCTATCGGCCCGGATTTCGGGCCAAGGGGGGTTCCCGGGTGGGACAGGGATTTCGACGCCGCGATCAACTGGGGCAACGGAAAGCTCTATGTATTCAAGGGCAGCCAATATATGCGCTATGACATTGCCAACGACGCGTGCGATCCAGGATACCCCAAGCCGATCAACAACAAGACCTGGCCCGGGTTGTGGACTTCGGGGATTGACGCCGTGGTCAACTGGGGCAACGGCAAGGCCTACTTTTTCAAAGGGGGCGAATATATTCGCTACAGTATCGCCGATGACAGAGCCGATCCCGGTTATCCCAAAAAAATCACCGGCAAAACGTGGCCCGGTCTGTGGACGTCGGGTATCGACGCCGTTGTGAACTGGGGCGACGGAAGGGCGTATTTCTTTAAGGGAAGGGAGTACATTCGCTATAGTATCGCCAGAGACCAGGCGGACCAGGGGTTTCCCGTGGATGTAAACAGCGGGATCTTTCAGGGGTTGTTGCAATAATCGGCGTGGGGCGGGGACGGCGCGCGCATTCGTGCAACGGAGCGCCGTGAAGCCATGGGCGAGAGCGGACCGCTTTTCAACGCAACCGATTCGATTTGCGCTGGCTTGAAGGCTATCCTTTTGTTATGGATATATCTCCGATACGACTTTCGGACAAAAAGAAAAAAAGAATAAAGTCGCGGGCTTTCGCGCCCACACGACGACCAGGGGAGGCCCCTGGACGCCGGGAAAACGATTTTTATCCTTAATTTTTAAATAAATACAAGATGTTATAGTGTCAGGTCTACTCGGAAAGTCGAGTCTCCGATAACTATCGATAACCAATTCAGCTGGTTGAGGTGAGACCATGCATCGAGAGACGTTGCAGAAATCCAGGCGGGAATTCATCAAGCTGGCGGGGCTGGGACTGGCCACCTCCGCACTGCCCCTTTCAGCAACCACTGCTTTGGCGCGGGAGCCGGAAGCGGAAGCGCTTCCGAAACAATCCCCCTTGAAAATAGCCGGGAAAGGATACAACGTCGTCTTGATCGTCACGGACCAGGAGCGCCATTTCAAAGGCTATCCGCGCAGCGCGGATCTCGTTTCACGAGAAAAGATGCGTAGCGAGGGCGTGAGTTTCGAGAACCATTACAACTGCTCGAACATGTGCACGGCCTCGCGCTCCGTCATGTATACCGGCCAGCACATTCAGCATACGGGCATGTTCGACAACACCAACCTCCCGTGGCAGCCGGACATGTCCACGGATATCCCCACCATCGGGCACATGATGCGTGAACTCGGCTATTATACCGCCTATAAAGGCAAGCTGCATCTCAGCGAGGCCCTGACCCCTGAGCACAATAAAGAGCACAAGTTGATGACCGACGCCATGGAACCCTATGGATTTTCCGATTTCAACCCGACCGGAGACCATTACGGGCGCACGTTGGGAGGATATTCCCACGATACGGGCTTTGTCGGTGATTCCGTGAACTGGCTGCGCGCAAAAGGGGCGCGCCTGAATAAAGAGGGCACGCCGTTCTTCCTGGCCGTTAATTTCATCAATCCGCATGATGTCATGTATTTCAATACGGACGCGGGCGGAGAGAGCGAGCAGAAGACCGGCAAGCTCATGGACAAAATCAACAGGGCGCCGGACAACACCGTGTATCAGGCCGTGCATGAGGATTTTCCGCTGCCGCCGAATCTGTACCAGCCCATTACCGAAAAAGGCCGCCCCAAAGCGCATTACGAATACCATGAGGGCTGGGATTACATGATGGGGGCGATACCGGATTCGGATGCGCATTGGACCCGGTACAAAGACTATTACCTGAACTGTCTGAAAGACGTGGACATGCAGATCGGCACCGTGCTCGACGAGTTGGAAAGGCAGGGGATGCGGGAGAATACCGTGATCGTCTTTACCGCGGACCATGGGGAGATGTGCGGCCGCCACAACTTGCGGGGCAAGGGACCCTTTTCCTATGAGGAAAACATCCACGTGCCCCTGTTCATCGTGCATCCGGAAATCCCCGGCGGACAGTCCACGCGCGCGCTTTCCTCCCACCTGGACCTGGCGCCCACGCTCCTGGCCCTGACTGGAGCCGCGCCGCAAGACGTGGAAAAGATCACGGCATCCCTCCCCGGCAGGGACATGAGCCCTGTCCTGGCCGATCCGGCCGGGGCGAGTCTTTCGCAAATCCGCCCCTGCGCGTTGCATTGCTACGACATGATTTTGACTCTGGACGCGAACTTCCTGAAGGAGATGGTCCAGGCGTACAACAGGGGAGAGAACTGGGAGCGCATCAAGAGCATCAAGCCGGATCTTTCAAAGCGCGGAAACATACGCATTGTTTTCGACGGCAGATACAAATTCGCCCGCTATTTCGCCCCCACCAAGCGTAATACACCGAAAAAGCTGGAAGAACTGCTGCGCGACAACGATCTGGAGCTGTTCGATCTCCGGAACGATCCCACGGAGATGCGCAACCTGGCCATGGATTTGCCCGGGAAAAGGGAGCTGATCCTGCGCATGAATGAACAATTGAACGCGATCATTGCGCGGGAGGTGGGGGAAGACGTGGGCTTCGAATTGAAGGATTACGACAACTGGGCCGTGACGAACCTGCGCCACTGATGTCCTATTCGATCATCGCCAAAGCCGTGGGGCCGCGCTGCAATCTGCATTGCACGTACTGCTATTATCTGGAAAAGGCGGCCCTGTTCGCGGACGCCGCCGGCGGCGCCCCGTGGCTGATGTCCGGGGCCGTGCTTGAGGCCTATGTGCGGCAGATGTTCGCCTCTCCCGGCACGCATCCCGTTGAATTCGTCTGGCAGGGGGGCGAACCCCTTCTGGCCGGTATCTCCTTCTATGAAAACGCCCTGCGCATCCAGAAACAATACGCCGGACAACGCCCCTACACGAATGTCATCCAGACCAACGGGACGCTGCTGGACGACGCATGGGGGGCGTTTCTGGCGCGGAATGGATTTTTGGCGGGCGTCAGTCTCGATGGCCCCGCTCCACTGCATGACGCCTACCGCGTGGACAAGCATGGGGGCGGTTCGTTCAACCGCGTCATGACCGGGTTGCGCGTGCTGCGAAAGCACGGGGTGGACTACAACATCCTAGCCACCATCAACCGCAAAAACGCCGGTCAACCATTGGAAACGTACCGCTTCCTCAAGGAGTGGAGCCAGGGGTTTCTGCAATTCGTGCCCGTGGTGAAACAGGCCGCGGCGCAACCGGCGGAAGTGACGCCGTGGAGCGTTACGGCGTCGCAGTTCGGCGAGTTTTACGTGGCCGTCTATGACGAATGGGTTCGCCAGGACGTGGGCAAGGTCTTTGTCCAGCTTTTCGACGCGACTCTTGCGGGCCATCTGGGCGCTCCGTCGCCGGTGTGCTACTACGGCGCGTATTGCGGACGTTCGGGGCTGCTCGAGCATACGGGCGACGTTTACGCCTGCGACCATTTCGTCTCCCCGGAGAATTTGCGGGGCAACATCCTCGCACAGTCGTTGCAGGAGATGCTCGATTCGCCGGAGCAGCACGCCTTCGGGCTCGCGAAGTCCCGGGCGCTTCCCCAAGAATGCCGCGACTGTTCCTTTCTGTTCGCCTGCAAGGGCGAATGCCCCAAGAATCGTTTTGTGCCCACAGCTGAAAAGGAATACGGGAAAAATTATCTCTGCGAAGGGTATAAACGCTTTTTTGAACACAGCGCGGCCACAATGCGGCACATGGCCCTGCTTGTGCGCCAGGGGAGACCTGCGAACGAGATCATGCGCTGGACGGGTACGGCGCCCCCGTTGTAAGCGCTCGGCGAGCCCGCATATTTCTGGATATTGTGGGCGCGGCTCGCCTTGCGCCGAGGGTGGGGCAAAGGACGTTCCCGCCGGAGAATGCCGGAAGCCGGGAAGGGGAGAAAACATGCGCCCGCATGCGGGGGGAGAGCAGCGGCCGTTATGGAGTCTGGCCGTCGCCGAAATTGACGGCGCGGTTACGCCCCCGCTTTTTGGCGATGTAAAGAGCGCTGTCGACATTCTGCAGCAAGAGCGTCGGGGAGCTGTCCGGCGTGGCGATTACGGAGGCGTACCCCGCGGATATGGTCACGTGATCCGCGACCGTTGAAAAAGCGTGGGGCAGCGCCAGCTTTTTCACGGACCGGCGTAGCGCCTCGGCCATTTTGCCTGTGCCCGCCGCATCCGTCTCGGGCAAGAGCACGCAAAATTCTTCGCCGCCGTATCGCGCCACAAGATCTGTCGGTCTGTGAACACACGCCTCAAGAGCCTGGGCGGTCAGGCGCAGGCACTCGTCGCCGGCCCCGTGACCGTAATGATCATTGTAGGCCTTGAAAAAGTCAATATCGAGCATGATCAGGGCGATGTCGGAGATTTTTCTGACGGATCTGCCCCATTCGCGCTCCAGCGCAAGATCGAAGTTGCGGCGGTTGGCGATGCCGGTCAGGCCGTCGAGCATGGCCAGCTCTGCAAGCATGTCCGTGCGTTGTTTCAGCTGCAGATGGGCGCGCACTCGCGCCTTGACGACCGGCAGGCTGTAGGGCTTGGAGATGTAGTCCACGGCCCCGAGGTTCAAG
This sequence comes from uncultured Desulfovibrionaceae bacterium, assembly GCA_964517355.1. Lineage (GTDB taxonomy): Bacteria > Desulfobacterota > Desulfovibrionia > Desulfovibrionales > Desulfovibrionaceae > CAZFCK01. The sequence goes on along the minus strand of CAZFCK010000120.1, from coordinate 8,828 downwards.
CCGAAGGCTTCGTCATCACTTTCCGCCTTGGCGGTGACGAATATGATGGGAATGTCCATGGTTTTGGGATTGTTTTTCAGACGGCGGCAGACCTCGTAGCCGTCCATTTCAGGCATCATGATGTCGAGCAGGATGATGTCGGGCGGATCGTCGGACACGGCCACCTCAAGCGTTTTCAGGCCGCTATTGGCCACCCGGACGCGGTGGTTTGCCCGCAGGGCTCCGGCCAGTATTTGAATATTCACGGGGTTGTCATCCACAATAAGGACGGACATGTTGTCCAGAGATACGCTCATCCCTTTGGCCCTCCGGAGTCGAGTTGCTCCAGCGCGGCGCGAAGCGCGACGATGTTTTCCTGAGCCTGTTGATAATCGAAGGAGTGCAGGCTCTTCTTGAGTGCGTTCACAAGCGTCATATCCACGCGGCCGATAAGCGAGCGCTCAAGTCGCGCCGGAAGCGATTCCTCGACCATGTCGCTGCTGGTCACCAGAGCGGCTATTTCTTCCAGTGCGTTGCGCGCCGCGGCGAGGTCGAAACCGCCAAGGCTATCGAAAGATTCCGTTGTGTCGAGAGAAGAAGCGGCGAAAATGAATTCCCGCAATGTCCGCATAAAACTTTCGACCACAATTGGATCAACCATATCGTTTCGTGCTGCGTTATCAAGGGCGACGGCGGCTTTGTTGAGGCGAAAGGCTCTGAGGGAGCCTGCGGCCCCGGCCAGGCGGTGGGCGAGAGCCGCCAGGCCTTTGTTTTCGCCGTCCCGCACGAGGCCGGGGATGGTTTCAAGCGCCTGTTGCGCCTGGTCCCGCAGCATAAGCAGCAGATGCGTGTACGTGGCGGCATCTCCATCCAGGAGGTCGAGTCCATTTATTACGTCGACACCGTCAAGGGGCGGGAACCCGGTGTCGCTCCCCGAGTCCACGGGTGGTTGCCGCCGCGGGGTGTCCGGGGGGCGCGGCAGCCATTTTCTCAATACGTCCGCCAGGGCGTCAGGCACTATGGGTTTGGCCACATAGTCGTTCATGCCGATAGCCAGGCATTTTTCCTTGTCGCCCTGCATGGCGTGGGCGGTCATGGCGATGATGGGAATCGCGTGGTCGCGGACCCCGGTTCCGGGGTCGCGAATGCGTCGCGTCGCCTCGTAGCCATCCATTTCGGGCATCTGGATGTCCATGAATACGATATGGTAGGGGAAGGTCGTAAGGGCCTTGAGCGCCTCAACACCATCCGCCACGGCGTCGGCGTAGATCCCCAGCTTATTGAAAATCCCCAGAGCCACCTGCTGATTGATGACGTTGTCTTCGACAACGAGGACGCGGATATCCCCCCCAAAGCTATGCATGCTTGCGGGGGCCGAGTGGCGGGTCACAATGCTTCGGGCCTGGGTGGCGGATTCGCCGGACATCACCCTCTCGAGGATGTATTGGAAGTCCTTGTGGCGGATGGGCTTGTCGGCGAAGGCGTCGAAGCCGAGCTCTTCAAACCGCTTCACGTCGCCGCTCCTGCCCATGGACGTTAACATAATCATCCGGGTTCGGGCCAGCCGTGTGTCGGACTTGATGGCCCGGCCAAGGGCTGCGCCATCCATTCCGGGCATTTGCATGTCGATGATGGCCAGCTCGTAAGGGGCGTTGTCCCGCTCGGCCCGGTGAAGCATTTCCAGCGCTTGCGGTCCGTCCTGGGCCTCGTCGGGGAGCAGACCCCATACGGACAAACGGGTGGTGAGGATTTCGCGGTTGGTGGCGTTGTCGTCAACAACCAGGACGCGGACGCCATGGAGCCGCGCCAGGCTGGAAGGGGGGGGCGGTTCAGGTCTTGTCTGCTTCCCGAGTCGAACGGTGAACCAGAATGCGGAGCCCTCGCCCTCCCGGCTGTCGACGCCGATTTCGCCGCCCATCAGTTCGCTGAGCTGCTTGCATATGGCCAGACCCAAGCCCGTGCCGCCGAACTGCCGGGTGGTGGAGGCGTCGACCTGGCTGAATTTCTCGAAAAGTATCCCCGTCTTGTGCGCCGGGATGCCGATTCCCGTGTCCTGGACCGTGAAGCGGAGCAGGCAATCCTCCGGCTGCTCCCGCAACACGTCAACGCGGATGAGTATTTCCCCCCGCTGCGTGAATTTGATTGCGTTCCCCAAGAGATTGTTGAGGATTTGGCGGAGACGCCCCGGATCGCCCCGAAGCAGGGTCGGCGCGTCCGGCTGTATCGCGCACAGCAGCTCCAGCTGTTTTTCGTGAACCCGTGGGGCCATGCTGTCGGTGAAGTCGTCCAGAAGTCCCAGCAGGTCGAAGTCGATGGTCTCCAGCTCCAGTTTGCCCGCCTCGATCTTGGAGAAGTCGAGGATGTCGTTGATCAGGCCGAGCAGCAGTTCGCCGCTGGAGCGGATGGAGTGGGCGTAGCGTTGCTGCTCCGCGGTGAGGCCGGTGTCGAGGAGCAGGCCGGTCATGCCGATGACCCCGTTCATGGGCGTGCGGATCTCATGGCTCATGTTGGCGAGGAATTCGGACTTGAGCCGGCTCGCCTCCTCGGCTGCGAGCGTGGCCATCCGCAATTCGTGCTCCAGGGCCTTGGATTCGCTGATGTCCTCGAAGACCCAGATGCTGCCTGACTCAGGTTCCTCCGGATCGATGGCCGTGCCGGAAATCCGCATCCATACGAGGGAGCCGTCCTTGCGGCGCATTTCGCGTTCGGAGGTGAAGACCTCGCCCCTGAAGATGACCTGGTAGGCTTCCCGGCCGAAATTCTCGTATTCTTCCTGGGATGCGTAAAATTTCCGGGTGCTAGTCCCAAGCATCTCCTCCAGGGGAAAACCGAGCATCTCGGCCATCTTTTTGTTGGCGTTCAGCTGGATGCGGTCTTTGACCAGGGTGATGCCGACGCTGGCGTTTTCAAGAATGGCGCTCTGCTCGAGCAGGGCTTGCCTGAGTTGTTCTTCCGCCAACTTGCGGTCGGTGACGTCCTGGTGCGTGCCGAACATCAACAAGGGCGCCCCCCCGGGGTCCCGGGTCATGAGCCGCCCCCGGTCGTGAACCCAAATCCAATGGCCGTTCTTGTGCCGCATCCGGCATTCGCAATCGTAAAAAGGGAGTTCGCCGGCGAAGTGTTGTTGGAGAAGTTCCGAGGAATGTTGCAGGTCATCGGGGTGGGCGAGGCCGGCCCAGGTTTCGATGCTCACGGGGGCCAGCTCCTTCAGGGTGTAGCCGACGATTTGCGCCCAGATTTCGTTGAACACGGTCTCCCCGGTCTGTACGTTCCATTCCCACGTGCCGACGTGCGTGCCTTCGATGATCGAGGCCAGACGCCAGCGTTTGTCCGCAAGACGTTCCTCGGCCAGCTTGCGGTCGGTGATGACGTGCCCCTCGGGGATGAGAAAGAGGACGTTGTCCGCTTCATCCAGCACGGGGCGCAGCGAGAAATCCAGATAGTCCAGGCTGCCGCCGGGGGCGGGATGTGTGACCTCAAAGCGTACGGATTCGCCTGCCGCGGCGGTCGTGACGGCTGCGCGAAGCCGATCCTGAAGCTCGGGAGAATGCGACCACCAGGGGCACTCCCAGAACGGCTTGTTCAAGACCTCCGCTTTCGGCACACCGGCCAATTCCAGAGCCGTTTGATTGATGTCGATCAAGGTGCCGTCGATGGTGAGCATGCCGATGAGCTGGAAACTCATGTCCAGAATGGCGCGTGCCTTCTGCTCGCTGACGCGCAGCGCCTCTTCCGCCCACTTTTGATCCGTCTGGTCGAACATGTAGCCGTGAATCGCGTTGACTTCGCCGCTTGGGTCGCGGATCAGGTGCGTGAAATCGTAGAACCAGCGGTATTCCCCGGAGCGGGTCAGGAGCCGGTAACTTTGTTCGAAATTGCGGATGCCGCTACCGAGATGCCCGGCGATCTCCTCGCGGACACGCGCCAGATCCTCGGGGTGGATCAGGTCGACGTAGCGGAACGACGCGGCGGTCATCTCCGCGGGCGTGTAGCCGAGAATCTGTCCCACGTTTTCGGAAACAAAGGTCACGGGCCAGGATTCCGCCGGGAACCAGGAAATGGTGAAGACCGGCCCGGCCGTGAAGAGGTCGCGCTCCCGCTTTAGAGCATCTTCCGCCTGTTTCCGCACCGTAATGTCTTCCGCCGAGCAGACCACGTATTCCACGGTGCCGTCCGCGCGAAGTTTGGGCGATTTCAGGATGGAAATCAGCCGCCGCTCTCCGGAGACATGAGGCATCCACTCCTCAGTGTGTACCGGCCTGCCTGTTGTAAAGACCTCGACGTTGCTCCGGCGGCAGACCTCGACGATGTCTTCGGGGAAGATGTCGTACATGTTCTTGAACGCCATTTCCTCAATTCTCATGCCGTTGAAACCGGCATGGGCCTTGTTTACGGCCCCGTAAGTGTGGTCGTCGGTCAGATACCAGACCTGGGTCTGGATATTGTCCAAAAGGATGCGTTGCTCTTCGGCAGACCGGGCCAGGGCTTCCTCGGCGCTTTTTTGTTCCGTGATGTCCCAGTTGGTGCCGATCATGCGCAGGGGCGCGCCGTCCGGATCGCGGAGAACCGTCGCCATGGCCCGGATGTGGCGCATCGAACCGTCGGGCCGGACTACGCGAAACGCGGTGTCGAACTCCTTTTCGCCGCACAGGGCCATATCCACTTCCCGGTGGCTTTGTTCGATATCCTCGGGATGGACGCCGGCACGCCAGGAATCGTAGGCGCCGCCAAAGGTATCCCGGTCAACGCCGTAGAGGCGGTACATCTGATCGTCCCACTCCAAGTGGTTGCTGATAACGTCCAAATCCCACACTCCCACGCCGCCCGCCGTGGTGGCCAGTTCCAGGCGCAGGGATGCCTCCTTGGCCGCCTGCTCGTTGCGTTTTTGTTCGGTGATGTCGGTGAACACGGTGGCGAAGCGGTTTTCGCCGACTCTGTAGGCGTTGACGAACAAATACCGTTCCAGGGGCTGGGCATAGTGCTCGAACGAGGCGGGCTCGCCGGAGAGGGCCACCCGCCCGAAAAGATCAATGATCGACGTTACCTCAAGGCTGGGCAGCACCTCGGTGACGCGGCGGCCCAGCACCTCGGCCGGGTCCAGGCCGGTATGGGTCTTGAAGGCCGGGTTGGCGCTCAAGAACACGAAGTCCACCGGCCGGCCCGCCTGGTCGAAAACGATCTCATGCACGGCGATGGCGGACACGGCGTGTTCGGTGAGCAGGCGGTGCCGCTCCTCGCTTTCTGCGAGCCTGGCTTCCGCCAGCTTGCGTTCGGTGATGTCGGTGTCGGAACCGCGGTAGCCGAGGAGGGCGCCGCCGGCGTGCAGCAAGGGGAGGCCGTTGGTCGAAAGCCACACGATGCGCCCGTCTTTGGTTACGGCCGTGCTTTCCAGGTCGCGGAACGGTTCTTTGCGGTCGAACATCGCGAGAATCGAGCTTTTGAAGGCCTCGCGGCCGTCTTCGGGGTGCAGGTCGTAGAAGTGCTTTTTGCCGATGAGTTCTTCCGGGCGGTAGCCCAGGACCGGTTCAGCGACCTGGCTGACATAGGTGTAGAGGCCTTGGGCATCCACTTCCCAGGTGATGGTGCGACTTTGCCCGGCGAGCTGGTTGAAGCGCGCGTTGCTTTCCTGAAGCGCCTCTTCGGCCTGCTTGCGGTCGGAAATATCCACAAAGCATTCCAGCAGTTTCTCCCGCCCGCCCAGCGAAACGCGTTTGACCGTCTTGAGGATGGGCAATTGGCTGCCGTCGGCGCGGAGCATCACGCGCTCGGAGTTGTCCACCGTGTTGCCGAGGTCGCACACCGGGCAGGCGTCTTCCGCAGTGGGGCACAGCAAGGAGTGGCAACGCTGCCCGAGAAGGTGGTCCGTGGGCGCGCCGAAGAGCGCGGCGGCGTGATCGTTCAGCAGTTCGATCCGGCGCGTCGCCGGGTCCACAATGATCACGCCCGCGGGCAGGCTCGACAGCAGCTCGCGCTGGAAGGCCTCGGATTCTCGCAGTTCCTCACGCCGGCGGTATTCCTCGGTTACGTCGCGAAAAACCAGCACAGCGCCGATGACGCCCCCGGATATGTCGTGGATGGGCGCGCAGGATTCGTCTATCTGGTGTTCCGCGCCGTCTCGGGCGATAAGCGTGGTGTGGTTGGTCGGATCCACGTTCACACCCCCGGTAAGGGCCCGCACCACGGGATTTTCTGAAGTTTCGCGGGTTTGTGTGTGGACAATGTTGAATATTTCTTGCAGGGGGCGGCCTAGAGCCTCGGCGCCGTTCCAGCCCGTGAGGGCCTCGGCCGCGCGGTTGAGGCTCGTAATCTTTTCTTCGCGGTCGCAGGCGATGACCCCATCGCCGATGGAGCCCAGAGTGGCGGCGAGTTGCTCCTCGCTCTCGCGCAGGGCGGTGGTGCGTTCCTGCACCAGTTTCTCAAGCGCCTGGCGGCGGCGTAGCAGCATCGACACGACGGCGGCCAGCGCGGCGGTGAGAAGCAGTCCCGCCATGCCCACGCCCAGGCCCGCCCTTGCCGGCTGCATGCGCATAAATGACGGCCTGGCATGGCTGGCCACGATGAACGTCTTGCCGAAGGCCAGGACGGGCCGATGCAGGGTCAGCTTCCCACGCGGCGAAGTGCCCGCCCCCCAGGAGGAGGCGAGCGTGTCGAACGGTTTATCACCCCGGGCTAGGAGCAGTTCCTCGGCCACGGTGGGGTCAGGTCCCGCCGCGGCCAGTACGTCCTCCAGGCGAAGCACGGCCAAAGCAAGGCCTTGAGGTGTCCGGCGCCCAGCGTCGGCAAAGACCGGCCGATAGACCAGGATGGCCTTTCGTCTGCCCGTCTCCTGCACCAGCGTCACCGGATCGCTGGCGGTGGTCAAGCCGGTGCGCAGGGCGACTTCGAGGGCCGCGCGCCGGATGGGTTCGGAGCCGAGGTCGAACCCGACGGCCGAGCGGTTGCCGTGCTCCGGCGTCACCCTGAACACCGGATAGTACACCTCGCGGCCCGTTGCGGGTTCGCGCCGGCCCGCGGCGTCCTTTTGCCAGATTTGAAAGCCGGCCATCCCCGCCGTACGAGCCACCTGCTCGAAACGTTCCCTCCCGGCTGCGGGCACCGCCGGAATCCACTCCCAGGCCTGCACGGACGGATTTCGGGTCAGATAAGACGCATAATTTTGAAACTCTTCGGCCGTCACCTTGTCGCTGTCTTCGTAAAAACGCGCCAGCCCTTCAAGTTCGATGTCCCGCAGATTGCGGAACGCTTCGGCCAGAGCGGCGGAGCGGCTTTCGGCCAGATGCCGGAACGCCTCGGCCTGATGCCGAGCGGCTTCATTCTGGGCCAGCCATGCGGCGAACAGGGTCAGGACCAATCCCACCGCGATCGTCAGCGCCACTTCCAGATGCACCGGCCGGCGCGGCGCAGGGCTTGCGCCGCGCGCGCGGCGGTCCAGCAGAAATGAACCGGAGAACACAATGGCGAGCAGCGCGAGGGATGTCAGTCCCACGGGCAGCGCCGCACGGGCGGCCACGGCCCATTGCCAGTCATGCGCGTCGCTATCCATACCCAGCACGGCTACGGCTTCGCCGGTATGCGGATCGACCAAAGGCACCAGAGCCGAAAACCACGTGCCCCAGCGGTCTGCCACCGGCCCCGCGACAGCGGCCGTCCGGGTGTTGAACACGCGCCGGTAGCTCTGCGGCGCTTCCGCATACTCCTGCCCGGCCGGGGACTCGCTTTTTGTCCCCGGCGGTTCGCTGTCAAGGAAGAAAAATATGCTGCCTGCCTGCGCCGCTTTCACCGCTGCGGGCTGCCCCATTCTGCGTCCCATGAGATAAATGAAGCGGCATTGAGGTGTTGCGGCGCGCAGGGCGATGAACTGTTCCTTGAGCCGCAGATACTCGGAGGAGGCAAGGTCGGCCTCGGTGCCGGTCAGGCTCTTGACAAGATCGATATTCACCGCATCGGCCGCCATGCGCGCCTGGTCCAGCAGATCCCTGCGCATCTCCTGGTCGGCTCTTGCAGCCAGCCACCATGCGCAGAGCGTGCCCGCCACGAGAATCAAAGTCATGGGAGCGAGCCACCGGCGGCGACTTGCGTAGGCATTCTCAGGGGATATGTGTTTTGGCACCGCAGGCCGTTGAAAAATACGCATTGAAACGGCTCCCTCGTTTAGAGATCGCGGCGGTCGTGGCAGGCTTGATCCGTGGCCGGTTGAGCTGCTGCATACCTGTTCCGCCGTGGCCCGCTCAGCCGAATCCGCCGCAAGGCGGGCGCTCCGGCTCCCATTCCCAAAGCAACATGTTTTTCACACGGTCTTCTCGAGGCATAACCAATGAATACCTCTACCGGTGTGCAGCCGTCCAGGCCGAAGTTAATTACCAGCACCAAGGCTCGCCGTTTGCAGCACACAGCCAATACGAGCGCGTACAGGCGGCGGGTCCGCCGGAGGCGCGCCGGCTCATGCAAGGTTATAGTCTTTTTCGCGATTCTTCCAGGATTTCCGGCTGTTAATTGTGGGGGGTAATTTTGGTTTCTCGTTCGTTTGTTTACGAACATGACGGAGATTGATCATCAAAGCCCGCCTGCAATCATTTCGCGGCAAAGAGTTGCACACAAATCTTTGCAGAGCCTTTCAACTTTTTCAAAGTTTAAGGAGGCACTGATTAAAGACTTGTTAGGTTTTTCCGGGGAGAACCCTAGCTCTGCTGTCGCCATCCGTAAGGTGCGAAACGACCGCTCCTAACGGCTGCCGCTAACAAAGGGTTTCTCCCTCGCATATCCAGTGAATTAATCGGCGTTTCCTTAAATGCTCTAAAGAATAAAGTCGCGGGCTTTCGCGCCCGCACGACGACCAGGGGAGGCCCCTG
>CAZFCK010000119.1:0-14494 GCA_964517355.1 uncultured Desulfovibrionaceae bacterium | reverse complement strand
GGCGCGAAACGACCGCGCCTAACGGCTGCCGCTAACAAAGGGTTTCCCCTCTCGCGCTTTCCTTTCATAATAAATATCGCCACGCCCTCCTGGGAGCGAAAAAATTATACCTATCCGCCCCCCTTGATCAACAGCTCCCGTTGAAGGGGCAACGCCCGCAATCTGACACCGGTGGCCTTGAAAACGGCATTGCCCACGGCGGGAGCCACGGACGGCAGCACGGGTTCTCCAACACCTCCCGGCTTGAGCGCGCTCTGCATTATGTGCACCTCGATTTCCGGCACTTCAGACATGGTCGCCACAGGATATTCATTGTAATTGGCTGTTTTCACCCCGCCCTTTTCAAAACGGACCCTTTCGTGAAGGGCGACGCTCAAGCCCATGATCACGCCGGCTTCGGCCTGGGCCAGAATCGCGTCCGGGTAGACGGGAGTGCCGCAATCCAAAGCGCAAACCACCCTGTGAACGGTGATCTCTCCTCTCGCTCCCACCGAGACTTCGGCCATGTGGGCGGCGAAAGATTCGAAGCAGGAAGCGACGGCAACGCCTCTGGCCCTGCCGGCGGGGGCATTGGAGCCCCAATCGGCTTTCTCCGCCAACATTGTCAACAGATTGTAAATCCTGGAGCCTTTCTCCATGTGATCCAGGCGGAACCGCACCGGGTCCTTTCCGGCCTCATGGGCCAGTTCATCCATGAAAGATTCGACCGTGAACACATTCACCGAATAGCCCACCGAACGCCAGAAGCCCACGGGTATGGGCAGATTTACCTGCACATAGTTCACGAGCATATCGGGAATTTCATAGACCATGTCCATGACGCCGGAAACCGCGTCCGGATCGACACCATTCTGCACGTATTGGGGCATCAGTCTGGCCATGACCGACGGTGCGGCGATCTTATGCGAATAGGCGACCAACCGGCCGTCCTTATCCAGGCCGCCCTTTATTGTACACTGGCTTGCCGGACGGAAATAGTCGTAGGCGAAATCATCCTCACGGCTGTAGACAACCTTGACGGGCCGCCGCAACGTTTTGGAGAGCATAACCGAATCCACGACCGTATTTTGTTCGGCGCGCAGGCCGAAACCGCCGCCCGCGGGCAAGGTCATAACCTCCACCTTTTCCGCCGGTAAGCCTGTCAATTCCGCAGCCGTGTTCTGGGTGAAGGTTTGCCCCTGGGTCGGAGTCCACACCCGGCAACGCTCTTTTTCCACATGGGCGGTGCAGTTGAGGGGCTCTACCTGCGCATGCGAAAGATAGGGCAGTTTATATGCCCGCTCTATGGTCCGGGCGGCTCCCGCCATGGCTTTGTCCACGTCGCCGCTGGTTCTGGCCACGGCTCCCGGTTTATCGAGGTGGTCCGCAAACACGGCGTCCAGCGCCGCATCATCCAGATCCGGGTGGGACCCCGCGGACCATTCGACGTTCAGGGCCTCCCGCCCCTGCATGGCGGCATAGGTCGTCTCCGCGCAGACCGCTATCCTGTCCTGGAGGGGCACAACTTTGACGACGCCTTTCACGGCCATGGCGGCCTGCTCATCAAACGAGCGGTACGATGCGCCATAGCGGGGCGGCCTGGCCACCACGGCCACGCACATTCCGGGTACGGTAAAATCCAGGCCAAAAACGGTTTTCCCCATTACCTTGTCCGGAATATCCAGCCGTTGCCTTTGGGTGCCGATGATGGTGTAATCCTTCGGATCTTTCAACGAGGGGTTTTCAGGAACAGAACGCTTGCCCGCGGCTTCCGCCAGCTGCCCATAGGTCAGGCTGTGGCCTTCCGGGTGCGTCACCTTGCCGTCTTGAGTGACGCATTGGCTTGCGGAGAGTCCCCAAATCCCGGCCGCCGTTTCAACAAGCATCTGCCGGGCGGCGGCGCCGACGGTGCGCAGCATGTCCCAGCGATGGCGGATGCTGGTACTGCCCCCTGTTGCCTGCACATGCCACAGAGGATCTTTAAACGGCTCCGCCGCAAGGGCCATTTTCACCCGCACCCTTTCCCAGGCGGCGTCAAGCTCGTCTGCGATGATCATGGGAATGCCGGTGTGGGTGCCCTGGCCGAGATTGGTCTGCCCCACCCAGACCGTGATCGTATCGTCCGTGGCGATCTCCAGGAAGGCGTGCGGTTTGAATGCGATTTCCGTCGCGGCCACTGCCGGTGAGGCGTTGAAGAGTTTCAAATGGCCTGAAAACGCGGCTACGGCAATCACCAGGCTACCTTGCCGCAGAAAGGATCTGCGCGTCATTTCGGTCTTCATGGCCTATCCTCCCTGTTTGGCGGTAATTTCCGCAGCCGCCCGAATGGCCTGCCTGATCCTCGGATGCGAACCGCAGCGGCAGATGACGTTATCCATGACCTCGTTGATCCTCGTCTCGGAAGGATTGGGGTCTTTCGATAAGAAATCAACTGTTTGCAGCATGATGCCCGGCTGACAGTAGCCGCACTGCGGCACCTGTTTTTCGATCCAGGCCGCTTTCACCGGATGGTTATCGGGCAAACCCTCAATGGTCGTGATCTCACTGCCTTGAACATCCTCCACGTTGACGACACACGACCGCCGGGCCTCACCGTCTATGAGAACCGTGCACAACCCGCATTCGGCAATGCCGCACGTGTATTTAACGCTCGTCAGCCCCAAATTGTCCCGCAGCACCCACAGCAAGGGGGTTCCCAAATCCACATCAACCTGCCTCTTCGTACCGTTGACATGCAGTTCTATCATAATTCCTCCAACGGCTCTGGTTCTCCGGCTTTTTCCTTTCCACCCTTTTCCCATTCTATCATATACAGGCCGCCGTGAGAAACAGGGTAGACCGATTCTCGCGATTTTTTGCCTGATCGTCCGAAAGGGCAATTGGACATGGTGTCCGCGCCCCTCATTTTTGATACCGGTACAAGGAAGACTGGAGGATTCGAATAAGCGATCAAAACCAGTCGAATACAAGCAGGAATTTTTCCGGTGGGTTAAGAACCTTTTAAAAAATGTTCTTAAGAATCTCAAAAACTTATTATATTGGCCATCCTTATTGGCAAGCTCCCCAGTGGCGGGACTTGGGGCGGAATCCCAAAACAGACCGTTTCACAAACGGCGCGCTCCCTCCATCAACCTATGCTTCCGGGACCCTCTCTGCGAAGGCGGAAACACAGGCCTGGTTGCGCCCGTTGTTCTTGGCCTGATACAAGGCAGCGTCCGCCTTGGCCAGCAATGCGGCCGGCGAGATGTCCTCGCCCCAGGAGGCCACGGCCGCGCCAAGGCTGATGGTCACGGTGTCGGCCGCTTCCGACGCGGCGTGCGCAATACCAGCTTCGGCCACCGCCCGTACAATGGCCCTCCCCAGTTCCCCCGCGCCCGTGGCGTCGGTTTCCGGCAGGATGACGGCGAACTCCTCACCGCCGTAGCGGGCCACAAGATCGCCCGGCCGTTTCACCGCATCCCGGATGACCCGGGCCACGGCGCGCAAGCAGTCGTCTCCGGCCTGATGCCCGTACGTGTCGTTGTAACGCTTGAAAAAATCGATATCGCACAGGGCCAGAGCGAAACAGCTGTTTTGACGCCTGGCCCTGGCCCACTCCTTGTCCAAGGCGGCATCAAAATACCGACGGTTGGCCACCTGCGCCAACCCGTCCAGATTCGCCTGCTTTTCCATCTCCCTGTACGCTTCGGCCAGTTCGGCCTGGGCGACCTTTCGGGCCTCTATTTCCCGCTTGAGCTGCTCATTGCGCTCCTCGAGGCGTTCGCGCATGGCGCGCAGTTTCAGATGCGCCTCAACCCTGGCAAGCACCTCGGCTGCCTGAAAAGGCTTGGCGATGTAGTCCTGCCCTCCCACGGAAAAGCCCTGGAGCTTGTCCTCGGTTCCCGTCAGCGAGCTTATGAACAGCACGGGAATGTCCTGCGATAAATTTTCACGACGCAGTACCTTGCAGACCTCGAAACCGTTCATGCCGTCGGGCATCAGCACATCCAGCAGAATCATGTCCGGGGGGCGGGCCTGAACAGCCCGCAAGGCCAGCTCTCCGCTGATGGCCGGGCGCACCCGGCAGCCCTGCTCCGTGAGTATGGATTTCAACACGGAAAGGTTGTTGGGTTCGTCATCCACAATGAGTATGTCACTGCCTTCAAAAACGTTTCCCAGAGTATCCATGGTCATGGTTTTCGCACCTGTTTCCTCACGGTTCAGCCGCCTGATCCGCCGGCGACAGCACGTCGAGAATACGGTCAAACCGATACGCCTCAGCCATTTCCGCCAGCCACGCGCCCACACCGGGGGTGGAGAGGATTACCGGTTCAAGAAGCTCAAGAAACCGTTCCTGATCGACTTCCTCCGCCGAACGCCGCAATCGCGCCAGAAGATCACGGTCTATGCCCGCCAGATCCTCGGCGGAGACGGTGTGCCCCCGCCCGTCGGCCGGTTCATCGGGGCCTCCGGCATCCTCTTCGTACACAAACGTCACGCCGAGCAGCTTTTCCAGCATGGAAAACAGCAAATCGGCCTGCAAAGGTTTGCGCAGATAGTCATCGCAGCCAGCGTCCAGGGTGTCCTGCTTTTCCGAATCAAAACTGCTTGCGGAAAACGCCACCACGCGGACACCGCCCCCGCCCTCGGCCTTGATGCGCCGTGTGGCCTCGTAGCCGTCCATCACGGGCATGCGCATGTCCATCAACACGCAGTGCGGACGCCACTCGCGCCAGATGTCCAGCGCCTCTTCGCCGTCGGCGGCCGCCCGCACCGCGAAGCCCAAAGGGGCCAGCAGCTGCCTGATCAATTCGCGGTTTTCAACCTTGTCGTCGGCAACGAGTATCCTGGTTTCCGCATGCCCCGCCGCCAGGCCGAGCACTTTCCGCCGCTCGCGGCCAGCGTTGAGCTCCTGGGGCTTCCCCTTCTCCAGCTTGATGCAAAACGATATTCCGGTTCCCTTGCCCGGTTCGCTTTCCACAGCCAGGTCGCCGCCCATGAGCGCCACCAGCCTCCGGCTCAACGGCAACCCAAGCCCGGTGCCCTGGGAGGACCGCAACCCGGACTCCGTTTGCACGAACAACTCGAACAGCTTGCCCATCTCCTCCTTGGAAACGCCCACTCCCGTATCCCTGACTTCGAACCGCACCAGGGCTGTATCTCCCGGCTCACCATGCGTGGCCGCCTCCGCCCCGGCGCCTTCCACCACAAGCTCGACTTCGCCTTTTTTGGTAAATTTCACGGCATTACTCAAGAGATTAATGAGTACCTGGCGCAATTTCACTTCATCGCATTTCACATAGCGCGGCGCGGTGTCCCGGCGTGCCGCCTTCAGATGAATGGACTGCGCAGCGGCTTTCGCCGAGAAAAGCTCCCGCACGTCTTTGAGCACCAGATCCAGATCGCAGGGCGCCACGCTGAGCGTCATGCGGTCCGCCTCAATCTTGGAGAGATCCAGAACCTGATTGATCAGGGACAGCAAATGGTCGCCGCTGCGGTTGATGATGGCCAGGTTGTCTCTGTCTTCCGGGGGCAGCGTGCCCTTGCGGCGGAGAAGGTCGGAAAATCCTAAAATAGCGTTCAAGGGGGTGCGCAATTCATGGCTCATATTCGCCAGAAAAGCGCTTTTCGCCCGGTTCGCGGCCTCGGCGGCGGTCTTGGCCTGCATGAGCTGCGTGTTCACGGTGGCAAGTTCACTCGTCCGTTCGGCCACTTGCCGCTCAAGGTCGCGGTTGCGAAGCTGTATGGAGCGGACCCTGAGCCCGTAGGCCAGCGAGCCCATTCCGAGAAGCGCCAATGCCGCCACTCCCCGAAACCACGCGGTCTCCCACCAGGGCGGCGTCACCACGACGCCCAGGGAGGCCTCGTTATCGCTCCAGACGCCGCCGGTCATGGCCTGCGCGCGCAGGACATACCCGCCGGGGGGCAAGGCCACGTAACTCGCATAGCGCCGGGCGGCGTCCACATAGACCCATTCCGGGTCAAAGCCCTCCAGTTTATAGCGGTACCTGGTTTCCTGGGGCGCTCCATAACTTTGCAAGGCGAACGTGAATCCCAATCCGCGCTGGTCGTAGCCCAGAGTCACCCGCTCAATGTCCCAGATGGGCGCTTGCAACGCGGGGGACGTAGAGCCCGGAGCGATTTCCCGGTTGCCGATGCGGAACGAGGTGAACCGCACCTTGGCGCGGGACGGCATGTCCCTGATCTCATCGGGATGAAACGCCAGAACGCCGGTCATGGTTCCGAACATCATGCGCCCGTCCGGAAGGGCCAGGGCCGCGCCGGGCAGGCAGTCCACCCGTGCGAGGCCTTCCCCCGCCCCATAATGACGAAACGCCTCCGTTTCCGGATCAAACCGGCTGATCCCCTTGGCCGTGCTCAACCACAACCGGCCGGAGCCGTCTTCCAGAACGGCCAGCACATCCGACGAGACCAGGCCATTGCCCAACGTCCGGGAGCGAAACGTTCCGGATTGCCGATCAAACGCATGAAGGCCGTTTGTCGCCGCTATCCAGACATCTCCCGTGGACGAGACATACAGGTCGTTCACATCCTCATGGGGGGCGGTAACTTCCTCCCAGCCGCTCCCCTTGTTCCAGGCCAGCCCCCTCGGCCCGGCGAGCCACAACGTGCCGCTCCCATCCCGCTCCACCGCCTGCGGATAAAACGAGGGCAATGACGTGAGCGGCTCCGCTCCGCCATCGTCGGCGTCAGCCGGCGCCCCGGCCGGCAGCGTGACGCCGCCCCCCTCGGCATCGACGACCCCCAGGCCGTACCGAAGGGTGCAGAACATGATCCGGCCGTCTCCCAGGTCCGCCATGTCGGTGATCTCCGGCCGCCCCGTTCCCTTAATCGATCCGAAAACAAAGATCTTGGCCCCTCCACCGTGGGGGTCCAGCCGCGCAAGGTTCCCCCGGGCTCCCGCCCAGACATTCCCCCGGGAATCCTGAATCAGCGAGCGCACACTATAGGGCAGAAACTCCCATTCGCGCGGCGTGCGGTCTTCCAGCACGCGGGAATCCGGTTTGCAAAGGCTGACGCCCCCGTCCCTGCCCATCCAGATGGCGCCCGAGCCGTCCGCCAGCAGCGCCCGCACCGCGCCGCTCATGCTGAGCCCCGGCAGATAGCGCCTGGCGCCGGTTATGGGGCCGACCAGGGAATCATGCACCGCCATGCGGTGAAACTGCTCCTGTTTCGGATTATAGAGCTGGACGCCCTGGTTGTCCGTCCCGCACCACACCACGTTGTCCATGTCCTGATACAGGGCCTGGACCAGCTCTCCGCGCAGGCTGGTGGAACCTCCATCCGTATTGGACAGATGCCGGACCACGGTCTTCCGCTCCGGATCGAACACGTAAACGCCGTTATGGTTCCCCAACCACATGTTCCCGTCGCGCCCGAGAATCATGCACCGAAACGGCCCGCTGGGGACGCTGTATTCCCGCCACTCACCGGTGGCGGGATCAACCCGCATCACGTTGTGGCACGCCACCCACGCCGTTCCATCCTCCCCCACGCGCACCACGGGCTTGCCCGGCTGCGCAATGGCGTAGCGGTCCACCTCGGCGAGGGAGTCACGGTCCACCACAAGCAGCGCATGGGTCGTGGCCGCCAGCAGAAAGGGGCGCGCCGCGCCCCCGTCGTCCCCGGCATGCCGCGGCCGTCCCAAGCCGCTCTTTGTCAACGCGAGCGACCAGACCGAGCGATAGGGAAGAACAGACTCGGTTTCGCCCGTTTCCGGCCGGAATCGCGTCAACCCGCTTTTACGGCCGCCCAGCCACACCACCCCAGCCTCGTCCACCAGCAAACTCAAAAAGGGTTCGCTTTCCGGAGTATGCAAGGCGACGTCATAGCGCGTGAAGGTCTCCGTCCGGGGATCGAACCGGACGATCGACCCGGGCCCGGCCGCGGCCCACAACCACCCGTTGCCGTCCTCGTACAGGGCGGAGACCATATTGCCGCCCAAGCTGTCCTGGTCAGCGGGATCATGCCGATACGTCACGCACTCGTATCCGTCAAAACGGGTGAGCCCGCCGGGCGTCCCGAGCCAGATGAAGCCTTGGCCATCCTGCAGAATCGCGCGAACGTCATTGCTCGGCAGCCCCTGTTCCACGCCGACGACGCTCATCACGTAACCATCCCGGAGAAAGCCCACATTCGGCGGACCGGACGGACGTTCCAGCTCCGGGGGGTGCGGTGCTCCCGGTTCCGGTTCGGGCGCGGCAACGGCAAGACACACCCCCGTCAGTACGACCAGGATCGGCAAGAACACTGTCGGAACCCAACGAGTACGCATCATGGCCTGTTTCCTTTTCCGGCTCGCGATGACAGAGGCGCCATCGCGCACACGGCGTCTTCAGAACCTTTTGGAACAGGTTCTTACGAATCTCTAAAACGTTGTGACCGGCATGAATTGCAAAATCGACGTTCTGAGTAAACCGAACACTATAAGATACTGTATTTATTCAAAAATTGATAGAAGTGGGAACGGTTCATTCTGTAAAAGGAGAAACTCATACTGCAACTCTTCTGCTGAGTACATATTATTATAAAGATGATATTGAATATCTCAAGCCACTTCTATTAAACAAAACTAATACCACAAAGATGGGCGCCCGTTCAAAATCCTGCATCAAGATCGCCCATGTGGCGATGAGTCGTCCCACACATCTTTTTGCAATGGCTTGCCATGAAGACAACATCTCCGGCCAGCTAGATGAATTTTCAAACAAGGGTTGGAAAATTATATCCGTCGATAGCTTAATGGGTTAAGAGAGTCTCCCGCCTTTCTTGTGGCACCAATGTCCCCCCCCCGATTCGCTCCTTTGCGCACGATGCCGTTCCACTCGCAAGAAACGCGCAAAGCCGGGGTGTGCGATTCGGGAGTTAGAGCGTGACGCCCTCCACCCTGTTGCGCCCTCCGCCCTTGGCCTTGTACAAGACCTTATCCGCGGCCTCCAGCACTTCCGCCGGGGTCGTCTTCCTGTCCGGCGGCACCGTGGCCACCCCCAGGGAGAGGGTGAGGGGCGAGCCGTCCTGGTGCAGCAATCCCAGCGCCTCCACCTCGGCGCGCAGGCATTCCGCCGTCTCCAGGGCCACCGCGGCGTTGGTGTAGGGCAACACGGCGGCGAACTCCTCGCCCCCATAGCGGGCCAGAAAGTCGCCGGCCCGGCGCAGGCGTCCGTTCAAGGCCTGAGCGACCCGACGCAGGGCCTCGTCGCCTCTGACGTGGCCGTATCCGTCGTTATACTCCTTGAAGTGGTCGATATCCATTACGATCAACGACAATCCCTGATGGGAGCGCAAGGAGCGGTTGCACTCCTTGTCCAACACCTGATCGAACTGGCGACGGTTGGGAATCTCGGTCAGGGCGTCCAGAAAGGCGTATTCCTCCAAGAGTTCCTGCCTGCGCTTCAGAGTCAGATGCATGTGCACCCTGGCCTTGACCATGGGGGGGTGGAAGGGCTTGGTGATGTAGTCCACCGCCCCAAGCTCGAACCCCCGGGTTTCGTCCATGACCTCGCTCACGGCGGTGACGAAGACCACGGGGATGTTCCTGGTGGCGTCGTCCTCCTTAAGGAGTCGGCACACCTCGTACCCGTCCATATCCGGCATGACGATGTCCAGCAAGATCAGGTCGGGCTGGGGGACGGCCTGGGCCAGTTTGAGCGCCCGCTTCCCGTTGAGGGCCGCCACAATCTTGTAGTCCTCCCGAAAAAGCTCCATAAGCAGTTCCAGATTCTGCTTGTTGTCGTCCACCACCAATATCTTCTGCCGCTTGTCCTGCGGCATGTCGCTCATCGTCATTACGGCATGTTCCTTGGCATGGTATGCACCGTTGGCGGCCCATTCTTCAGACGTTTTCCACGGCCTCGCGCACATGGTCCACGATCTCGCGCGCTTCGTCCATTTCAAAATTCTCCACATGCTCCACAAGCCTGGCTCCAGCGTTCTCGCCGATCACGGCCGCGACCGCCCCCCCGGCTTGTTTCGCAAGGTTCCTGGCCAAATCCATATCATCATCCAGGGCCGCATCCAATTTGTCGAGCAGGACCAGAAATTCTTTGGTATCGATTTCTACCGCGTCTCCATCCGGACCGGGTTGAGCCGTTTGCCGCGGGGCGCCGAATCCGGCTTGATCCAGGCCAGTGGCCAGTTCCGTCAAGGCCGCGAGGAACTCGTCCCAGGACTCGCCCCCGGCCTCCAACTTCTCCTCCCCGGCCAGGTTTTCCAGGGCCATGGCCGCAGCCTGGAGCCGGCGGGCGCCGAGGGAGCCGGCCACGCCCTTGACCGAATGGGCCACACGGCGGGCGCCGGATTGCGATCCGGCCTGCAGGTTTTCCGCCATCTCCCTGTCCGCCTGCATGAAATCCTTGAGAAAACTCCCCAACAAACGGCGATAAAGCTGTTCATTGTTGTTGCAGCGAAAAAGCCCATCCTCCACGTCCACGCCCGGCAGGGTCAGGTCCGCGAACGCGCCGGAGCCGTCTTCGGCGGATCGCGGCGGGGAGGCGGACGATTGCGGCGAGACACGGCCCGTGTCCGGGATATGGGCGGCCAACGCCCGAAACAGGGCGCGGGGATCGATGGGCTTGGTCACGTAATCGTCCATGCCCGCCTCCAGGCATCGCTCCCGGTCCCCTTTAAGGGCGTGTGCGGTCATGGCTATGACGGGCAAATCCTTGAAGCGGCCGTCACGGCGCAAACGGCGGGTGGCTTCCAGGCCGTCGAGCTCGGGCATCTGGATGTCCATGAGCACCACGCGGGGCAGGTTGTCCTCCCCGGCCATGGCATCGAGGGCCTCCAGGGCCAAACGGCCGTTTTCCGCCTCCACGGTCACAATGCCGGCCGTGTCCAGCCACTCCCGGGCCACTTCGCGATTGATGGCGTTGTCTTCCACCAGAAGCACCCTGGCCCCATAGATGTGCGGAGGAGGGCCAATGTCGTCCTGCAGCCGCTCCCGCTTCATGACCACGGCCTCTCTGCGGCCGAAGAGCTCCATGATGGTGTCGAACAGAAACGACTGGTTCACGGGCTTATGCAGGAAGGCGTCCAAAAAGCTCCTTTCCGACTGCTGGAGCAAATCCTCGCGCCCGTAAGCGGAAATCATGCACACGATGGGCGTCTTGTCCAGCTTGAGCCGCTGCTTGATGTTCCGGGCCGCCTCCAAGCCGTTCATGCCCGGCATCTTCCAGTCCATAAGCACCAGGTCGAAGGGCGGATCCTCAACCCGCATCATGTCTAGGGCCTCCTGCCCCGAGGCCGCGGTCGAAGCCTCCATCCGGAAGGACCTGATGGCCGAGGCCAGAATCTCGCGCGATGTCTCGTTGTCGTCCACCACGAGCACCTTGAGCCCAAGCAGGTCCTTGGGGGCGTTCAACCGAATCTCCTGCTCCTTGGGCTGGCGGATGAAGCGGGCGGTGAACACGAACCGGCTGCCCTGGCCGAGAACGCTCTCCACGTGGATGTCCCCGCCCATGAGCTTGGTGAGCTGGCGGCAGATGCTCAGGCCCAAGCCCGTGCCCCCGAACTGGCGCGTGGTGCTGGTGTCGGCCTGGCTGAAAGATTCGAACACGGCCTGCAGACGTTCCTTGGGAATGCCCACGCCCGTGTCCACCACAGCGAACTCGAGCATGGTTTCGTTTGTTGCGGACGGTTGGTCCTTCGCGGGGCGCACGTCCACCACCACCTCGCCCTTTTCCGTAAACTTGAGCGCGTTCCCCACCAGATTTATGAGCACCTGCCCGAGCCGCACCGGATCGCCCCGAAGCGCGCCGGGAGTGCCTTCGGCAATGGAGACCATGAACTCGATATCCCGTTCGTGGGCCTTTTGAGAAAACATCTCGCTCAGGTTGGCCATGACCTCGTGCAGGGAGAAGTCCGTGACCTCGAGTTCCATGCGGCCCGCCTCGATCTTGGAAAAGTCGAGAATGTCGTTGATCACGGCCAGAAGGGACTGGGACGCGCCCTTGATCTTGCTCAGGGTGGCGCGCTGCTTTTCCGTGAGGTCGCCGCGCAGCATGAGATCCGTGAGCCCCATGACCGCGTTCATGGGCGTGCGTATCTCGTGGCTCATGTTGGCCAGAAATTCGCTTTTGGCCGAGCTGGCGGCTTCGGCGGCTTTGCGTTCCTTTTCCGCCTGCTCGCGGGCCAGGCGCTGGGTGATGTCCTGAACCATGCCTTCGAGCAGGACGCCGGACTTCTGCCGCCGCATGTGGACCGAGACCTCCACGTCCACTTCGCTGCCGTCCTTGCGTAAAAATCTCGTATGCACGCCCTCGACACGGCCCTCCAGTTCCAGGCTGCGGAGAATCCGCTCGCGGTGCTCTGGCTCGGCATAGAGCGGGGCGCCCGAATTGGCGACCGTCTCGATGAGTTCCCCGGCGGAATCATACCCCAGAATCTCGGCAAGGGCGGGATTGGCGGTCACGAACCGGCCTTCCGGCGATGTTTGGAAGATGCCTTCGGCCGCGCCCTCGAAGATGGAGCGGTACTTCTCCATGGCCTCGGTGAGTTCCTCCCGGCTCCTGCCCAGGTTCTCGGCCATGGTGTTCATGGCTTGAGCCAATACGCCGAGTTCGTCGCGGGAGCGGATGTCGATGTGTACGTCCAGTTCGCCCCTTCCGATACGCTCCGCTCCCTCCTTGGCCAACACCAAGGGCGCGGCGATGCGCCGCCCGATCAGATAGCCCGCCAGAAGCAACAAGGGAAGCAGGATGGCGAAGACCCCCAGGGAGCGCATCATGAACTCCCGCCGGTACTCGGCAACCCTGGAAGCGGAGATGTCCACGCCCAGCACGCCGATCCTCGTGCCCGCGTCGTTGTAAATGGGCGCATACCCCGACAGCCAGGTGCCCCATTGGTCGGTATAGTACTCCGACTCCACCACGGGATTGCCCAGGCCGGTGAACACCTGCCGCAACAGCGGGCTGGCATCGTCGTAGGTGGCGCCGAGATGCGCCATTTTTTCGGGGTCCTCCTCGGCATCCACCACGAACTCGATGCCGCCGCCGGCTCCCAGGCGCATGGTATAGATGAAAAAGATGTCCGACGAGGCGTCGCGCACCTTTTGCAGGGCGCTCTTGACGGCCAGATATTCGGAGCTGCCCTCCTGTGCGGGGTCCACGAGCAGTTCGTGAATGTCCGCGCCAATGACCTGGGGCGCGATGGCCACGATGTCCCCTAGCCGCTGGCGGATGTCCTCCATGACCTTGTTGGAAGCCGTGCGGTAGAGCACGTAGGAAGTGGCCCCGCAGGCGCAGGCGGCGAACAGGAAAAACACCAGGGCCAGCTTGTGTGAAATCCGCATGCGCATGAATTCTGAAACCTCGCGATAGTGAATGGGGCTTCTAAAATCATGGTCTAGAGGCGATCAGCCTGTCAAGGACAACCCGTAACGAACAGAGAAAAAACCGGCGCCATGCGGCTTTGCACGACCGCCCCGGCACACATCTGGCGAAGTGCAACGGCAAACCCGTCAAGACGCCCCCAAGTGCTTTGGAAAAATATGCAGCCGCGAGGCAGTCAGTGCCGGCATCAGCGCCTATGGCGTTCTCCTCCTGGACCGCTGCGGCCACGTGCCGCCGGCGACGGGGATCGCGCATGGGACCGCCGCCGACGACCGGGGCGAAGGACAAAGAGGGGGAGCGGTCCGGGGACGCCGGAAGCGGCGCTCTTTTTACTGTGTGGCCGCGCCAGACAACTCTGGGGAAAAACGAGATCCAGCCCATCGGGTTTGTCTTGACTACACCCCAAAGTAATGCGTATGTATTAATACAAATGTATTAATACAATCCAGGGAGCATGTGATGGGGCACAAACCGAACTCCACGAAAGACAGACTCTTCTTCGCAGCCCTGCGTGTTTTCGCGGCAAAGGGCTTTGAGGGCGCCACGGTCAGGGAGATCTGCCAGTTGGCGGAATCCGCGAACGTGAACGCCGTGACATATCATTTCGGGGGCAAGGCGAACCTCTATGAAGCCATACTGGAGTCGATGTTTACCGGGCTCCGGAAGCGCGTCGAGTCGGAGGAGAAAATGTCCGCGGAACTCTCTCCCGAGGACCGGCTCTGCGAGATCCTCCGCATCTATTGCGCGATGTTGTTTGGGGGCGGGGAGGTCGCAGATGACTTCCGCGCCATTTTCAACGCCGAGATGGCGCGCCCCTCCGCTTTGCTCAACACATTGATAGACCGGCATATGATTCGTCAAAACAATGAGATGCTCAGGCTCATGGACCAGATCGTGGGCCCTGGCGCGCCCAGGTGGTTGTTGCAGGATTGCGTGGTCAGCGTGTTCAGCCAGGTCCTTTATTACTCCGGCACCTGGCCCATCTATAGCCGGGTCAATCCGGCCCACCCCGGCATGGCCGCATACCACGGGCACCTTGCGGAACATGCGTGCCGGTTCTCGCTGGCGGGGCTCAAAGAGATAAAACGGGCGTTTGAGGCGGGAGAACTCAGCGCACCCGACAATTACACGGGATAGCGCATTTTCGCCTTGAAACAAGGCTCTCCCCTGAAACAATTTCCAATTGT
>CAZFCK010000118.1:0-14547 GCA_964517355.1 uncultured Desulfovibrionaceae bacterium | reverse complement strand
TTGGAAATTGTTTCAGGGGAGAGCCTTGTTTCAAGGCGAAAATGCGCTAGTCCGAGAGCAGTGTCGCGTATCGTTCCAGGATCACATCCAGGCCGAAACGCGCCGCGATGCTCTGCGACACCTGCGCGGCATCGAGGCCGGGGCGTTGGTGCTCGCGCAGCAGCGCGGCCAGGGCGGCAACGTCTTCAGGCGGGGCCAGCCAGCCGTTGACGCCCGGGAGCACTATTTCCTCCAGGCCGCCGGGACAGGCGAAGGCCACGGCCGGGGTGCCAAGGGCCATGGCCTCCAGCAGCGCGTTGGGAAAACCTTCATACCGCGAGGGCAGCACGAACAAATCCGCGGCTGCGAGAAAGGGATACGGGTTGTTTTGAAAGCCCGCGAAGCACACGTCTATTTCGATATGCAGCGTCCGCGCCTGGGCGCGGAGTTGCCCCTCCAGTTCTCCTTGTCCCAGAATGGTCAGCAGGGGGCGCGGTTCGGGCGTCAGGGCCAAGGCCTGCAACAGCAGGTCAAAACCTTTTTGCCGCACAAGCCGCCCCATGGCCACGATTTGCGGGCGTCCGGGCGCAAAAGGATTCGGAGCCGCCGCGGCCAGCTCGCGCAACCGTCGGATGTCCACGGGATTGGGAATGCGCACGGCCTTGCTTTGGGGGAGCCCCCAGTTGTTCACCATATCGTCGAGCATTTCCTGCGATTGGCAGACCACGGCGTGGAAACCGGGATAGAGCAGACGATACAGGGGGCCGAACCAGGAAGGAGCCGAGCCTTCGGCGATTTTGCGGCTCAGAATATTGGCCTCGCGCGCCACCACCCGCGTGCCGCGCGGGAAAAAGGGCATGGCCAGCCGCACGATGCAGTTCATGTGGCCCTGGGCCGTGAACACCACATTGGGGCGCAGTCGCCGCACCAGCCGGATCAGCGGCGTCAGGGACTTGCGCGCGCGTCCTCCGGCCAGGTCCAGCACCTCCACGTCGGGAGGCAGGGCCTCCAGCAGCGGACCGGTCTTATGGGCCAGGGCCAGGGTTGGGGCGAAGCGTCGCCTGTCCAGATGGGTGAGCAGGGTGGCGAATACGCGCTCTGCGCCGCCCCCGGCCATGGACGGCGAAACAAAGAGCGCCTTGACGGGCATCAGCCGCGCTCCACAGCGGCGTCCGCCTTGTGAAACACCTGCTCCCATTGCCGGGCGATGGCCGCGATTTCGAAACGCCGCCCCAGCTCGCGGGCGCGCTCCGCGAGCCGCAGACGCAAAGCGGGATCGTTCATGAGCCGGCGCAGGGCCGCGGCAAGCGCGGCGACATCCTCCACAGGCACGAGTAGGCCGTTTTCCCCATGGACAATGAGTTCCGCCGGGCCGGTGGCGCAATCCGCGGCCACGCAGGCCCGGCCGCAGGCCATGGCCTCCATGAGCGCGTTGGGAAATCCCTCGTAGCGCGACGGCAACGCGAACACGGCGCAATCGCCCAGGGCGGCGTAGGCGTCGGGGGCCGTTCCGGGCAGGTCCACCTGACCGGAGACGCCCAGTTCACGGATCAACTCGAGCAGCTTGGGCCGTTCGCTCGTATCGCCGCCGCCCCCGTGGATGCGCAGCCGCCAGTCCGGAAAGTCCGGGGCGAGCAGGGCAAAGGCGCGCAGCAGCAGATCGAAGCCTTTTTGCGGGTGCAGGCGCCCCATGCCGCATACGACGCGCGGCGCGCTTTCCCCGGGCAATGGGAAATCTGGGGGCGGAGTCAGCGGGTTGGGGATGCGCAGAATTTTGGGTTGCAGGGCCGGGGGAAAAAATTCCTGGATGGCTTGCGTCTGCACCACCAGCGCGGCCGCGCGGGGATACGTGATGCGGCGCAGCAGCCGCCAGACCGGGGTCATGGGGTAGAGCGCCGGGTTGTTGCGCTCGGAGATGACCACGCGCAGTCCTGCGCCGCAACAGGCCAGCAGGGTTTTGATGTTGGTGTCGCCCAGGAACGAGATGACGATGTCCGGCTGCCGCGCCCGCAGCACCCGGCGCAAGGCCGTCAACCGCCGCACGTTGTGCAGTACGGCGTGAAACGGGGAGGCGGCGTCCCGGGCGAGGTTCAGGGGCACGTGCTCCACATCCGGGGGCAAGGCATGGAACGGGGGCGCGTCGTCAAAGGTGACGATGCGCGTTTGCCAGCCCCGGCCGGACCAGTGGGCCGCAAGCAGCCCGGCCACCCGTTGCGCCCCTCCGCAGCCCATGTGCGGCAACACGAAATCGATTTTCATAAGCGAACCTTCAGAGTTGCACGCCCTGCATGCGCGCCATGCTGCGGAAAACGCCGTTTTCCTTGTTCGCGAGTTCGTCCCAGGAGCCCATTTCCGTAACGCGCCCCTTGTCGAGAACAACGATGGTGTCGGCCATTTGCACGGTTTTCAGCCGGTGCGCGACCATGAGGATGGCGCAGGAACCCTTGACGGTCTCCAGGGCCCGTTGCACTTCCGCCTCGGCGCTGGAATCCAGGGCGCTGGTGGCTTCATCCAGAATGAGCAGCCACGGATGACGGTAAAGGGCGCGGGCCAGGGCCAGGCGCTGCCGCTGCCCCCCGGAGAGCCGCCCGCCTTTTTCGCCCACCACCGTGTCCAGGCCTTGGGGCAGATCGTTGATGAAGTCGAGGCAATTGGCCATGTCCGCGACGTGCCGGGCCCGTTCGCGGTCCGGCTCGGGCGCGCCCCAGGCGATGTTTTCCAGGACGGTGGCATGGAAAATGGGGCTTTCCTGCAGCACCAGGCCGATCCTGTTGCGCCAGGCCTCGATGTCCAGCGCGTTCAAGGGCACGTCGTCCAGGCGGATTTCCCCGGCGTTGGGCGGCAGGAGCCCGAGCACCAGATCGATGAGCGAACTTTTGCCGCTCCCGGACGGTCCCACGACGGCCATGCACCGCCCTTTCGCCAGACGCAGGCTGATATCGGACAGCGCGGGCTCGTTGGCCGTGGGGTAGGTGAAGCTGACGCGCTCCAGCTCCAGGGCGTGATCCAGGGAAGGCCGCGTGTCGCCGAAATGCTGCATGGGGTGGGCCAGGGCCGCGTTCAGGCGTTCCTTCCAGGTCCAGTAATAGGGGAGCGTGGTGCGCGCCTGATAGATGTTTTTCTGCACCGTGATCAGCCGGGGGGTGAGGCGGTAGAAAATGGCCAGGAAAACAAGGGCCACCGCCGCGGATTCCTGTTGCACCATGAGCATGAGCAGTAAAAAGGCGGCGATGAAGAGCACGGCCCCGGATTCCAGCACAAAGCGGATGAATTCCCCGTACATCTGGGAAAGATGGAATGATGTCGAATAGATATGGAATATACGGAAGGCCTCGCTCCGGGCCAGGCCCGAGCGTCCCGTGGCGCGGAAGAATTTGAGGCTGTCGAAGATGGTGTCTATCTGTTCGCCGATGTTGGAGAGCAGGTCAGAAAGGCGATCCGAGTGCTTGTTGCCCCGCCGGGCGATGCAACGGTAGACGCCTATGCCCGCCACCCCGAAGAGCATGGTGTAGAGCGTCATTTTCATGGAAACGATCATGGCCGAGCAGAAAAAGAGCAGGGCCACGAACGCGGTGCCCACGGCCAGAACGAACATGTAAGCGCCCGTGGCGATCTGGAAGCCCTCCATGACCAGGGATTTGCTGATGTCGCCGATCTTCATGGAAATGAAGTGCGCCCACTCCATGGATATCAGGGCGTCGCTCATGCGTTTGCGATAGTCTTCCTCCATGCGGGCGCGCAGACGCAAGCGGCTGTTTTCCGCCAGAAAGGTCAGGCCCGCGGTGGCGACGCCCAGCACCACGAACGCTCCGAGTCCGAGCAGGAACAATTCCTGTCCGTCCACGCCGAGGAACTGCGAGATGCGGTCCACAACCCCGGCCTTTCCGTCGTCCGGACGCCCGAGGTTGTGTTCGAGAATGGGGATGAGCGTGAGCAGGGCCAACCCCTCGCACAGGCCGGCCAGGGCGATGAGCGCGGCGCAAAACGCGGCCCGGCGCCGTTTTCCGGCCAGTATTTCATAAAACGTCTTCAGGAATTTTTTCATTTATGTCTCTTGGCCGCCGCGGTGCGCAGCAGCGTTTGCCACATGTTCATCACTGTATCGGTTTCGTAGCGTTCGGTAACGAGGGGCGCGCTCCGCCCCAGACGCCGCCGCAAGGCGTTGTCCGTAAGCAGGCGGCGCAGGGCCTCGGTGAGCGCGGTTTCATCCTGGTCCGGCGCCAGCAGGCCGTTTTCGCCATGGATGATGATGCGGTTCGGCCCGGAGGGGCAATCGTAGCTGACGCAAGCCACGCCGCAGGCCATGGCTTCGCACAGGGCGTTGGGAAACCCTTCGTGCCTGGAGCTGAGTACAAAGACATCGGCATGGTGCAAAACGCCCCATGGCGGATTCACGGCGCCGGGGAGCAGCGCGCGCTCATGCAGCCCCAGGGCGTCGCGCAGTTCTTCCAGTGCGGCGCGTTGCGGCCCTTCCCCCACGATATAAAGCCGCCATTCCGGGAAATCGCCGGCCAGACGGGCGAAGCAGCGCATGAGAGGGGCGAAGCCCTTCAACTCCACAAGGCGTCCCATGGCAACAATGCAGGGCTTGCGCTGCCAGGCCGGGGGAGGATGCCGCTCCACAGGGGGCGCGGGGCGCACCGGGTTGGGGATGCAGCTCACGTTCCAGCGCGGCCAGCGTGAGCGCGCCCAGGGCAGGGCGTCCTCGGCAACCATGACCACGGCCGCGGCCTTGGGATAGGCAAGCCGCCGCAGCAGCCGCCAGCGGGCGGAAAGCTCCTTGCGGAAGCGGGGATCCGTGCGCTCAGAAACCACCACGGGCACAGGGCTTTTTTCCAGCGCCAGCAGCGTGTGCACGTTGGTGGTGTCGCCGAAGCTGACCACCACGTCGGGGGAGGTGCCCAGGAGAGCCTTGCGCCACGCGGCGCGGCGCACCCGCTGGCATCGGAGGTCGCGCCAGCCGCAATCCATGGCCGCCTCCCGGGGGGCGCGCTCAAGGCGCACGGGCGGCGGCACGTCGTAAAAGTCCGCATCCCGGCGCAGGGGGTGGCGCGTGAGCAGCGTCACCTCATGGCCGTGGGTGGACAGCCAGTGGGCCAGGTCCACGAGCCGCTTTTCCGCGCCGCCGCTTTTGAGCCGGGAAATGACCGTGGTTATGCGCATCGGGACTCGCGCTCCGCCAGCCAGGCCTGGAGCATCAAGAGGGTCCAGAGCTGATAGCCCTGGTCAATGACCCCGTCGCGGTGCAGCTTCCAAAAGTCTCTGGCGCGTTTGGGCTTGAGCAGCCCGTGGCGCTTCAGCCTCGCGGAGGAAAGCAGGTCTTCGGCCCAGTCGCGCAGCGGACCGCGCACCCATTCCCCCACGGGACACCCGAAGCCCATTTTGGGACGCTCCAGCAATTCCCGCGGCACTTCCTTGTACAAGACCTTGCGCAGAACGCGCTTGGTCTCCGTGGGAGTGATGCGCAGCTCGCCCGGCAGACGCCAGGCCCATTCGGCCACGCGGTGATCCAGAAAAGGCACGCGGGTTTCCAGGCTGCACGACATGGCGGCGCGGTCCACCTTCACAAGAATGTCGTCCGGCAGATAGGTCATGGTGTCCACGGCCATGGCGTAAAGATAACAGCTCTCGCGGCCGGAGCCGAAGGCCGCGAAGCGGGGCGGCGGATCGTCCATGGCGGGCGTCTGGCGCAGCAGGTCCGAAGGGTGCCACCATTTGCTGCGCCGGCGTTGGTAGAAATCCTCCAGTCCGCCGTCCTCGTACCATGTGGCGCGGTTGCGGAATCGCTGCCCCAGGTGGGGCATGCCCAGGGCGTGGGCCGCGTGGGCCGCCGCCGCGCATCCTGGAGCGCCCAGGCCGCTTTCCAGTTTGGGCACGCGCTGCCGCTGCTCCCACCAGCGCGCCAGGGAATGGTAGCGGCCGTAGCCGCCGAAAAGTTCGTCCCCGGCGTCGCCGCTGAGGGCCACGGTCACTTGTTCCCGCGCCACGCGGCTGACGAGGATGGTGGGCAGCATGCTGGAGTCGCCGTAAGGCTCGTCGTAGATGCGGGGCAGCTCCGGGACAAGGGCCATGGCGTCCCGGGGGGTGACGGCGCGCTCGATGTGGCGCGTTTGCAGGTGCCGGGCCACAGCGGCGGCGTATTTGGATTCATCGTAGCCGTTTTCCTGAAAGGCGATGGAAAAGGTCACGACTTCGCCGCCCTGGCGTTTCATGAGCGCGGCAATGGTGGAGGAATCGATTCCTCCGGAAAGAAACGCCCCGACAGGGACATCGGCCACGCGCTGGAGCTGTATGCTTTCATCGAGCAGAGCGCGGAGTTCTTCGGCCGCCTCGTCGAGCCCCCCGGCATAAGGCTGTTGCTGCCCCTTGCGCACCACTTCGGAAAAATCCCAGTAGCAATGCAGGGAGGCGCCGCCGTGCGCCTGCAACTCGGCCCAATGGGCGGGCGGGAGCTTGCGCACGTTTTCGTAAATGGAGTAGGGCGCGGGCACGAAGGTGTAGCGCAGGTACAAGGCCAGGGCGCGCTGATCCAGGGTCCAGGAAGCCCCGGTCACGGCTTCCAGGGCCTTGAGTTCGCTACCCGCTATCCAGCTTCCGCTGTTGAAGCCGTAATACAGGGGCTTTTCGCCGAAGCGGTCGCGCGCGATGCGCAGGCGTTTTTCGTGCTTGTCCCAGAGGGCGAAAGCGAACATGCCCACACTGCGCTCCAGAGTCTCTTGCAGACCGAAAAGAGCGATGTGCTCCAACAGGGCTTCGGTGTCCGAGTGCCCCTTGAACCGGATTCCTTTGGCCTGCGCGCGGGTGCGCAATTCATGAAAGTTGTAGATTTCGCCGTTGAAAACAATGACGTAACGGCCGTCCGCGCTGTGCATGGGCTGGTTGCCCGCCTCGGAGAGGTCGAGCACCGCGAGTCTTCTGTGCCCCAACGCCAGGGAGTTGCCCGTGTCGATCCACAGGCCCTGGGCGTCCGGGCCGCGATGGACAAGCGCGTCGGTAGCGTTTTGAATGGCCTCGCGAGTGGCGAGCGGGCCATGGATGGCAGTGATGCCGCACACGTAGTGATCCTTGAAAAAAGTTCGCGAGGGGAAGAACCTCTTGCGGGAGGTTTTCCCCTTTGCATGAAAAACAAAACGTAACGGGCCCTAGTCCTTTTGTTCCAGCAGGGGGGAGCCGTTGATCCAGAAATTTTCCAATTCGTTGTTGTAGATGGCGTCCATCACGGCTTCCATGTTGGCCATTTTCACGTTCTTGGAAAGCGGCAGGTAATAATAGCCCAGCTTGAATTGCTTGTTGTTCTTTTCGAATTTGAGTTTGATTTTGATGTCTCCGGATTGCCATTGCATCACGTTCGCATTGGCGTTGGATTTGCTTACCGGGGCGCCGTAAAGGCGGGTCAGGTCGCCTTCAAGTTTCTTGTAGATGAAGGAGTCGTCCAGAATCACGTACGCGGCGAAAAGTTTGCCGCCGATAGTGCCGTAGATGACGCGGGGCATCTTTGTGTTATAGATGGTGAAAGGATCGTCGGCCCGCACGTAGAACGCGGCGTTGCCTTTTGATCTGTATTTTTTGAAACCGTCCAGGCCGGTGATGTCTTGCCCCCACTTGAGATCGTTGAAGCCTTTGGCCGGATCAGGGAGCGTTGTTGCCAGGGCCGCGGCGGCGAAGAGCAATGCGGCCGCGAGCGCCGTGATGGTGAGGAACAGCGTTTTGCTTTGTTTCGTTATGTGCACCGTGATACGCATAAAGGCCTCCTCTCGGTGGTGATGACGGGTTTGCCGATTGAACGCGGCATGATATCCTTACGGCATAACGTGTTGTAAAATGTTCGCAACATGCGGCATGATGGAGAGACAAGCGGCTGCCGTTCCACTATGATAGGTCTGCATGGCAGTCAACTCCATTGCTGCAGAAGGTACTGCAATTGGTTGCATCCGGCAACCTGCACGGCAACCCGAGGAGGAGCGGCGCATGGCGATGCTCGTATGCAGTTTGTCCGTTATACTCATGTTGATGTTCGGTAGCGCCCCCGCGGCGGCCTTGCAGGAAGCGGACGTGCCGCAACCCCTGCACGCCTGGCAAACGTGGGTGCTGCATGGCCAGGAAAAGCGGTTTTGTCCGGCCCTGGAAAACGACGCCGCAACACGGGTGTGCGTGTTTCCCTCGGTCGTGACCTTGCGCATGCAGGACGGTGGCGCGCGATTTTCCATGGACGTGGAGGCCTATGCGCGGGGGCGCGTGCAGCTGCCCTATGCCGCCGCGCCCGAAGGCGCCTGGCCCCAGGACGTGTCGCTCGAAGGAAAGCCGGGGCTGGTGCAGGAGATTGGCGGCGCGCCTTCCATGCTGCTCGAGCCGGGGGCCTGGCATATCGAGGGCTTTTTGCCCTGGCGCGAACCTCCCGAGGTGCTGCAGCTGCCGGAATCGTGCGCCCTGGTTTCCCTGATTCGCCCGGACGGGCCGGACAGCTACCCGGACCTCGCGCCCGGGGGCAAACTGCGCCTTTCAGGCAAAAGCGACGCGGCCGTGGAAGAGCGTCCGGAAGACGGATTGTCCGTACGCATATTCCGGCTTGTGCAGGATGACCTGCCCATGCGCGTGGTGACGCTGCTGCGGCTGGAAGTGTCGGGGAGGGCGCGCCGCGTGACCCTGGACAAGGTGCTGCCGCCGGACTCGGAGCCCCTTGCCGTACAGAGCCCCCTGCCGCTCGGCTTCGCGCCGCAAGGGGGCGTGTATGTCCAGGTCCGGCCGGGGCGTTTCGACCTGCGCGTCACGTCGCGGATGGCGGGGCCGGTAGACAGCCTGACGCTTGAGACGACGCAGTACGGACGGGAATTTTGGGCCTTCGAGGCGCGCGAGTCCCTGCGCGTGGTGGAGATTGAAGGCGTACCCGGCGTCGATCCCCAGACAACGGAGATGCCGCAGGATTGGCAGGGATTTCCCACGTATCTCGTGGAGCCGGGCAACACCGTGGTTTTCAAGGCCATGCATCGCGGCGCGCCGGACGCCGCGCCCGACGAGGTGAATCTCATGCGTGAATTCTGGCTGGACTTCGACGGCCGGGGACTCACGGTGCGGGATCATATGGAAGGGCGCATCCGCAACGACTGGGACCTGGCGATGCTGCCCCCAGGCGTATTGGGGCGCGTGACCCTGCAAGGCAAGGATCAGCCCATTGTTCTTCTGGGAGAGCAAGAGCTTCCGGGCGTGGAATTGCGCCAGAGCAACCTGCAACTCACCGCGGAAGCGCGTTACGAGGAGTTCACCGGCACGCTCCCCAGCGGGGGGTGGGACAGGGAATGCGACAGCGTCAGCGCCGTGCTGCACCTGCCTCCGGGCTGGCGGCTGCTCGCGGCAACGGGCATGGACGGCGTGGAGGCCTCCTGGATCGGCGCGTGGTCGCTTTTGGATATTTTTCTCTGCCTGGTGATCGTCCTGGCAATTGTCAAACTGCGCGGTCTGCCGGCCGGAATCGCCGCGCTGGTGTTCCTGACCATCGCCTACCAGGAACCCGGCGCGCCGCAGTTGTCGTGGCTGCCGCTTTTGGCGGCCCTGGGGCTGTACACGCTTTTCACCAGCGGAAAACGTTTCGCCTCCGCGGAAAAAGGACGCCGGTTCGGGCTGACGCTGTACGGCGCGACCATCGTGGCCATGCTTCTGGTGGCGGTGCCCTTTGTGTATCAGCAGGTGAACACCGGTCTCTATCCGCAGTTGGAACGGGTGTGGCGCACCGCGCCCCCGCAGCCGCGCGTGGAGGAGTATCCCGCCCCCATGGGGGCGGGCAGCGACGAAGTCTTGCTTGAAAGCGAGGCGCCGGCGTCCATGTCCATGGCGCGCAGAAAAAACATGTACGTGCAGGAAGAAAAGGCGGACGCGCTGATGTACGACCCCGACGCCCTTGTGCAAACGGGTCCGGGGCTGCCGCGCTGGAGCTGGCGCACCGTGCATCTCACCTGGAACGGCCCGGTGGCCAGGGGCGAAACCATGAACCTGGTGCTGCTCTCTCCGGCCTTGAACTCCGTGCTGTGTTTTGCGCGGGTGGTTCTTCTGGCCCTGGTGCTGGCCTCTCTGATCAGGCTCCGGCCTTTTAAGGAAGAAATACGCAAGGCCGAAAAAAGCGCCGTGTCCGGGACATCCGCCGCGGCGGCGCTGCTGGTGTTGTGCCTGTTCACGCCGCTGGCCGCTTCCGCAACGCAGGAGGGGCCGCCCCCCATCCTTCCGGAGCATGAGGCCGCTTTGCCGCCACAGGAAAAAGGGGGCGATCCGGGTGCGCCGGCAAGAGGCGCTTCATTGGATTCCTGGTCGTATCCGCCGCAAACGCTGTTGGAGCAGCTGCGCGAACGGCTGCTGGAGCCTGAGCCCTGTTTTCCGGAATGCGTGAGCAGTCCCTCGCTTGCGCTTTTTCTGGACGCCAAGGTGTTGCGGATCGAAGCGGAGGTGCATGTGGCGGCGCGCACCGCCATACCTCTGCCGCGGGTTTCGGACCGCTGGCTGCCGGCGCGCGTGCTGGTTGACGGCGAAGCGGGGCGCGACCTTTTCCGCCGGGGCGAGGACATCTACGTGGCTTTGGAGCCTGGAGTGCGGCAGGTGGCCCTTGAAGGCCCCGCGCCGCGCGGACTTTCGTTTCAGGTCACGCTGCCCCTGGCCAGCAAGATGGGCAGGGTGGAGGCGCCGGGCTGGAACGTGCAGGGCTTGGGGCCCGCGGGCGTGATCGAAGGCTCGTTGCGCCTGGCGCGCAACAAGGGAGAGACGGCCCGGGCCGAAGAACAACAGCCTCTTGAAATGCATCGTGTTCCGCCTTTCCTGGAGGTGGAGCGCGAATTCGTGATGGGCCTGGAATGGGAGGTTCTGACCCGTGTGCGCAGATTGAGCCCCGTGGGCGAACCGATTCACGTGCGCGTGCCCCTCATGGCCGGCGAAGCCGTGTTGAGCGACGGCGTGCGCGTGGAGGATGGCGACGCCGTGGTGCAGTTGTCGCCGCAGCAAACCGAGCGCGGCTGGCGTTCCAGGCTGGAAAAGAGCGGGCGTCTCGTGTTGCGGGCGCCGGAGGACGTGCCCTGGGTGGAGCGTTGGCGTCTGAGCCCGTCGAATATCTGGCATCTCGACATTCAAGGCATTCCCGCCGTGGAGGTTTTGGGACCGAACGGAGAATGGCGCCCCACGTGGCGGCCGTGGCCCGGTGAGACGGTCACGGTGGAGGTCACGCGCCCCCATGCCGCTCCCGGCGCGTCCATGACCATAGAGAGCGCCGTGCTTGAACAACGGGTGGGGCAGCGGTTGGACCAGAACACCCTGACCCTGGTCATTCGCGCCAGCAAGGGGGAGCGCCACGCCATAGCGCTGCCTGCGGACGCGGAATTGACCGGGCTGACGGCCAACGGCAGGAATTTGCCCCTGGTGCAGGGCAAGCCCGGAGAGGTGGAGTTTCCGGTACAGCCCGGGGGGCAGACCGTGGAGGTGCGCTGGCGGCAGCAACGCGACACGCAAAATGTGGTCCGTCCCCCGAATGTGGACCTGCGGTATCCCGCGGTCAATGCCGAGCTGCGTCTGGAAATGCCCCGCGACCGCTGGTTGCTGCTGACGCGCGGGGGGCCGCTGCTCGGTCCCGCGGTGACGTATTGGACCTACCTCTTCGCCGCGGTTGTCTTCGCTTTGGGATTGGGTTTTCTGCCCTGGGCGCCGCTCAAGCATTGGCAGTGGTTCCTCCTGGCGGTGGGGCTTTCGCAGCTCCAGCCCGGGCCGGCGCTGCTGGCCGTGGCCTGGCTGCCGCTTTTGGGTTTGCGACGGGAGCATTACGCCGCGCAAGGGTGGTTCGGCTTCGACGTGACGCAACTGTTGCTTGTGGTCATTGTGGGCGGTGGGTTGATCGCCCTGTACACGGCGGTGGAGCGCGGTTTGCTCGGCGTGCCTTCCATGCAGGTGGCGGGCAATAATTCCTATGCGTTCAATCTGGTGTGGACGCAGGACCGGGTGGCGGACCTTTTGCCCCGGCCCGTGGTCTATAGCGCCCCCATGTGGATATTCCGGGTGGTCATGCTGGTCTGGTCGCTGTGGCTGGCGGTTTCGCTCTTGTCCTGGTTGCGCTGGGGGTGGGAGTGTTTCAGCCAGGGCGGCGCGTGGCGCGGGCCGCGTTTGTCCGCCCACCGCGTTATGCGGCGTGAAGAGCGCCGCGCTCCTGATTCCGGAAGGACAAAGGAGAAGAAAGACGAAGAGTTTCGTTTTGACAAGGAATGATGCCCGCGCCATTGGAGCGGCTTTACCGGGAACGATTTCCGGAATCGAGACGCACGTTATAAACGCGATATGAATTCATATTGCGGCAAGCACGGGGGGGACTTTTTGTATCGGGGTTCCCCCCGGCGTATATTTGTTGGGTTCGGAACTGCTCCTCAATCGTGCGTTGAGCGTTTGCTCCGGCGCACGGCGCGGCTGTCCCAGGCCAGCATGCGCATGATCACGCGCACCAGGTCGCCTGTGAGCGCAAAGGCCAGGCAGAGGAGCAGCGCGCCACCTGCCGCGCACCAGGGAACGGCTTTCCAGTATCCGCCGACAACGGCGGCGACCGCGCCCAGAAAACTGCCGCTGCCTGAGCCCAGGGCCAGGCTTGCCAGCAGTTCCGGCCCGTTTTCCGGGTATGTGGAGGCGATGCGCCGCAGATAATGGCCGAGAACGCCCAGAAAGCAGCCGGCCGCGCCTCCGGCGAGAACCAGGAAAAGACCGGCGAGCATCCAGAGCAGAATGTTTTCATCCAGATGATAGGCGCGTACCAGCCCGGAAACCGCGCCCACGCACCAGGCGCCTATGGTCAGGCGAGCCTCGATACGTTCCAGAACACGTTGTTCGGTGATGCCGGGCAAGGCGGAGACCGGCTCTTTGTCCTTGGCAGAAAATAAATTTTTCAATATGGTTTCAAAATGATGCGTGTTTAAGGTGCCAGGGCAGGGCCCGTAAGGGGAGAGAACCATCGGCTCAGGCTAAGTTGCTTCCCTTGATGGAAAACTTTGTATACCATAGGATCGTTCCGGGCAAATTGTCTTGTCCGGGGAGATAGCCGTTCTTATGGGAGGCGTCCATGAAGGTGTTAATTGTTGAAGACGATTTCACAAGCCGCAAGCTCATGCAGACTATTCTCAGCCCCCACGGGGAGTGCGATATAGCGGTCAACGGTAGGGAGGCTGTCGACGCCTTCAAGGCCGCCCTGGACATGGGGCAGCCCTACGACCTTATATGCATGGACATCATGATGCCCGAAATGGACGGGCAAGAGGCTCTTAAAAAGATTCGCATCATAGAAAAAGAGCAAGGATTGCGGGGCAACAACGAGGTCAAGGTTGTCATGACCACGGCCCTTGACGATCCTAAAAACGTTGTGGAAGCCTATTACAAGGGCGGGGCTACATCGTATATTCCCAAACCTATAGATAGGCAGCTTTTTATCCATTTATTGCGTAATTTGGGACTGATATCATAAGAGGTACCATGTTCTTTCTCAGCAGCGTGTCGTGCGGGGCGGGGGTTTGCGGTTTTTTGGCGGGCGATGCGTTCGCCCTGCAAAAGGCGGTTCCTGGTGTGGCGCAGCAGGAGGCAGCAGGTGGCGGGCTTATCGACGCCCTGTTGCGCGGCGCGCCGTTCACCGGATTGACGACCGGGGATTATGCGTTCCTGGGCGTGGTGTTCGGCATCGGCGTGTATCTCCTCATGCGTTCGCGCACGAGGAACGATGAGCGGAACCACCACGATTCCCAGGACATTCCTCGTTCAGAGGACGACGTACCCGGTCCGGGGCGCGACAGCGAGGCCTATCGCCGCGCGCAACAGACGTGGGATTATTTGGGATCTTCCCCAGGCAAAGACAAAGAGGCGCACTCCTCCGAGCGCCCTCCTGCGCCGCCAACAGGCGATACGGAAGAAGGGGCGGGGCTGGGGCCGGATTTGAGTAGGAATTTGCCCCCCACTCCGGCGTCGTCCGCAGTGGGGTTCGATACCACGGATCTGCTGCAAGGCGCCAAGGTGGTTTATGCGCGGATGCACGAATCCATCGCCTTGAGCGACTGGGAGGACGTGGAGCAATTTACGACTCCCGCTTTGTTCAAGTCGCTGAAAAGCCGGGTGGCCCAAAAGCGCAATCCGCCGCAGGTGTTGTTCGTGGAAGCGGGTATTGAAAAGGGGGGCACGCAAGGAGGCGTTTCATACGCCGATGTCGTTTTCGCCTCCCTGATGCAGTTCGAGGGCGCCGCGCCCCCGCAGGAAGTGCGTGAGTTGTGGAAATTCATCAAAAATTCCAACGATCCTCAATCCACTTGGCGAATCGACGCCATGCAGCGCATAAGTCAATAGCGCTATTGTTCCGGGGGGAAACCTTTCTGGGGAAATGTTCTCCCCCCGGACCCCCAGCGCTGCTATCTTCATCCCTAAGGCGCGATACGACCGCGCCCAAGGGCTGAAGTTTCCAAAGACTTTTTGGCGGAAATACCTATAAATTCAAATGTGTTACAAGTGTGCTTGTCTGGCGACAAAGTATAGAGCATCTCACGCTTGAAAAGCGCTAGATGCTCTTATGCATTTCCCTGGAAC
>CAZFCK010000117.1:0-14604 GCA_964517355.1 uncultured Desulfovibrionaceae bacterium | reverse complement strand
CAGGGAAATGCATAAGAGCATCTAGCGCTTTTCAAGCGTGAGATGCTCTAGAGAAGAGTCCTGCTCCATGATGAAAAGCGGTTAACAGAAGGAAAGACCATACCCGGGGATTTCATCAATTTCCTCGACGATATTGAAAAAATTTTTCAATTGCACAAGTTCGAGCGTCTTTGTCACATTAGTTGTGGGGTTGCAGAGGTAAAACATGCATCCCAGACTCATGCATTTTGTTTGCAAAGTCACCATGAGACCTATTCCACAACTGTTTATGCCTTGTAATGCGGATATATCGAATACAGCAGATTTGAATACGTTGTTTTCAAAGTAGTTATTAACGTCATTTTTAAATGAATGCGAACATTCCACGCTGATCTCGGCAGGCGCGGTAAAGACCACAATGTCTCCGGCCTGCTCTATTCGTATGCAATCCATTGATCGTCCCTTAAATTGATCGTGAAGTGTACTTTGGTGGCGCCTTCTTCACGGGTAATGGAGAGAGAATCGGCGATTTGGGATATCATATACAAGCCTCTGCCGCATTCGGCTTGAGGATCGGCATTGCTGATCGTAACGGGCCATGTCGTAAAACCTTTGCCAAAGTCGGTGACGGTGATCTGCAAATCTTTTCCCGGCGTTATGGTCAGGGTGAGATGCAGCTCGCCCGGAGCGTTCTGACCATATGCGTGACGGGCAACGTTGGTGCATGCCTCGAATAGTGCCAGGTCGAAGAAATATAGTAATTCTTCATCTCTTATATTGTCGGAAATAATGCGTAATGCGGCTCTGGTCAGCGTACGGCAGGAATGAGACGAGGCCGTTGTGTGCAAATGAAAGGTCGGCGTGTGTGGCCGGAGCCCATGATTGGCCTGTGGTGCGTCGTTAGAAGGTGACATGAGGTTCTATGATTATACCGAGGTATGTTTGGGCAGCTGTTTTGTTGAGATGTATTCCACGGCGCACATGGTGACGTCGTCGTGAAAAAAATCCACATTCCATTCTTCGACCAGAGAATAGACTTTTTGTAACGAAGCTTCAAGAGGTTCCGCACAATGGGCCTGCAATGTGGCGCACAGGCGTTCGGTACCGAATTCTTCGCCGGCCATGTTTTTCGCCTCCACGATGCCATCCGTGTAAAAATAGAGTCTGTCTCCTGGGTGTAGAATGATTTCTTCCTGGCAAAACACGGTGTTCGGAACAAAGCCAATGGCCATGTTCAATGGCTTGGTGTCCTGAGGCTTATGTCCGGGGCGCACGCGGATCGGTCCGGGATGGCCGGCGTTGGCGTAGATGAAGGTGCCGCTTGTTATGTCCAATATGCCATAGACAAAGGTGAAATATTGAAAATTGTCGGGGTTCATCGGAAACTGCTTGTTGAGCAGTTTGCATACATCGCATGGAGGGACGATTTTGCCCTGACCGTTATCGGTATCCTCCAAAAGGATTGTCGATGGTGAGACGTCAGGCCAGAGCAGGCGGCTGAGCGTAACGGAGAGCAACGCCGCCGGGACGCCGTGTCCGCTCACATCCACGACAAAGATCCCCATATGAGTCTCATCCAATCTGAAAATATTATACGTATCGCCGGCCAGTTCGTCGCACGGGACAAAGATGCTGGCCACCCTGACACCTGGGATTTCCGGCAGTTCCTGCGGCAGCAGGCTTTGCTGCAATTGGGCGGCAGCCTCCAAATCCCGTTTCATGCGTGAATGCATGGCGCGTATGGTTGTCAGGGAATCTTTAATTTGCTTTATATATTCAAGTGTTTCAAGATTTTGTACTATGCGTGTGTAGAGTTCTTCACGTTGGAAGGGTTTGGCCAGAAAATCATTCGCCCCTGCCTTGATGAGCCGCGCGGAGAGCAGGTCGTTTTCGTGGGAGGATATGCCGATGATAACCAGCTCGTTTTTACTCCATTGCGCACGGATTCTTCCGATTAGTTCGAAGCCGTTCATTTTCGGCATTTCATAATCAGTGATGACAAGGGGGATATCGCGCTCCTGCTCCAATATTTCAAGGGCATCCGCTCCATTTGCCGCTTCGAGAACTATAAATCCGAAACGTTCGAGAAACGATGTCGTCATATGGCGTAACAGACTGGAGTCCTCCACCACGAGGATTTTCAGATGCTGGTTCTTCTCCAGCCGCACGAGCAAGTCCGTTACTTGCCTTACGGCGTCTTGGCTTTTAAGCACGTAATCGACCACGCCCTTTGCCTCGATCTGCAGTCTGAGTTTTTGGTCGATGAGCGAAGTGAACACAATGGAAGGAATGCCGAAAGCCAGGACAAGATCGACCACCTGGCCGTCGGCCGCGTCCGGGAGATTGAGATCAAGCACGGCGGCGAAAAAGTCGTGTTCCCCGGAATCGAGAATCGCGCGCGTTTCCGCCATGGAATAGCTTTGGATTATAGCGAAGTTATGACTCTCTTCCAAGCTGCGCTTCATATAGAGGGAGATTATCTTGCTATCTTCAACAATCAGAATCTTTTTTCTTTTTCCGTCCGGTACGGACTTCATGGGTGAGAGTTGATCGAGCAATTTGCGCATTTAGCGGACCTCGTAAATTCTTACGCTTGGAAAGCCATTGTGGACAAGTTTGAAGTTCCGGGCAACAGTTTTGTCATCAGGGGCGCAGAGCAGTAGTTGCACGGCCTGACTCCTATAGGCTGCCGAGTTCATGAGAAAAAAGTGCTCTCCGCTGTCTTCGAGAACAAGATGGCGTTCCTGGCGATTATTCGGATAATCATAATGATGCAATTCATTTTCGAAAATGACATCCATGGAACTTAGCTGCATCGTGTTGCCGTCGGCGGGAAAGGTTATGGTTCCAGCCTCATAATCAAGGTCGAACGTTTGGGAAAGCCGGACGACCCGCGCGTGATGCCCTTGGCGTCGCACCAGATCCCAGGAGCCGTAATAGCTTATCCAATGCATGAGCCGAAAATTATCGATGCTTACCACCAGGTATTGCTTCTTGGGAGTAGGAAAATGGAAATTCTGAGTTTTCAATGTGTTGAGAAAAAATTGCACCTGATCGGCCGGCTGCGTATTCCATAGCGTCCAGGGTTCGTTGTTCTGGAGCGCACTGAATTTTATGACTTGCGCGGCCTGGAGGGCTGAGGGGGTCTGCATCACCAGCCCCAGGGTGAACACATGATGCCCCTGTTGGCGTCCTCCGTCGGCAAAGCTGCGGCGTCGGGAGTAATACTGCGTGGGGTACCCCCAGTCCCACCATGTCCAGACGGTCGCGTCTTCCGGCGCGATTTCGCGCAGGTGCAGCAGGGCTTGGGCATGGGCTTTGTCCAGGACGGGAGTCGGTACGAGAAGGGCGTAGATGCGCGTGGGGGGGATGATGACAGCGATACTGAGCAGCAGCATGCAGCTCACCAGAATGGGACGCTTCCACTGCGAGGAGCCCTGCGGAAGGAAATCGAGCGAGATTCGTCCCAGCATGCATAAGGGCAGGGCCAGCCCCAACCCGGCGATAGGGGCGGCGAACATGGACATGCGCCCCCCGAGCGCGACCGAGGAGAGCCCCAAGATGAATAGGGGCAGAAGAAAAAAGGAAAGCGGGTTGATGAAAAGGAGGCCTACGAAACCGCACAGTCCAAGGATCCCCAACCAGCGCACGGGATGGACGCGAACCAGCAGGTTGTTGATATCTATATTCTGGGCTTCCACAATGCTTTGCACTACGGACGGGTAGGAGACGGCAATCCTCCCCGGCGTTTGGGGCGGTACGTTTGCGGACGTGTCCGCATCTGTGGAGGCCTGTGTTTCCTGCTTCAGGTAATTATCCAACAGCATCCGGCCGCCATGCCATAGTTCCTGGGGCAGTCCGGCGAAAAGCAACACCGCTCCCGCCAATAGGGCTGCCGGCCAGAGGGTA
This sequence comes from uncultured Desulfovibrionaceae bacterium, assembly GCA_964517355.1. Lineage (GTDB taxonomy): Bacteria > Desulfobacterota > Desulfovibrionia > Desulfovibrionales > Desulfovibrionaceae > CAZFCK01. The sequence goes on along the minus strand of CAZFCK010000117.1, from coordinate 10,716 downwards.
TGCAAGCGGGAGCGCAGACTTGGCCGCGCAGTGCAGATAAGCGCGATGACGGCGATTGCCGCGCCGAGCCCCGGATTTCCCATATGGGCGCTCAATCCGAAGATGCTGAGCCCCAACAGCAGATACCCCTTTGTCCCGGGGCGGGACAGGAGAAGAACCATGATCAGGGCCATGCAGTAGAGCAGCATGCCGAAGATATGGATATGCTCGTGCCAAGCGCCGCAATAGCGTGCGAAGACGCCAAAGAGCAGGAGCGACAGCGCGGTTGTTGGCTTGAGAAAGCGTGGCTGGGCTGCGTCCGGCGCAACGTGTTTTCGTAAGGCGCGCAAGCCGGTCCACCAGTCCGCATGCAGACATGGGCGCATCCAATGCGCCATTCCCCAGCAAAGCAGGAGGGGCAACAGCAGCGTCACCATGTCCGTGTCGTAATAGCCGAGTCTTGTGCGATAAAAAAAACCGGGGGCGGCAACGGTAAACACTCCGGCCAGCAGCCCCGCTTCCAGGCTTCCCAATGTCCAGGCCAAGAGCGCCACCACGCTGCCGGCCAGGCCCGCCGTGAACATGGGAGAGAAAAAGGCGACATCGCCTAACGGGGCGCCGGTCATGCGATGCAGTGCCCGAACCAGAAGCGCCAAAGGGGTGCCCGTTGCCTTGCCTATGTCCAAGGCTCCTGCAAGCCAGTGATAGGCGTCGTGGGTGGCTTGGATATATTCGCCGGAAACGCGGAACCGGGCCTCGTCCCATTTGGGATAGTCCAGCAGGTGTAAACCTATTCCGAGAACAAACGGCAACGCAAGGCACAGCATCAACGGGCCTATGTCCCTGCGCAAGCGGGGTTCGGTGCGCGGTGTGACTATTGAGATGGGTGTGGGCAAGGTAGGCATGGACCTCGTGCGGGTTGCTGTAACGACCTGCGGAGATGTTTTTTCCGGTGGAAACCTCAGCCCTGCCGACGCTTTCCTGAAGGCGCATGACAACAAGCCGGACAGGTGCCGTGTTGAAAAAAGGTTCCCCCCGGCTCCTTTTTCCAAATATCGATGCGGTGGCTGCCTGGCGGCGGGTTTTTCTATGGGGAAAACCTCGTTTACGAGATTGTTCCCTTGGAACCTGACCAAGATAGTATAAAGAGGACACTAGAAGAGTTGCAGCGAAATGACAAGCGTGTCATTTTCAGCCTGCGGCGGCAATGGCCCAGAAGTGACGTTGCTTCCCTCCGGCAGTGTAAGCTTTTTGAGAGTGCAGCAGCCATCCTTGCGGTAAGGATGATGGGGGTGGGTCATTGGCCATGAACACCACGAAACCGTTTGCCGCGCAAAACGGCGTAACCAGTTCGAGCAGCCGGAGCCAGGGCATGAATGCGCGGCTGACGATGAGGTCCAAAGGCGCCTCACGCGCCAGGGCCTCTTCGGCGCGTCCCTCGAAAACGGCCACCCCGGGCAGTCGCAGGTTGGCCAAAGCCTGCTGCATGAACATGGCGCGTTTGGCGCGAACTTCCACCAGTGTGTAGCTCCCCTGTTGCCACAGCATGCGCAAGGGGATGCCCGGAAGGCCCGCCCCCGCACCGAGATCCATGCAGCGGGGGGCGCCGGGGAGGGGCAGTGTTCGCAGAAAATCGGCCAAATGCCAGCTGTCGGCCGCCAGCTCGGCCAGCATGCGTTGCCAATGCAGCGGCCCTACGAGATTCATGCGCATGTTCCATTTTTGTAACATGCTGAGGTAATGAGTTAATTTTTCCGCAAGGTTGTCGTCGCACGGCAGCGCCAACTGCGCGCAGGCGTCACGTACGGAGCGGGGCGTGGGTGGGGGAGTTGCAAGCCGGGGCATGATGCTCTATGAGGCGGGCCAGCGCCCGCCGAGTTTTTCGGTTGATAAAAAAAGTTTCTTGCCATACCACAGCCAGCCAAGCAAATATCAAGGCGCAATCATATCCAAAGGAGCCAGATTATGACAGAACAACACTCTACCGCTTGCGCCGTGCTTTTTCCGGGGCAAGGCTCCCAGGAAAGCGGCATGGGGCGCGACCTTGCCGAAGCCTCCAAGGAAGCGATGGACTTATGGAAAAAAGCCGAAGCCATATGTGGTGCGCGGCTTCGGGAAATATACTGGGACGGCGATGATGCGGCCATGTCGGAGACGCGATATTTGCAGCCGGCGCTCACGGTTGTCAACGTGAGTTTTTGGATGCATCTTGCAGGGAGTTTGCGGAGCAGATGCCCCCAGTTGTGTATGGCCGGGCATAGCCTGGGGGAATATAGCGCCCTGGCCGCGGCTGAAGTCTTGTCCTTGCAGCATGTTTTGGAATTGGTTTCGCTTCGGGGACGGCTTATGGCCGAAGCGGATCCTGAAGGCAAAGGCGCCATGGCCGCATTGCTCAAGTTGGATCTGCCCCAGGTTGTAGACGTTGTGCGCAACGCCGGGGAAAAGAGCGGCGCCATGTTGGTCGTGGCCAACTACAATTCTCCGGCCCAGTATGTGATCAGCGGGCGGGCCGAAGCCGTGGCGGCGGCCGAGCCCTTGGTCAAGGAACACAAAGGGCGCATGATCCGCCTGGCTGTCAGCGGCGCGTTCCATTCGCCGATGATGGAGACGGCGGCACGGGAGCTTGCCTGTTATATGGGCAAACTCGTCTGGAACAAGGCGCGCTACCCTCTGTATATGAACACTTGCGCTCAGGCCATGCAGGAAGGCGACGCGATTTTGCGGGAGATGAAGGGACAGATGACATCTTCGGTACAGTGGATCGCGACCGTTGAGGCCCAGTGGCGGGCCGGCGTACGCTGGTGGTGCGAAGTGGGGCCGAAAACCGTGCTGGCCAAATTGCTCAAACCCAATTTGGCGGGCAAGGGAGACGAATGGGAGGTGCGCAACGCCGGTTCCTTGGAACAGGCGGCCGCATTGTCGGCCGGGAATGATGATTGAACCGTGTTGGGCAGTCTTTTTTCCTAGACAAATTTTAGATTCTCTTTTTATAAGGAAATGTGCACATGCGCGCGGAAGCTTACATCGAATCTCTTTTACAAGGGCTTGTCCGGGAGTTGGGGTTGACGTGGCCGGACAAGGCTCTTGTCGAACCGCCTCGTGATAAACAATTCGGGGACGTTGCGTGTAATATCGCCATGGTCCTGGCTAAAGAAGCGAAGACCAAGCCGCGCGATTTGGCGGAAAAGTTGCGCGAGGCGGCCTTGGCCCGCGGCGCGGGCTTGCAGGCCGTGGAGGTGGCCGGTCCTGGTTTCTTGAATTTTACCCTGGAACTGTCCTTCTGGCAGAAGGTTGTGAACCAGATCCTTGAAGAAGCGGATGCATATGGCCGCCAGGATGTGGGGCAGGGCCGCAAGGTGCAGGTGGAATACGTTTCGGCCAACCCCACTGGCCCCCTGCATATTGGTCACGGCCGTGGCGCGGCCATTGGAGACAGTCTGGCGCGCATCCTGCGTGTTTCCGGCTATGACGTGGGCACGGAATATTACATCAACGACGCCGGGCGGCAGATGCTGTTGCTTGGAGCGTCGGTTTGGGCGCGTTGCCAGGAACTCATGGGGCGAAACTGCACATTTCCCGAAGATGGCTATAAGGGCGATTACATTAAGGACATAGCCGCACGAGCCCTTGAACTGCATGCCGATGCCTTGCGCGGCGACGACGAGGAACGCGCCTTGGCGATTTGTCAGGATTTCGCCATGCAGGACATTCTCGATGGAATTAAAAAGGATCTTTGCGATTTCGGCGTGGAGCATCAGGTCTGGTTTTCCGAAAAATCTCTGGTGGATTCGGGAGAAGTGCGGAAGACCCTGGATTTTTTGCGGGAGCGGGGCCTTGCCTATGAAGAGGAAGGCGCGCTGTGGTTCAAAAGCAGCCAGTTCGGTGACGATAAAGACCGTGTTCTGCGCAAGTCGAATGGATTTTTAACGTATCTCGCTTCCGATATCGCGTATCACGATAATAAATTCCGGCGGGGTTATTCCTTGCTGGTGGATCTCTGGGGGGCCGACCATCACGGGTATGTGCCCCGTCTTAAAGCGGCCGTCGCGGCCTTGGGCAAAAATCCTGATGATTTTCAGGCTGTGTTGGTGCAATTGGTGAATCTTTTGCGGGGGGGCGAGCAGGTGGCGATGTCCACCCGCGCCGGCACCTTTGAAACGTTGGCCGATGTGATCCACGAGGTGGGAGCGGACGCGGCTCGCTTTATTTTTCTTTCGCGCAAGAGCGACAGCCCCTTGGATTTTGATTTGGAATTGGTCAAGAAGCAAAGCATGGAGAACCCCGTTTACTATGTGCAGTACGCACACGCGCGCATATGTTCCCTGCTACGTAAGGCCGAGGAACGGGGACAGGCCTTGCCGGCCGCTGCGCAGGCAAGCCCGGAGGAACTGCAAGCGTTGGATACGCCTGAAGATGCGGAATTGCTCAAGCTCATGGCCCGGTTTCCGGATGTCCTGACCAATGCGGCGTTGGGATTGGCTCCTCACTTTGTCAGCTATTATCTGCAGGATTTGGCAAGCATGATTCATCGCTATTATACCGTGCACCAGGTGCTTGCCGCTTCGAACGCAACGCTCGTGCGCGCTCGGCTTTTCCTGCTGACGGCTGCTGCGCAGGTTGTCCGGAACGGTTTGACCTTGCTCGGCGTGACTGCTCCCGAGCAGATGTGATAGTGTACCCTGGACTGGTCATACTGTGTAAGGCAAGTGCGGTTGGCTCGGCTGCACCGTGGCTCACACGCCCGGTGGGGAAGAAGAGGTGCTGGTGATGAAGTTTGAAATTGAAAAAGACGACTACAAAAACGGCAAACCGAGCCGCTATCGCCTGGAATTGAGCTTGACAGGATTGTTTGGCTTAGGCACTATACTCCTTTTGGGACTTGTCTGGGTATTCATTTTCGGAGTGCTGGTGGGACGGGGATATCAGCCTGAAGAGGCGGTGCCTGAATTGGCGAAAATTATGCCCGAACCCGAGAGGAAGAAGGAAGCAAACGACGTTATTAGGCCAGAAGAGTTGACGTTTCTGGATAAATTGCGTGAAGATCCTGTTCAGGAAGTTCCAGCCGCAACATCCGCGCCGTCCGTCACCAAAAGCGCACCCTTGGCCGAGTCCGAAAAAAAGAAAAACAACTTTCAAGAGGTGGCCGCCGCTGCACAGCAAAGCGCACCTCCTGTTTCTGTGCTTGAAGCGGCGCCCCAACCCGAGGATGCTGCCGCTGGCGGCTCTGATAATGATAAGGGGCATCGGTCTCCCGCGTCTGCTTCGGAACCGGCGAAGGCGCAGATCAAGGATAGCCCGCCGGCAGACACTACGTCTGAGCGGCTTCCAGAGTCAGAAGAGGATAATGACCAGACGCGATATGACTATGTTTACCAGATAGCCTCCTTGAAGGATCCCGAAGCCGCTTTGCGTTTTCGAGATAAGGTGCGCGCACTGGGGTTACAATCAGAAGTGAAGGTCATACGTGGTGAGAACAGCTATTGGCATCGTGTTGAGGTGCTTTTTCAGGGCAGACCCATGGACACCAGAAAAATGAAAGCTGTACTGAAGTCCTTGGGGGTGGATAAGCCACTGCTGAAATCCAAGAAACCGGTATCGTAATGTTTCTTTGCTTTGCTTTTTTGAGAAAGCACTGCCGACGAGCGGCTCCGTATTGAGCCGCCAACGCGTTTCATTGTCGAGGTAACGCTGCTATGCATCAGTCTTTCGTTCCCACAAGGGCCTTTTTTACCAGCGGTATTGGCCGCCACAAGAACAAATTGCAGTCTTTCGAGTTGGCGCTGCGTGACGCTAAAATTGAAAAACTCAATTTGGTATATGTATCAAGTATATATCCTCCAAACTGTAAATTGCTTTCACTTGAGGACGGCACAAAAGAGCTGCGACCCGGCCAAATTACGTTTTGCGTGATGGCGCGCAACGCAACCAACGAAAAAGGCCGGCTCGTGGGGTCTGCGGTAGGTATGGCTTTCCCCGCTAATTACGAGCATTACGGTTATATCTCCGAGCACACGGCTTTTGGCGCCGACGAATTGGAAATCGGCGATTTCGCCGAAGATCTGGCTTCCACAATGTTGGCGACGACTCTGGGCATTGAGTTTGATCCGGACACGGCTTACGATGAACGGCGCCAGATATACCAGATGAGCGGCAAGATAGTGAATTCCGCTTCCAAGCCCTGCGTCACCACTGGCCAGGCAGGAGTGTGGACAACCACCATTTCCGCTGTTGTGTTTTTGCCTTAGTCAATGAGGATGCATGCGCAGCCCCTGCATGATGCACGGGGCTGCGTATCGTTATCTATGGTCAACTACGTGGAGTTGTCATCGAAATGTGAGTTGTTTGTTCAATAACTATTGTAACACACCGCACTGAACTATATGGTCATTGACCATAAGGATATCAATGCAGACAGACTCTCGGGAACGTCTTCCATTCTTTCTGCGCCCCTTTCAACATTTGGGTAGCCTGACTCTCTCTCTTATCAGTGAGATGGGCGCCATCGCCATCTTCAGCCTGAAGACCTTGTCCCCCCTTTTCGCCTCCCGGACGTTGCTTTCAAAAGTCTTGCACCAAGTATATTTTATTGGCGTCAAATCCATGTTCGTTATTGCCCTGATAGGCGTTTTCACGGGCATGGTGCTTGGCGTGCAAGGGTATTACACCCTCGTCAAGTTCGGCTCCGAAGGTTTGCTGGGTGCTGCTGTGGCCTTGTCTTTGATCCGTGAGCTGGGGCCCGTCCTCACTGCCATTATGATCACGGGACGCGCCGGTTCGGCCATGACTGCCGAGATCGGGATTATGCGCATTTCGGATCAGATAGACGCCCTTGAAGTCATGGATATGCGCCCCATGGGCTATCTGGTGACGCCGCGTCTCATCGCCTCCATCATCAGTTTTCCACTGCTCACTGCCCTATTCGATGTCATCGGAATTTTCGGCGGGTATTTTTCAGGTGTTGTGTTGTTGGACATGAACGCCGGAATTTATTTCAATCGCATTGATACAAGCGTGGAATTGACGGATATCCTCGGCGGTTTCTACAAGTCCATCGCCTTTGCCCTGGTCGTCTCCATCGTGTGCTGTTTTCAGGGCTTTTTTACCCATATGCGCACGGATAGCGTTGGTCCGGAGGGAGTGAGCAATTCCACGACTTCGGCAGTCGTAATTTCTTGTGTTTTGGTATTGGTAACGGATTACGTGATGACAACGCTACAGATGTAAAGCTGTGGAGCGACTACGTGCAAAGATCCTCAAGGGAAAAGGCCTGGGATATCAAACTGGAGAACCTGACAATCGGGTATCCCGGGCTTGTGGTGCTCCAGGATCTTGACGCAACCCTTCCAGCAGGCGGCATCACCGTTATCCTGGGAGGGTCCGGGAGCGGCAAGTCCACTCTGCTGCGGCATATTCTTGGGCTTTCACGCCCCATTTCCGGACGTGTTCTGCTTGGAGGCAAAGATATTTTCAAGCTTCCGCTGAAAGATTTCCGCTGTATCCGCCGGCGGATGGGAGTACTGTTTCAGGACGGCGCCTTGCTGGGCTCTTTGACTTTGGCTGAGAATGTGGCATTGCCACTCAAAGAGCACACCAAGCTGCATCCCGAAACAATCGCCGAAGTCGTGCGGCTTAAGTTGCGGCTTGTGGGGCTGGAGAAATTCGGCGCGTTTTATCCCGCGCAGCTTTCGGGCGGTATGCGCAAACGTGCAGGTCTTGCGAGAGCCTTGGTGATGGATCCGCCCATTCTTTTATGCGACGAACCCACTTCCGGGCTTGATCCCATCAATGCGGCCCTGATGGATGAGTTGCTGAAAAACATGAACAAGCATTTCGGGGTCACTGTTGTCGTGGTGAGTCATGATCTGCAAAGCCTCTTCGCCATTGCCGACCATGTGTTGGTACTGCATGACGGCACTGTGGCTTTTAACGGACGCCTTGAAACGTTGCGCAACACCGAAGACGCCTACCTGCGGCAGTTTTTGGACAGGAAGCCGAATGAGTCGCCTTTTTCGAACGTGCCTGGAGAGCATACCAACTCTCTTGTTCCTTCCGAAGAGTGTTCATGGTAGCGTTGCGGCAGGCAGAATGTGTCACCTTTTCATTCCGAGGTGAGTATACAGGTTCCTATTGATCAGGACGGGAAGTGGGTTTTCAATTATATTGCCCGTGCGGCATTCGCCGCGTGGTCCCTGCCGCGTTTTGCGCGAACGGGGCCGTCCGCAAATCCCGGGTAACAGAATGCTGCGCATTGTGTTGCTCTCAGTATTGAAAGGCTGAGGTATGCAAAAGTATGTCAGAGAAACGTGGGTAGGTATTTTTGTTTTCATTTGTATCCTATGCGTGGCGTATCTCACTCTCAAATTGGGTAAACTCGATTTTTTCGGTAGCGATACCTATGCGGTTTCAGCGCGCTTTTCTTCCGTGGCCGGTTTGCGTGTCGGCGCCAATGTTGAAATTGCCGGCGTACAGGTTGGCACGGTGAAGGATATTTCTTTGGATCAGGAATATGGCGTTGCCGTTGTTCATATGAATATCAACGAAAATGTGGTCCTGCAGCAGGATGTGATAGCATCGGTAAAGACGAGCGGCCTTATAGGCGATAAATATATAAAATTGACGCCTGGGGGAGATCCTGAGCCCATATCTGACGGCGGCGCCATCTCGGAAACTGAATCCGCTGTTGACCTGGAAAATTTGATCAGTAAATATGTGTTTGGCGGCGTGTCGGATTGATATTGGAGAGCAGTGTGAGTTATTGTGGCACTGTCGCGGCATTCGCCGGTGGGTCCAATCACCTTCTTGGGCGATGGCGGCCGTTATTCGACTTCAAGCAACAAGATGTGACCCATTTTGTTTTATCAGTATTACTAATACGCTTGCATACTTGGAGCAATTTTTATGAAAAAGTTAGTGTGTGCCTTGGCGCTTCTTTCGGTTCTTGCCATGCCCCAGCATCTTATTGCCGCTGCGGCGCAAGAGACTCTGGAATCCACCATAAGCGACTTGCTTCAAGTATTGAAGAATAAAACTGAAGAGGGCACTCCCGAGTATCAGCAACAGCGGGAGGAGCTGGTCCGGATTATCGATAAAATTTTCGCCTTTGACGAGCTTTCCGCCCGGGCGGTCGGCTTGCATTGGAAACGGTTCAGCCCTGAGCAACAAGACACGTTCATCCAGCTTTTCTCTGAACTTCTCGGGGATAAGTACCTGGACCGCATTCAGTCATATAACAATGAACGCGTGATCTACGGCGACGTGCGCAAGAGCAGTTCAGGCAACGAGGAAGTGCAGACCCTGATCGTGCAAGAGAACAAACAAATTCCCATAGCCTACCGCATGACGCAGACCAACCAGGGTTGGAAGGTGTATGATGTTGTTATTGAGGGCGTGAGCCTGGTCAAAAACTATCGTACACAATTTATGGATATCATGGTTAACGGCAAGCCCGAAGACCTCATTGAGGCTGTGCGAAAAAAAGTTACTGCAACCAAGAGCGGCAGCTCGTTCTGGAAGCTTCCTGATGAGCCGCGGGGGAGTAAATGCATATGCATGCTCATGTACGCCATAAACTGACACTTGCCTGCTGTTTTCTGCTGTTGGCCTGTTCTGCCGCCTGCTCCCACGCCCCTGGCCGTGTTGCGGACATGAGCCGTTTTTTTCGGCAGGAACACCTCGGACTCAGCGCCGGAGACGAGGTCGCCCTTGAGAGTGAGGTCTCCGTTGACCCGGCTATTGAGAGATCAAGAAAGCAGGTCCAGGAGGGGCTATCCAAAAATACCGCCTATTACCGGGGAGATTTCGATGACGACTATGGTGATGAAGGCGGTGTGAGCATCGCTGATCCCATTAAGCCCTGGAACGTTTTTTGGTTCTATTTCAATGACGGTCTGTATCATTTTGTTTTGCGCCCCTTGGGGCAGGGATATAATTACGTTGTGCCTCAACCAGTGCGGCAGGGCGTCTTGAATTTTTTCTACAATCTTAAGTTTCCCATTCGTTTCATTAATAATTTGCTCCAAGGCAAAGTTACGGCCGCAGGCGTGGAGATGTCCCGTTTCTTGGGCAATACCTTGTTCGGCGGTTTGGGCGTCATGGATATCACCGAATACAAGAAAGCCGCAGCGGAAACCCCGCCCGAAGATTTTGGACAGACCTTGGGCGCTTGGGGCGTAGGCGACGGTTTTTACATAGTCTGGCCCATCTATGGACCGAGTTCGGTTCGCGATTCAATCGGGCAGGGGGTGGATATCCTCTGTGACCCCCTCACCTACATTGACCCCTGGTATCTGAACTATGAAAATCCCTGGTGGTGGTACTGGACCGCTGCCGGAGCGCGTACCTTCACGGCCACTGCGGACAGAATCGACGCTTACGATGCCTTGCGCGACGCCGCCATTGATCCTTATACCGCGTTCCGAAACGCTTACTTTCAGAATAGGCGCCGTCAGGTCAATCAATGACCACTTGAATGGAATAATTCTGAGGAGATTTTTTCCATAAACATTTCCCCAGAAACAGATAAAGGCCCTGTTGATCCTGGATGGATCAACAGGGCCTTTATCTGTTTATACCGTTTTCTGTTCATGGTGTCGGCGCAAGGTACCCCTCTCTACATAGCTGGAGGAATTACCAAGCTTCGAACAATGCCAGGAGCAATATGGTGTCTATTTGCTATGATGAAGATTAGAGCAAGTCACGTTTGAGATAGTCCATAGCCACAGTTTTTGAACCACCCCT
>CAZFCK010000116.1:0-14632 GCA_964517355.1 uncultured Desulfovibrionaceae bacterium | reverse complement strand
CAGGGAAATGCATAAGAGCATCTAGCGCTTTTCAAGCGTGAGATGCTCTAATACATGCGGTGTGAAGTCCCCATGTTGATCCGCCCTTGTGTTTTTCTACAACTTTCTGCTGGTCTGTCCACAACAACAAGCAGACTTTTCCTCTATTCTTTGCGATCGCACTTGCCGGGTTCTTTTTCCATTGTTAATAATATGAGTTAAACGTGTACAACATGAACCCGTTGCCTTTACCGCAACAATGACGTAACAATGCAATCCCATTCATTGTCCCGTGTCTCCGTATTGCGGAGTGCAAAGCCGAAAACTTTTACCCCGACACCATCATGACCAAAAAGAAAAAAGGCCAGACAAAGATTTTCATCTATCCCGACTGGTGCAAGGGGTGCGGTCTATGCGCAGCCTTTTGTCCTTCCAATGTGTTCGTCATCGACGCCACGGGAAAAGCCGTGGTGACCAAGGAGTCCGAATGCATAAACTGCGGCTTTTGCGAATTGCACTGTCCGGATTTCGCCATTGTGGTGCTTCCAAAGGACAGTGATGATCAGCCTCCGGTTCCTATGCAACCGCAACAAAACGGCGGTACGTCATGACGGTAGTCAATTCACGAAAGAAAAAGACCGAACTTTTCGCCCTTGGCAATGAAGCTGTTGTGGAAGGAGCCCTGCTCGCGGGATGCTCCTTTTTCGCCGGCTACCCCATCACGCCCTCAAGCGAAATCATGGAAAGCATGGCTCAGCGGCTGCCCCGCCTGGAAGACGGCGTTTTTATCCAGATGGAAGATGAAATCGCCAGCCTTGGGGCCGTGATCGGCGCATCCCTTACGGGGCGCAAAGCCATGACCGCCACCTCGGGACCTGGTTTTTCTCTCATGCAGGAACATATCGGGTATGCCTGCATGGTGGAAGCGCCCCTGGTCATTGTGAACGTGATGCGCGGCGGTCCCAGCACCGGACTGCCGACAAGCCCCTCGCAAGGCGATGTGCAGCAGGCGCGATGGGGCACGCACGGCGACCATTCCATCATCGTGCTTTCGGCCTCCACCGTGCAGGAATGCATGGAAATGACCATCATGGCCTTTAACTTCGCGGAAAAATACCGCACTCCGGTAATCCTGCTGCTGGACGAGGTTACGGCCCATACGCGGGAAAAAATCACCCTGCCCGAACCACGGGACTTCGAAGTCTACTCCCGCGTTGTTCCGTCGGTGCCCCCGGAATGGTTCAAGCCTTATGAGGAAACCATGCGCGGCGTGACGCCCATGCCGCCCATCGGGTCCGGCTACCGCATCCATTACACGGGCCTGACCCATGACGTCATGGGCTACCCCACCCAACGGCCCGAAGAGGTGGAAGCGGCTATCTACCGTCAATTCCGCAAAATAGACAACTACTTCCCGGACATCATGCTTGCCGAGGAACTCTATACCAAAACTGCCGAAATCGGCATCGTGGCCTACGGAAGCGTAGCGCGATCCGCTCATCTCGCCGTCATTCAAGCGCGCAAGCAGGGCATCAAGGCGGGACTGCTGCACCTCAAGACCCTTTTCCCCTTCCCCCGCTCGCCTGTGGACAAGCTCAGCCGCAGTTGCACATGCATCATCGTGCCGGAAATGAATATGGGACAAATCTCACGCGAGGTGAAACGGGTCAACAACGGCCGGACGAGAGTGCGGACCATCAACCGCGTTGACGGACAAATCATCACGCCTTCCCAGATCTTAAAATCAATTTCACAAATATAGCGGGGGCGGCATGTCTGAAATAACCCAGCTTATTCATCACTATTTGCGGCACAACAAAAAATTCCCCCACGTGCTCTGCCCCGGCTGCGGCCACGGCATAGTCCTTGGCTCCCTGATCCGTAGCGTGCATTCACTGGGGCTTTCCAAAGATGAAGTGGTGGTGGTGGCCGGCATCGGCTGCTCGGGGCGTATGGCCGTCTATGTGGATTTCAATACCGTGCATGCGACTCATGGGCGCGCCTTGACCTTCGCCACGGGCATCAAGATGTCGAATCCCAAACTCAAGGTCATCGTCATGATGGGCGACGGCGACGCCCTTTCCATCGGCGGCAACCACCTTATCCACGCCGCCCGCCGCAACATAGGCCTGACCACGCTGATCCTGAACAACAATATCTACGGAATGACCGGGGGGCAGTGTTCATCCACCACTCCCTATGGAGCCTTCTCCATGACCACGCCCTTTGGGCAACTGGAAAAATCTTTTGATATCGCGCAAATGGCAAAAACTTCCGGCGCCAGTTTCGTGGGACGGGCAACATCCTTCCATGCCAAGCTCATGGACCGGCTCATTACCGCGGCCATTGAACGCCCCGGTTTTAATCTGGTGGAGATCTTCAGCCCCTGCCATACGCAATACGGCCGGAAAAACAAATTCAAAAGCATTGTGGAGATGTACGACGCCCTGAAAAAGAAAAGCATAGACCTGGAAGCCTATGAAAAACTCCCTGAACACAAACGCATCGACCGCTTTCCCATCGGCGTGTTCATGGACAGAACCGAACCCGGCCTTGAAGAACGTTATCTGGAGATGAGCCGGCAAATACGGGGGCAGGAGCAATGAAAAACCCCATAGAACTCAACCGGTTTGAACTGCGGCTTTCCGGCACCGGCGGTCAGGGCATCATCACCCTGGGCAAAATCCTGGGCTACGGCCTAGCCATCGGCCAGGATTACTACGTCACCCAAACGCAAAGCTACGGGCCAGAGGCCCGTGGAGGCTCGAGCCGCTCGGATCTGGTCATCAGTTCTTCGCCCATCAGCTATCCGAAAACCGAAAGCCTGGACCTCCTGGTGGCTTTGAGCCAGGAAGCGTGCAACAACTATTATCGCAGTCTGAAACCCAACGGGGTCCTGCTCGTTGATGAAACGCTGGTGAAACAAACGCCCACGAACCTTTATCTCGGGCTGCCCTTCACTGAAATGGCCAAAACGCGCATGGGCAACGTCATGACGCTGAACACCGTTGTTTTCGGCGCAGTGACCCATTTGCTGCCCTTCGCGGAGCAGCGCGTCATGCGCAAGGCCCTTGAAGACAATCTGCCGCCCAAAATCAGAGAGCTCAATCTTAAAGCCTTCAATCTCGGCTTACGGGAAGCCAAAAAACACCTTGGCGAATCACCTGAAATTTGGCAGGCGGCGGAAGAACACGCCGTGGTTGAGGAAGAAATGAGTAACCCTTTGGAATAGTGCAAATTTAAATAAAATTCCGTAACGCGGGCAGGATGGTGCGCTTCTGCCCGCTTCTTTTTTCCCGCCAATTTTTATATCATTATTTTTTCGGAGAGCGTTACGGGCCCTCTGCTTTTTCGCTGCTTGTTTTTGATCATAGTTCCTTTTGTGCCGCAAAGGGCCGCCTTAGTGCATTGCAACTCGGCTTTCTGAGTAAAATGTACACTATAACATTCTGTGTTTGTTTAGAAATTAAATAAAGAGAAGTTTTTTTTCCGGTGTCCAGGGGCCTCCCCTGGTCGTCGTGCGGGCGCGAAAGCCCGCGACTTATTCTTTTTCTTTTAGTCCGAAAAGGGAAATACATAAGAGCATCTACTATGCCCCAAAGGATTGCCGGGGGAACTCTTCCCGCAACTATCACCCAACAAAACGAAATCACTCTGTAAGGCTGTGCATCATGGCAACCAGCATTCCAACCAAATGCGCTCCCGCGGAACGTCAAAGCATGCCCGCGGTAAAAGCTGCATATGCAGCGATAGCCGGGCATTTTTGCGCTGAATACTTCAATCTTTTTCCTTTACCCGTTCTCGTGCTCAATAACGAGCGGCAGATAGTGTTCGGCAATCAGGCTCTTCTCGACACCCTCGGTAGCGACGAACTGGACAACTTTCTTGGTAAACGCCCCGGCGAAGCCCTGCAATGCATATTTTCCATCAAGGAAATCGGCGGCTGCGGCACTTCGGAAAATTGCCGCGAATGCGGCGCGCTGCTCGCCATAATGGGCAGCATGCTCCATAAAAAGCGCCAGCAATTCGACTGCCAGTTGCTGCAAAACGTGAATGGTGAAACCAGCGCCATGGATCTGCGCGTCATTGCATCGCCGTGGCAGCCCGAGGATACGCCCTACTGCGTGCTCTCGATTATAAACATAGAGGATGAAAAGCGCCGCCAAATCCTGGAGCGGCTCTTTTTTCACGACATTCTCAATTCCGCCGGCGGGGCGCAGGGCATTGTGGAATTGTTGTATGAAGAAAGTCCGCCGGAATTCAAAGATCCGTTGAAAATCGCCAGCAGATCACTCTACAATCTTGTGTTGGAAATCGAAAAGCAAAAAGAATTTCTTGCGCTGGAACGCGGGGAATACACCGTTTGCAACATCACCCTGGACTCCCAGGAGATACTCGCGGCCATAGCGGAAGAATTCAAGGCGTCGCCTCTGTCGCAAGACGTGCATATCGAAGTGGACCAGTCCGGTTCCCAGTCATCTGTGCATACTGACTATACATTGCTCAGACGTGCGCTCTCCAACATGTTTAAAAACGCCCTGGAAGCGACCGAAAAAGGGGGCCTTGTGCGCGCGGGAACAACAACCAAAGGTAATGATATTCTTTTTTGGGTGCATAACGATGCGGTGATGCCCTCCTCCGTCAAGCTGCAAATATTCAAACGTTCCTTCTCCACCAAGGGGACAGGCCGCGGTCTTGGAACGTATTCCATCAAACTGCTCACTGAAAACTATTTGCGGGGCGGCGTCGGCTTCACCTCGGACGAGCAAAGCGGTACGACGTTCTGGATCCGGCTGCCGCGCAACGTCGATTGATATCGAACTATTATGGAGCCCCAAAAACACCATTAACAGATACCGGAAGGCAGGTTCTTCCCTCCGGCGAACGGGAACGATCTGCGGCAGCATCCCTCATACTTCTCGCACCATCCGGCTGTACATGTTGTTTTCACTCACACTACACTTTCTTCGGGGGAGGACATGAAACGCAGACATTTTCTCCAAATCGCAGCCGCTGGAGCTGCCGCCTGCAGCGCTCATACCTTGCTGGGGCCCATCACGGCATGGGGGCAACAGGCGAGCGGCGCGCCCACACCGGCAGTCCGCTACAAAGTCGCAGACAGCCATTTCCACTTTTTGGACTTCGTGCAACAGACTGAAGGCATGAATACGCTCCTCAACGCCATGAAAACCGCCGGGGTGGAGCACATCATGTTTTCCGGCATGCCCCTGATCAAAAAATGGGATGCGGCCGAACCCGTGGAACCCACATACTACCTCGACGACAACGCCCGCACTTACTGGTATACAGCCACGGACTTCATTATCGCCAAACGGTACAACGAACTCTCACCTGAAAACCAAAAGCGGTTTCATCCCTTTCTCTGCGGTATCAACGCCACGGACAAACACGCCGTCTTGCACGTCCAAAGGATGCTGGACGAGTATCCCGGACTCTGGCAAGGCATTGGTGAAATCTTCGGCCACCGGGACGACCTGACGAATCTGACCTACGGTGAGACAGCCCGCGCCAACCATCCGGCCTTGGACGCCATATACGATTTGGCGCGGCAACGAGGGCTGCCGGTGTGCCTGCACAACAACGCCACATCGAGAAACAGGCTCAATGAACCGATCTACGTTCATGAATTGCGGGAGTCGCTGACCAACCACACCGGCACAACCTTCATTTGGGCGCATGCAGGACTTTCACGATTTCTCGACCTCGACCAGAAACAATATACCGCCACCATACGCGGCATGCTGGAAAAACATCCGAACCTCAATATCGATCTTTCATGGCTTGTTTTCGAAAGCTACATCGTGAGTCCTGATGGACGGACCATCCGCCCGGAATGGCTTTCCCTGATTCAGGACTTCAATGATCGCTTCATGATCGGTTCGGACAGCATCGGACATTTCGACACATACAACAATAACATACTAAAATATTATGTATTACTTGACGCTTTGACTCCTGAGGCGGCACAAAAGGTGGCCCTTGACAATTTTTTGGGGCTTCTCCCCATAGAACAACCGGAGGAAGCCAACGTCAAAAAGGCTGCTTGATCCTCCATTTTTTACCCGCTTTCTCTTGTTTGCCCCGCATACTGCCCTGAAAATCCACTGCTGAACGAGGGGGGAATTCCTGCAACACGGGTTTCCCCCTGATACGGTGTTCAATCATGCCCCTCCCCAAGCGCGTGTGCGGCAAGCCGGTTGATTTTCATGACGCGGAAAGGTAGCTTTCCTCTCCCATGACAAACGACACCCTGATCTATTCAGGGCTTTTTCAGGAGGCGTCTGTGAGCCGTAAAGGATCAAAAAAACCGCAACACCACATCGAAAGCATGGACGTGGTGCCATATTTCGACATGGAGCAATTTCTGCTCATTACTCAGACAAAACGACTCGACGAAGAAAGTGCCGCAATTATTGATGAATATTGGGAACGTTGGCGCGATCAACTTCAGGTTCGCAAAATTGTTGTGGATAGGAACGAGTACGTTCTTGTCTGGCTTGAGGATATGGTGGAGCACGAGATCAACAGACTTTGGCAGAGCACGCCGAGCCGGGCCTTCTCCGTGAATAATCTGGCCCAGGCCATGCTCATGGCGACCATCAGGGATTTGGTGCCTGAAGTGGCCGTTTATGGATGCGCGCCGGTCCCGAACCCCACGCCCCGGCTCCGTAAGGCTCTGCAGGACGCAGGGGTTGGCTGGATGGATGGCGCGGGGCTGTCCAAGCCGTACGCCATGGTCACCCACTTTCCATACAAGGGGGGCTGCGCCATTTGTTATCTCAAAGACGAATGCCCCAACGCCGGAAAGCACGGAGGCCAGCCGGAAGGAAATCCTTAGAGCATGATGGTACGACTTTCGGACTAGCGCATTTTCGCCTTGAAACAAGGCTCTCCCCTGAAACAATTTCCAATTGTTCCAGGGAAATGCATAAGAGCATCTAGCGCTTTTCAAGCGTGAGATGCTCTAAAAAAAATAAAGTCGCGGGCTTTCGCGCCCGCACGACGACCAGGGGAGACCCCTGGACGCCATAACAAATAACTTTTTTAGTTGGCAAAACGTATCGGCATGGTAACGACTTGATACAAGATACTCGCGGGTCCAGGGGGGCGGTCCCCCCTGGCGGGGTTTGGGGCGGAGCCCCAACTATGCCTTCTTAATCTTTTGTCATTCCTTGCTTTTTTTTACCTCATCCCACAATTCGTTCATTGCGTCCAAAGAGAGTTGGGGCAGTTCCAGGCCGCGCGCGGCGGCAAGGCGCTCCATGGCCCGGACTCTGGAAATGAAGCGCAGGTTGGTGCCGTGCAGGGCCGCGTTGGCTTTGATGCCCTGACGGCGCCCCCATTCGATGAGCGTAAAAAGATAATCGCCGAATTCCCGTTCAGCAGCGGTGTAAGCGGCATCCATGACAGGCGCGCCGTCTTCGCCTTTTTGCACATGCCTCAAGGCATCCTGCAACTCTTCCCACTCGGCGTCCATTTGCCGCAGCACGCCGTCGTCGTCGGGCCAGGTGAATCCTATCCGTGCGGCCTTGGAATGCAGTCGGTAGGCGCGCAGCATTGGAGGCAATGTCTTGGGCACACTGTCCAGGAGGCCTTGCTCGTTATGCGCCTCTTTTTTTTCTTCGCGTTTGATGCGCTCCCAATTGCGCAGCAATTGTTCCTGATTGTCTATCTGCGTGTCGCCAAACACATGGGGATGGCGGCGAATCATTTTCGCGGCATTGGCCAGAAGGGCTTCGTCCATACTGAAAGCGCCCTGTTTTTCATAGAGCGCGCCGATGAAATGCAGCAAAAAGGCCACGTCTCCCAGCTCTTCAAGGGCTTCGCGGTCATCGCCGCTGCGGATGGCCTCCACCAGTTCATGGGCCTCTTCCAGCACGTAATCGCACAGGCTTTCAACTGTTTGTTTCTTGTCCCAAGGACATCCTTCAGGGCCGAGCAACGCGTCAATAATTTCGCGTACACGGGTATGTCCGTCACTCATGAACATCTCCTCGTCTATGAATGGTGCAACGCTCGCCAAGGCGCCGGCGGCACAGGTTGCGCGGTATGGTTTCAGGAAGATGGCCGCTCTTGCCGATCCTGAGGCATGGGTATCGAAACGTCGGGCAGCAAGGGGCGCAGTTTGGCGGCGGTCTGTTGTAAAAAGGCGGCGCTTCGAGCCTTGGTCACGAGTTGAGACGCGGGGAGATAGTGCGACAGCACCATGAAGACGACAACGCAAATGAGCACCGCCTTCACTAGTCCCACCATGCCGCCGGCGAATCTATTGAGCGCGCCGGCCATGGGCTGGATCATGGAGTCCAGCATGCGCGCCATAAGCGTCGCCACAATGATGCATCCGACAAAAATGGCCAGATAGGCCACAGTGGCGCTCCACCCTGGGGCATCCAGAAAACGCTGCACAACCGGCATCAATTCCGGGTGATACTTATTGGCAACGAAAAATCCCAACACCACGCCGGCTATTCCGGCAATTTCGATCACGAACCCGCGGAAAAGGCCTCGAAGCAAAAAATAGGCGGCGATGACGCAAAAAACGAGATCAAGAAAATTCATGAAAAACCTTGTATAGTGACGGCAAAGCTTATTATTACAGGAATAGATGCTGTGCTTAGCAGAAAGCGCGGCAAAACAAAAGAAGAAACAGAGACCGCGCACCATGCGAACCCGCTTGCCTTGCTTCGCAACACGTTGAAGCGTATAAACAATCATGCTTCGCTCTCTTTGCATACCCATTTTGGCGATCACCCTGCTCGCGTACGTATGCTTTTTCTCCGCGCAGACGGCCCACGGCGCGGGCGTGCGCATGGCCGGCGATGTGCTGCTGCTTCTCTTAGGAGGGGAAAAGGCCCTGGAAGGAGATGTGGAACTGGAGGTGCTCTGGACTGAAGGCGGGGCACCCCGTTTATTGGCGAAAATCAAAGAATTGCGGCTGGAGCTGCCCTGGATCCAAGGAGTGTTTCAGGCCCAGGCTTTCATCCGTCTCCATCAGGGGGCGCTGTATTTGGACGCCTTCAGCCTGACTAGCACAAACGCTGTCTTCCGGTACCAAGGGCAACTGTTGGGCCCAATGCCCCTGACCCTCGCCGGGCAGGCGAGCAAACGCCTGGACAACGACCATTGGACCCTTTCCCAGGTCCGGTTGGACGTGGGAGAGGCCCTGCACCTGCAAGGCCAGGCCGCCTACTCGCCAGGAGCCGGACTGCAAGCGGGGTTGGCCGGCGAAGTGGGCGACGCCCGCGCCTTGCGGGACATTTTCAAACCCTTCATGCCCGCCGTGCTCTCCGATGCCCGCGCCACAGGCCGCATCGGCGTTTCCTGCACCATTGCCCCGGCCGAGGACGGCAAGGGGCGCAGCAAATTGGAAGCGGTGTTGCAGCCACGTGGGTTGATACTCTGGGCCAGGGAGGAGGCAGGCGCGCTGAGCGGACTCGCACAGTTGAAGACTGTGCTCGATGCAACGGGTAAACCCCTTTCCTGGACTCTGGAAAGTTCCTTGCGCCTTCCCGGCGGTTCCTTTTTCCAAGGGGCGCAATTGGGCCTGGCCCTGGAGGGAGGGGCCGACGCGGCGCAGATAAAACATTGCCAGCTTCACCCGTTGGGGCCGGGGGCGGCGTCCCCTTTGGAAATTGAAGGCGCACTCTTATTGGATGCGGCGAACAGTTTGATTTTTCGCGAAGTAAAACTATCATCCGCAGGCCTGGGCGGCTTTGAGGGACGTCTGGCGCTCGGGGAAAGTTCCGTTGACGGCGCATTCCAGGGAAAAGGGCTGGATCTTCAGAAATGGCTGGCCTGGGCGCAAACGGTATGGCTCGGGCCGTGGATGCGCTGGAATCCTACGGGAGAGGCGGACTGCTCCCTCTCGGTTTCAGGCACGTTGCAAGAGCCGCGGCTTCAGGGAGCGCTCGCCCTGAAGCGTTTGGCCTGCGCCTCTCCCGACGGCCTGCTGCTGGCCGAGGGGGTGGCCGCCGATCTCGCCTGGCAACTCTCTCTAGGCGCCACGCTTCAGGGAGAACTCTCTTTGCGCAGCGCGCAAGGCGGCATTCTCTATGACACCGTTTTTCTGGATCTCGGCGCACATGCGCTGCAAGCGGCGGCAAAGCTGGGTCTCACGGAAAAAAGCGTGCTCTCTATAAGCTCCCTGCATGTGGCGTTGGAGGGTTTGGGTTTGGTGCGAGGGGGGGGCGCCGTCAAGTTCGGCCAAGCGATTGCATACGATCTGCAAGCCACAGTCTCGCGCCTTGAACTGGAAAACGTCTTCACGACATGTATCAAAGAACCCTTGAGCGGAAGCCATCCCCACCTGGCCGGAGCCACAATGCGCGGGGGAGCCTCCATGGAAATCGCGGCGGTCGGGACCAACGGACGCGCCGCGTTGCGCGGCGAATTGGACCTGGTGGATGCGGGATTTTCCACAGGCCCCGAAGGCCTGAGCATCGAGGGACTGCGCCTGCATCTGCCCTTCAGTTACGATCTGGGGCGAGCACCCGGCCGGCAAAGCACGCGGACAGCGTTAAACATTCAATGGGGCGCTGCCCAAAACGCCGGCAACAGTGGCTCCCTCGCCATCGCGCGACTCTCCACGCCGTTGGGCACGCTGGAACATGTTGCAATGCCCGTGTCCCTGGCGCCGAATCAGCTCGGATTGGACGGAACGCTGGAAGCGCCCCTTTTCGGGGGCGTGCTCGCCTTACACGGCATCCGCGTGCTTGAACCGCTTTCAGAAAATTTTATGCTCACGTGCCAGGCCCGGTTGCGCGATGTGGACCTTTCCAAAATCAAAACCGGCGCCGTACCGCTTCACGGCCGATTGGGGGGCGATCTGGGCGAAATATCCTTGTCCCAAAAGGCATTGAACGTTCCCGGCGCGCTGCAAGGATCTTTTTACGGAGGAGAACTGCGCATCTCCAGTATCAGGGGAACCACCCCCATCAGCGCGGGACGGCAGATCATGGCCGATGTCTCGATAAGGCGCATGGTTCTCGAACGCTTCAGCCAGGCCCTGGATCTGGGCACGGTCACGGGCCGGTTGGATATAGGTCTTCAAGGGCTCGCGCTGGCCTACAACCAGCCTGTGGCGTTTCACCTGGAAGTGCGCTCCGTGCCCGAAGACGGCGTGGACCAGGAGATAAGCCTGAAAGCCGTCAACGCTATCGCCGTCGTGGGCACAGGGCAAGGACTCACCGGAGCGGGCGTCGGATTGTTCGCTTCGTTCTTCAAAACATTCTCTTATGAATCAATCGGCTTTGCCTGTGACCTGCATAATGATATATTCAGAATACGGGGGTTGATAAATCAAGGAGGAGTCGAGTATTTAGTAAAGAAGCCGCCACTATTCGGCATCAATGTGGTCAATGGAAATCCAGACAACCGCATAAGCTTTTCAGATATGCAAAAACGCCTCGAGCGAGTGCTGCGGCCGGGAGACACCGCGCTTTCCAGCTCCGCCCAAGAGGTTGAGGAGGTACCGCAATGAAAGGACATCTTCCCACGCTTTCACGCATGGGCTTCGGATGCTTTGCTCTTTTTCTTCTTTACGCATGTGTGACTGTAAACATTTATTTTCCTGCCGCGGAAGTAGAAAAAGCCGCGGAAAATATTGTACAGGACGTGTACGGCACGCAGGAAGAACAGAAAAAGGAAAAGGGTCCGGACTCCAGTTCTTGCCTGGAAACCCTTCTGGCATGGCTGGCGCCCGCCCCAGCCCATGCCGCTGACGCCAGTACCGTGAGCAATGCGGCGATTCGCGGCCTGAAGTCGCAAATCGCCCAAAATCATGCCCAGCTCGCGCCGTATTACCAGCAGGGAAACGTAGGCATAGACAACCAGGGTTTTGTGGCCATCCGCACCACAGATGGCCTGGGCATCCAGCAGGTGGCGCAACTTAAACGTCTCGTGGCCTCGGACAACCAGGCGCGTTCCCAACTCTACCAGGAAGTGGCAAAGGCTTTGGGCGTGGAGACGGGGCAGGTGGGCAAGGTACAGGATATCTTTGCCAGAGAATGGCAAGCAAAGGCGCCGCAGGGATATTGGATTCAGGACGCCGGCGGCGGCTGGCGCATGAAATAATGATAATGGCTGGTCTACCGACGTGAAGGCCTTCCGGAGGCGTCTGTACAATGGGATTATTACCGCTCAACGCGCTTAAGCCGGGCATGGTTCTGGCTGAGGAAGTACGCGACCGTAACGGACGTTTGCTTTTGGATGCGGGTGTCGCCTTGGAAGAGCGGCATCTGCGCATATTCAAGATTTGGGGCGTGATGGAAGTGCCTGTCGCCCCCGGCACGGTCGCGGAGGAAGATGCGGAAGAGGGAGCCCTTTCCCCGGAAATGCTGGCCGCGGCGAGAAGATACCAGCGCGCCCGTTTCGCTCACAATGATTTGGAGCAAGACGTTGTGGCGCGGCTCATGGAAATGTGCATAGAGCACACTGCCGCGCGTTGTACCAGGCAGGGGATCTCGCCAGCCGTGCTGGAAGGCAGAAGCCTGGTGCTTGAAAGTTCGCCTGTGCGTGAAGATGTGGAGAAACACAGGGCCACAGGCCCTGCCGAGTTGCGCATCGACCTTGATTCGTTTGTGGACAAGGAGCTCGAGATGGGCACCTTGCCCATGGTTTTCCATAAACTGGTGGAAGTCATCAACGATCCTCGCAGTTCCGCATTGGATACGGCCGAAGTCATTGAAAAGGATACCGAACTAGCAGTAAGGGTTCTCAAGATAGTCAACAGCAGCTTCTACGGCATGCGCTCAAGGGTGGACAACGTTTCACGCGCCGTAACCATCATCGGCGGGAATCAGATGCTTTCATTGGCGGTAGGGCTCAGCGTGGTGACTGCCTTTCGCAATATTCCCGCCGAACTGGTGGATATGGATTCATTTTGGCGCCACAGCGTGAGCTGCGGCATCGCCGCCAGACTCCTGGCGGGATACCATAAGCTTCCCAACACCGAGAGGTTTTTTGTCAGCGGGTTGTTGCACGATATCGGCCGGCTGGCCTTTTATACCGAATATCCTTCCATTGCCCGCAAGGTTATGGAACGCGCCCGCGGCGCCGGCAGATTGCTGGTGGACCAGGAAGTGCGCGACCTCGGCTTCAGCCATTGCCGCCTCGGCGGCCTCTTGCTGGAAAACTGGAAACTCCCCCTATCCCTGGAGAGCAACGTCAGGTATCATCACAATCACGGCAAAGCGCAACACAGAAAAGACGCCGCCATTGTCCTGGTGGCCGACACCTTGGTCAACGCCTTGGAATACGGTACAAGCGGTGAACGCTATGTCCCCAGACTGGACAAGGACGCATGGGAAACGCTTGACATTTCGCCTGGGGCCCTTATTCAGATCGCCAACCAATTATCATTACAACTTGAAGATATTTTAAGGTTTTTCACAGATGCATAGCTCCAAAGATCCAAACCAGAAGCGCAATGAACTTGAAAGGCGCGTGAAAAGCTTGGAGCAACAGGCCAGGTTGACCTTTGATATCCTGGAAATGGCATCCACTCTTGGAGATTTTCAGACAAACATCAATCAGCTCCAGGAACCGGACGAAATATTGCGCGAAACAACGCAACGCATCCAAGGCTTTATTCCCTTCTTGGCAACGTCCTATTATCTTGTTGACGAAAACACCCAGGATTTCAATCTGACGCTCTGCCTGCCGCAGGAGCGGTTGGAGGAACTGCGCGAGGAAGTGGATTATCTCATTGATAACGGCGTGTTTTCCCTCGCATTGCGGGAAAACAGCCCCATCCATGTGCATTCGCGGTCCGGCAGGCAACGCCTGGTGCTGCATTCCCTTTCCACCAGCTCCAGAACGCGGGGCATGTTTGTCGGCCTGTTGGGACGCACGGAGCGCACCGTCTCCGGCCTCGTTCTTTCGCTCCTTTCCATTATCTTGAAAAACTGCGCCAACGCACTGGAAAGCTTTGAACTCTACAGGTTGTTCCGTGAAAACGAACAGCGCTATCGAGAACTTGCGGACTTTTTACCGCATTTGCTGTTTGAGATTAACCTTGATGGGACATTCCGTTTTATGAATCAAGGGACGGAGCGCCTTGGGATGCAACCGGAAGAAGTCCGCATTACGCGATTGCAGGATCTGATCGTTCCCGAGGATTGTCTACTCTTGGAAACAAAAATGCGCGACTGGTTGGATTACCCGCAAGGTTTCGACATCAACATCAAGATCGTGTTCAAAGACGGCCCGCGCGAAGCCATCCTGCGTATGCGCCCCATAGTGCGCGACAAAGGTTGCTGCGGATGGCGCGGGGTGCTGCTCATGCATACCCGCCAGCCGTAGCGCATTTTCGCCTTTGGATAAGGCTCCCCCTGATACAATGTTTATTGTTTCAGGGAGATGCATAATACCGTTTCCCGTTCATAGTGTCTGCGCAAAGCACCCCTTTCTGCGTTACAGGAGGAATTATCAGGCCTGGAACAATGCCTGAAATAATATTGTATCTATTTGATATTATGAAATTTAAAGTTTTGGAAAGGGGGCCTGGGGGGAGAACCTTTTTCAAAAACTTCAGCCCGTGGCCGCGGTCGTATCGCGCCTTAGAGCATTGAAATTTTTAAAAAGTTGAAAGGCTCTGCAAAGATTTGCTTGCAAATCTTTGCCGCGAAATGAT
>CAZFCK010000115.1:0-14653 GCA_964517355.1 uncultured Desulfovibrionaceae bacterium | reverse complement strand
ATTGGAAATTGTTTCAGGGGAGAGCCTTGTTTCAAGGCGAAAATGCGCTAGCGTGCGGCGTTTTCCTGCAATACCCTGCCGATAAGATGCGGCACGTCCAGAATCAGCGCCATGGTTCCGTCGGCCTGAATGGTGGCGCCTGAAAATTCCTCCACGTCTTTGAACATCTTTCCAAGGCTTTTGATCACGGTTTGCTGCTGGCCTATGACCTCGTCCACAACGATTCCGGTCACCGAATTATCATCTCCCACAACGATGATCTGTTCAATTTCCGGCCAGGCCCCAGGCACGTGGAACCACTCGCGGAGCCGCACATACGGAACGATTTCATTGCGGATATTGATGATGCGCTTGCCGTCGGAGGCATTGCCCTTGTCTATCGCCGTCAATTCCACACACTCGCGCACCGCGGCGAGGGGAATGATGAAGTATTCATCGCCCACACGCACCTGCAAGCCTTCGATTATGGCCAGGGTCAGCGGCAATTTCACGGTCACGGTAGTGCCCGCGCCCCGCGAGCTTTCAATATCCACGCTGCCGCGCAACGCCTCGATACTGCGCTTGACCACATCCATGCCCACGCCGCGGCCTGACACATTGCTGATCGTATCGGCCGTGGAAAACCCCGGTTGAAAAATCAGCAAAAATATCTCTTTGTCGCTCATGGACGCGGCGTCGGTGATAAGACCGCCTTCCTCCGCCTTCCTGGCTATCTTTTCGCGGTCCAGCCCGCGCCCGTCATCGAATATTTTGATCAGCACATGCCCGCCCGAATGTTCGGCAGAGAGCACTATGGTGCCTCGCCGCGGCTTCCCGGCGGCTTCCCGCGCATCCGGCGGCTCCATGCCGTGGTCGATGCTGTTGCGCATCAGATGTACGAGCGGATCGCCCAATTGTTCGATAACCGTCTTATCCAGCTCTGTTTCGGCCCCTTGAGTCACAAGCTCGATCTCTTTGCCCAGTTCGTGGGACAAGTCGCGCACCAAACGGCGAAAACGGTCGAAAGAAGTTCCGATGGGCAACATGCGCATACTCAACGTACGGTCGCGCAACGAGCCGGAAAGCAACTCAATCTCTTCCGCCACGGCTTGCAAACGGGGGTCGTCGCCACCGACTGCGAGCTGTGAAAGCCGCGCCTGGGCTATCACCAATTCCCCCACAAGGGCGACCATGTCGTCGAGCTTGTAGGCATCCACCCTGATGCTGGAAGCAACGTCTTTCTTGCTCCGAGCCGCGCCGGCGCGTTCCGTTTTGGCTTTGCTCCCGCTTTTCGCGGCGACAGCCTTGGCGGCAGGCGCGGCAACCGCAACCGGCGAAGGTTGCGCGGCAGGAGGAGGCGGCGCGACAAACTGCGATTCTACATCGGCCTCCTTTTCAGGAACGGGCACGTCAACAACGGATGGCTCCGGGGGCGCTACAGGCTCCAACACCGGAGCTTGCGGCTCTGATTCCGGCAATATGACCGCGGGCGCAGGCGGCTCAAGGGATGGAGGCGCTTTCGACGGCGCAGGCCACGGCGTTTGCTCGGCTGAAGACTTCGCGGCCTCGAGCCATTCCTCGGGAGAATCGACCTCCTCAATGGTTATTTCGCTGCTGTCCTCCACAAAAATGAAGACATCGCGCAAGCCGTTCTCCCCGACAGAGGTCAGCACCAGCACTTCCCACCAGAACCGGCATGTTTCGGGGTCCAGTTCCTCAAGGCAGGGGACATCCTCCACATGACAAACAAAATGGCTGGCCCCAAGTTCACGCAAATCGTCCAAAACACCAAGGGGATCCAACCGCGCTAGCATACCCTGGCCCCGGGGGCGAAAGCAGACCGCATAATGGTGCTCCGTTGACGCGGATGCATCCGCATCAAGAACAACTTCGCCCTCCTGCGCAACAACGGAAGGAGCAACTTCCGGTTCACTTTCGACCGCTGTCTGGGGCGCTTCCTCGACCGGGCCGAGGGTCAGCGCCTCGCCAGAGGCTATGGAGCGCAGCAGTTCCTTGAGCTTTTCAGACGCGCTGATGTCGGCCGCCTCAGGATTGACGGTCAGAGACCATATCAGATCCTTGGCCATGAAGCTCACGTCCAGAAGCGCTCTGCTTACTTGCAGCTTGCCGTTGCGCACAAGATCGAAGACGGTCTCGACCTCATGGGTCAGATCGGCGATGGGATCCAAGCCGAACATGTTCGCCGCGCCTTTTACCGTATGCATGGCGCGAAACACCCGATTGACCATATTCATGTCGTCAGGCGCGTTTTCCAGCTCCAAAAGAGCGGTTTCCATCTCGGCAAGGAGTTCGGAAGTTTCCTCACGGATCTGTTCGCTTATTTTTTCATTCAGCTGCCAAGCCATGGCCCTATCCCACAGTTAGAGCAAAGTAATTTTGCAATGGCACAATCGAAGGCTCCGCCCCAGCGCATTTTCGCCTTTCGGAAAGGCTTATCCCCTGAAGCAATGTTCATTGTTTCAGGGAAACACATAAGAACATCTATACTTTTTCAAGGCAACGACGCTCTAAACCCCGCCAGGGGAAACGCCCCCCAGGATCTGCGAATATCTAGTTCGATATTGCACAGATACTGATAAATTGTCCCAGGTTACAACTAGTGGCGATTCTTAAGACCTTTTCCATAAAGTACGTAACCAGACGGAGGCAAAGCAATTTCACAGACAACACGCTCCAGATTGAAATGCTCTGGCGCATACGGCTCCCTGTTGCTTGTCAAAACGTAAAAATTGCCTGAAAACCATCCTCCACCTTATGGCCAAAACCAACCCTCTTGGCAACGTCCAGTAACGGGGCCGCAGCATCCGCTTTAATTGTTAAATCTATATTCCTTTCCGCAGCGCTGCGGTGAGTTGCGAAGAGCAATTGCAGAAAAGCCAAATCCGCTTCCTCAATCTGCTCCAAATCCAGAGTCAATTCAGTAAACCGCTCCAAGGCCAGCAGGAGCGCCTTGCGCAAATCCGCGCCGCGTTCAATGGTGGCGTTGCCCGTAAAGGTCAAGGTGCCGCTTTCGCCCCTGCCGTTGAGAATATATCCCTCTCCTTGTTCCGAATAGTCTTCACTGGGGGAAGCGGCCGCTTCGCCCGCGGACTTTCCCAACGGTTTGTTTTTGAGAACCTCGGTCAGGGATGCATGCGGCTTGGTCGGGCTCACACTCGCAGGTCTTTGCGGCTGGCGGGACATGGCCTCATCCAGCTGCCGCTCCAAGTCTTCAAGGTCCGCCTTTTCCACAGCCTTTCGAGGAGCGACTTTCTCAGGCTCCGCAGCAACTGCGGGAGCATCTTCAATATGGTGAATATACTGATGATCCACCTGAAAAATGGCACGGCACAAATCGGGTTCCAAAATCGTGGCGTAAAGCACGAAAAATGGAATGCGGTTGGAGAGTTCGCCCTCCAGGTCGCCCACTGCGCCGATGTCCGTCTTGCAGTCCAGGATGAGGCCGCTACGCTCCAGTGATTTCATCAGATCCAGGGGAGTATTGTCCTTCTTGTGCACATCATGGATGAGATCGTATTCAACAAGATAGATATAGTTGCCCCCTTTTCGCGCCTGTTTCAAGTCATGCTCGGAAATGGCGAAGATGGGTTTGCCATCGGGAAGATGCAACCGGGTGGTGCTGGTGACGGAACTCTTTTCTTCATCGGGCAAATGGCTGGTGACCAGATGGGTCAGGGCCTCCACATGTTCCGAAATATCGATGGATTCGCTTTGTTCAATGTTGTCAACGAGTTCTTGAAGCTTGTCGAAGGCGCGCAATATCACGTTGACCACGTCTGAAGCGGGAATGATTTCCCTGCTCCGAATCATGTCCAGAACATTCTCGATCTTATGCGAAAGATCGCGGACATTGTCCAAAGCGAGGAATCCCGCGCTGCCCTTTATGGAATGCGCGGTGCGAAAAACCTTGTTCACCAGTTCGAGATCAAAATCAGGACCGGCCTCTTCAATGTCCAGAAGGTCGGTTTCAATGTCGGCAAGATGCTCCCGCGTATCTTCAAGGAACATTTCCAGAATGTTGTCTTCCATCGCGCGCTCCTCGGTGAAGGCGTCAACTTGAGAGGACTTCGAAATGTTTGTCCAGCCTCATTGTTCGCAACAGACGTAGAATATCTTCACTGGGGTTGACAACCTTGAGTTTTCCGCCGTTTTTCATCAAAGAATTATGCGCCGCAATGAGTAACCCCATACCTATGGAATCTATCAGTTCCACGCCATCCAGGTCCACAGTAAGCTCTTTCACTCCTTTGTCTACATAATCCTTAAGTTCCAGCTTGAAGGCTTGCGCCATGGACGAAACAATGTCACGCCCCGGTTTGACAACGGCCGCATCTGTGGAGTGTTGCATTGTGCTCATGCACGCCCCCTCTTGGCAGTGTTTTGTGAGTACAACGACATTGCCTTGAGCATTGTACTCCATTGCATCAAAATAATTTTTCATGATACTCAACCCGCGCCCCCGTGTCGAATCGGGGCGCGGGGCGGTCAGTGACGCCTTGCTCCATTCGAATCCAGGACCATTGTCGGCCACGCGCATGGTCAGGGAACAGCCCTCGAATTTCAGATGAAAATCCACCTGTTTATCACCATCTTTAGAACAACCGTGAATCATTGCGTTGGAAAGGGCCTCGCGCATGACAAGCAAGATATCAAACGCATACGCTTCCAGCCCTTGTTGTTTGAAAAACGCCTTGAGTTCTTTGCTGACCCTGTCGATATTCTTCAAATCAGCGCACATGACCATCTGCAGGCTGTTTTCGCCTCTGGTCACTTCAAAACGGCTCATACCTCCACCCCCAGCAGCACAAGGTCGTCTTCCTGTGCGGATTGTGCGGGCATGAGCTTGTCCACAATGGTTTCAACCGCCTGCGCGACCGGCAGATAATGATACTCCTGACAAAGCTGCAACAACAGGCTTTCGCCTTGGGTTCTGTTCACCTTGCTGGTACCGAATCGCTCCGTCAGTCCGTCCGTAAACAGATAAAGCCTGTCGCCCTGCTCAACGCGCATGGTGACCGGTTCCAGGCACACCGTATCGAAGGCGCCCAGAATGTCGCCTTCTCCCTGTATGAAATGGGCTTGGCCATTGCAATCGACATAAATTGCCGGAGGGTGGCCGGCGTTGATCACCGTGAGCCGGGAACTCCCCCTGTGCAGGTAACACCCCTGGGCGGTAAGATACTTGCCGTCCTTCAATATGGTCTTGAGCACCGAATTGATGTTCTTCATCGTTTCGGTGGGAGTGTACAGCGGCCCGGAATTTTGGCGCACAAGAGCCTTGAGCGACGAGGTCACGAACGACGCGCCCAGATCATGGCCGCAGATGTCGGCCACAAAATAGCAGAATGTCTTGCTCCCGGCGGGGAACACGTCGTAGAAATCGCCTCCCGCCTCCAATATGGGTACATACTTTATTGCGAAACGCGCTTCGGGATAATCATCGGGCTGCACAAGAATGGATTGTTGCGCCTCCGCGATCTGGCGCAGCCTGGCCGCCTGTTCCTCGATGACCGCCCTATGCGCCAGCTTGAGTTTCAGGTGGAGCCGGATGCGGGCCATAACCTCCGCTTTTTCAAACGGCTTGGTGATATAGTCCATGGCGCCGATCTCCAGGCCGTGGACCTTGTTGTCCACGTCGCTCAAGGCGGAAATGAAAATAAGCGGAATGTCTGTGCAGCTTGGGTCTTGCTTCAACTTGCGGCAGGTTTCAAAACCGTTCTCCCCCGGCATCATGATGTCGAGCAAAATCAGATCAGGCTGCTCCACGCGCGCCAATTCCCGGCCGGCCGGACCGTCCATGGCCGCCAACGTATCAAAGCCCGCGGACCGCAGCATGCCACGCAGCACCATCACATTAATGCTTTCATCGTCAATAATTAATACACGTGGCGTGTGTTCCAGCAAGTGTTCTGCCTCGCTTCAGAATTGTTGCGCTTTCCATATGAGATAACATCTTCGTCACACACCGGAAGTCAGGGGGACTCCACCTGTCGCCGCCGGCAACCGGTGCCCGCTCCTTACATTCATGAACACGTATACAACGCAATATCATCTTGCGCAAAGACATACGCGCGGCCTCGGCCCCTGCGGCGCGTCATCCTCCCGAAACACGGCTCTCCCCCGGAACAATAGTCCACTTCTGCGGGAAAAATCCATAACACCCCTCGCCCCTTTGCAAGGACGGCACGCCTCACGCTGTAGGGAGGCCGTCCGGCGCAACCGCGAGAGGAGAAAAGCAAATATCTTCTGCTCGAAGTGGGATGATACAGAAGCAACCGGGGGGGTGCAAGATAAACAGCATGATTGTCTTGTGTTACGTTCCCCAATTCACTTCATTACACCCGGCTTTCTGGTTCATGAAAAAAGTGTTAGACACCGCCCTGCCAGCTGGTCAAATGATGCGAAATGGTTATTCTCTGAGACATGTTCCACTTTTTCAAGCATCGTCCCTTTAAGAACGGCATCTTACTGGACATGATCATCACAAATTGAACAACCACCGCGCATCAGGCAGTTACGCGGCGCATGACGCCGCCTTGCGCAACACCACGACGGAGCCTGCAATGTATCCAACTCTTTTTACCTTTTTAGGAGTCTTATTCATGCACATGGTCTTGGCGCCGATATCCGCACTGGCAGCGGAACCAGTTGTGACCACCCTGCCCAACGGCTTGACCGTCCTTGTCCAGGAGGACACGCGCTTCCCCCTGGCCTCGCTCAGACTGTATGTCCGCGCGGGTTCGGCCTATGAAACCCCGGAGCAGGCCGGCATAAGCCATCTGCTCGAGCATATGGTCTTCAAGGGGACGGCCAACCGCGCCCCCGGGCAGGTGGCAAGCGACGTTGAAGGCGCGGGCGGCGCGCTCAACGCCGCGACCAGCTTCGACTATACCGTCTTTTACACCGACATGCCCGCGGACCAATGGCGCCTGGGCATGGACGTGCTGCACGACATGGTCTTCAATGCCTCCATCGATCCGGAAGAGCTCGCTCGAGAAAAGCAAGTCGTGCTCGCCGAACTCAAACGCAACGAAGACACGCCGGAATCGTTGCTTTTCAAGCGGGTCCAACCCCTGACGTGGCCGGACACCGCTTACGAGCTGCCCATCATCGGCACGGAGGAGACCGTCAACGCCATAACAAGCCAGGATATCAAGGATTACATCGCCAGGTACTACCAGCCCCAATCCATGCTCCTCGTGGTCTGCGGTGACGTAGACGCCAAAGACGTTATCCAGCAAGCCACCGCGCTCTTTGGAAATCTCGCCAACAACCGCGACATCTCCCCCCCGGAGCCCATAAGCGTGGAATCCATCCGCAACGCCCAACAGGGCGAGGCAAGGCTGCTCGCCATCAACGGCGAATGGAATAAGACCTACCTCAGCATAACCTTTCCCCTGCCCGGCCTGCGCTCCGCGCAAAGCGCCACGCTTGAAGTGCTGGCACACCTTTTGGGCGGCGACGACACGTCACGCCTCTACCGCACCTTCAAATACGACAAGCAACTCGTCGACGACATTTCAGCCAGCGCCCTGACCCTGGACCGCGCAGGCATGTTTTATATCTACGCCACATTGGACACGGACAAGGTCGAAACGTTCTGGAAGGCCCTCATCGAAGAACTGGCGCACTGCAAAGCCCAGGATTTCACGGACGAGGAACTCTCCCGCGCGAAACTCAATCTTGAGGACGCCCTCTACCGGACCAAAGAAACCCTGCCGGGCCTGGCCTCGAAGCTCGGCTTTTTCCAATTCTTTGAAAATGGGGGCATTTCCGAACAAAACTACCTGTACCAAATGAACAACGCCACCCGTGAACAACTTCAGGAAGCCATCGACACCTATTTCAGGCCCGACGCCCTTTCCTGCGTCGTTCTCGCTCCAGGGGCGGACCAACCGTTACAACGCGCGCTTGAACAAAACCTTGCCCAACTCTGGCCATCGCCCGAAGCAAAAACCGCGGCGCAACACAAATCTGACGCAGGCGGCATCAGAACCATCGAACTGGGAGACGGGAAAAAGCTCATTCTCATGCCCGACAACACCCTGCCCTACACCTCTGTGAGCATAACCATGCTCGGAGGCGACAGCCTGCTTTCCCCCGAGGCCCAGGGACTGGCCGAACTTGCGGCCAACACGCTGACCACCGGCACCGCCAAGCGCTCGGCCAACGAACTCGACGACTTCCTCTCCAATCACGCCGCGGAACTCAACGCCAGCGCCACACGAGACACCATGGTGCTCAACGCGAAATATCCCTCGCGGTTCAGCAAGGAACTGCTCCCGCTCATCAGGGAGGTCATGACGACACCGGCCTTCGCCCCCGAAGAGGTGGCGCGCGAAAAAACGAATCAGGTCGCGGCCATCAAAAGCCGTGAGGACAAACCCCTGGGGCTGGCGTTCCGCAACATATTCCCTTTCCTCTACGTGGACCACCCCTACGACTATTTCCACCTGGGAACCATCGACGGCGTGCAAGCCTTCACCGCGGAGCAGATCAAGGAATTCTGGGACAAGCAGAAAGGCGCCCCCTGGACTATGGCCGTGTGCGGCGATTTCGACCCCGAAGCGATACGCGGACTGGCGGAGCATCTCGTCGGCGACCTGAAGCCGTCACTGCCCGACAAGGAGTTGCCGGCGTTCCAAAGTCCGGACTGGCGCGGGGAGCGCGAACTCACCCTCCAGCTCGCCAA
Source organism: uncultured Desulfovibrionaceae bacterium (assembly GCA_964517355.1). Lineage (GTDB taxonomy): Bacteria > Desulfobacterota > Desulfovibrionia > Desulfovibrionales > Desulfovibrionaceae > CAZFCK01. Next base: position 5,961 of record CAZFCK010000115.1, on the reverse strand, counting down.
CCGCAACCAGACGCACCTCTTGCAGATATACAAGATTCCGCCCCTGGATCACGAAGACACCCCGGGACTTAAATTGTTGCGCGAAATCCTGGCCGGTCAAAGCGGATTGCTCTTCAATCGCCTGCGGGACGAACAAGGGCTGGGGTATTCAGTCACAGCCATGAACTGGCAGAGCCCGGCCACCGGATTCATGGCCTTCTACATCGGCACGTACCCGGAAAAGGCGCAGCAAGCCTTGGAAGGGTTCAACGCCGTTGTCCAGGAATTGCAGGAAACCCCGCTGAGCGACGAGGCCATCCAACGCGGTAAAAACCTGCTGCAAGGCGATTACTACCGGGAGCATCAAAGTCTCTCGAGCCGCAGCCGCGAAGCCGCCACGCTTTCCACCCTCGGCCAGCCCCTCGACGCCAACGTCAAGGACATTGAAAAGGCCCAGAAGCTCACGGCCCGGGATCTGCAAAACCTGGTCAGGAAATACCTGCAACCCGAAAACGCGTACCTCTTGACCGTAGCGCCTTAAAAAAGCGTATTTTGGGCGAGGGGACTCCTTGTAAAAGGAGTCCCCTCGCACAACTCAAAGAGTAGCGGCGTAGTTATGAAGTGGCTTATTTCGGGGCTCCGCCCCAGCGCATTTTCGCCCTTGGAAAAGGTTCACCCCTGTATTCGCGAATAGCATGCATAAAAAATTCAAAACAAAACAGAGTGATACAAAATAACAGGTTTTGGAGATTCTTAAAAACCTTTTGCAAAAGATTCTTAACCCACCGGAGGCATTTCCAATCCCCCAAAACGCCTTACACGTTGAAGCGGAACTCCACGATATCGCCGTCCTGGATGACGTACTCCTTGCCCTCCAGCCGGAACAAACCTTTTTCCTTCGCCTTTTTCATGTTGCCTGTGCTCAGGAAGTCGTCGTAGCCGATGACCTCGGCGCGGATAAAGCCTTTTTGGATATCGGAATGGATGACGCCTGCCGCTTCAGGGGCGGGAGCGCCCTTGCGCACGGCCCAGGCGCGCACTTCCTTGTCTCCTGCGGTGAGAAAGGAAATGAGCCCCAGCAAGGAATACGTTTTCTTGATTACGCGATCCAGGGCCGAGTCCGTGAGGCCCAGATCCTCCATAAAAACGGCGCGCTCCTCCTCGTCGCTCAATTCCGCCAATTCACGTTCCAGCCGCGCCGCCACGGCGATATGGGCTTCACCCTGTATGTCTTCAGGAGGAGTGAAGCCAGCCAGCTTGCTCTCCTCCAGGTTCCAGGCATAAAGAACGGGTTTCGCCGAAAGAAAGCGGAACCCGCGCAATGCGGGATCTTGAGCGAGCGCGGCGTCCGCGCGCAGGGGTTTTTCGGATTCGAGCAGAGCCTGGGCGCTGAGCAAGGCCTGCTCCTCTTTGGGATCGACCAGGTCTTTGGTTTTGCGCTTGTCCAGGGCGATACGCTCCAGGCGCTTTTCCACCACGGCCATATCCGCAACGATGCAGTCGGCTTCTATGGCCTTGCGCTGCTCCTCAGGATCGTTGAGCCCGGAAAATCCGTCCAGCACTACGAGCAGACAATCATAGGGGCGCACTTCGTTGAGCACCCTGTCTCCCAGGCCGGAGCCTTTGCCCCCGCCGCCGGGGATATCCAGGTATTCAATTTCACTATAGGTGATCTTTTTCGGTGTATAAAGAGCGATAAGCGGTTCAAGCCTTGGCTCCGGCACCTTGACCATGGCCCTGTTGCCCGCGGCCGCGGCGCTCGGCCCGGCCAAAGCGGCGAACAAGTCCGTCTTGCCGCTGCCGGCAAAGCCGGTGATGGCGGTTTTCATGCGTTCCTCACAGTGTTTGGTGCTTCTGAAATAAAAAGAAAAGCTGTCGCAACGGCGCGGGTGTATGCTTTACCGCGCCGCGCTGTCAATCTCCCGCAGCAGCCTGTGCGCCAGGAGATTGTCCGGCTCAACGGTCAATATGGCCTGTACGTGTTTTCTGGCCCCGGCCAGATCGCCTTGGCGCACGAGAAGACGCGCCAGGGTGAAACGGGCTTCCACAAATGCCGGATCAAGCTCCACGGCCTTTTCCGAGGCGTTCCTGGCCGCTTCGGTCTCGCCCATCTCCTCCAGGAGAAGCGCCTGGGCGAAGCGGTAATCCGCGCCCCCGGGGTCCAGTTCCACAGCACGGTCGAACGCCGCGCGCGCCTCGTTCAACCTTCCGGTCTCGCCGCAGGCCATGCCGAAATTGAAATAAAAATCGGCACCGGCATACCCCAGAGCCTCGGCCTTGCGGTATTGCGCAAGCTCGGCCTCATGATCGCCCATCTGCCCCAATGCGTATCCGAGGTAGTAATGGGCCGCTCCATTATGAGGCTGTCTGCGCAACAGAGCCCGGTAGCGGGTGACGGCGGTTTCCAGATCCCCTTGCTGCAAGGCGAGGTTCGCGTCTGGATCGTCCTGCCATTGTTCCTGCCGCTCCGGAGAAGGCGTTTTGGCGCAGCCGGCCAGCAGTAGAAGCAACAGCAGTATGCATGGTATTTTTCTCATGACAAGGAAAATACCATTACGCCACCAGGATGGCAATTCCTGGACAGGCGCAGCACACCCTTTGCAGTGAAAAAGTTTTGATGTACTTGTTGATTGTTGTTTCACAGTCCTGCAACTGAAGCGAGGCAACGGCCATGTCATCGCCCTTTGATTTTTACACGCGCGAAAAGGCCCTCAGAAAAAGGGCTCTGGCCGTGCTTGGTTTTACCGAGGAAGAGGGGCGACTCCCCCTTCCCGACCGGCGTGAACTGCTCTATCGTTATCATTGCCGCATGCTTGCCTATCATCCGGACGTCACTGCGGATGCGCCCCACAGCAACGCTTTTGCCGCGTTGATCAACGAAGCGTTCGCCTTGCTTGCGGGGCGCCGCGTGCAGCCGACGCTTCTGCGCAACGACAGTATCGTGGAGCTTTTTTTACAAACGAAACCCGCCCCCCTGCAGGACGTACCAAGTTATGAGCAATGGCTTCAGGAACATTTTTTCGATATGGAAACCAACTCCATCTGGTCTTATTGAAGCGTGTCGCCTAACAACCAGGTAAAATATTACCGGGGGAAGATCCTTGCTCCTGAAAGGTTTCCCTTCGGCCCCCCTTCCAAAGAAGGTAATTATAATATATCATAAGTTCGAATGGTTATACAAAGTCAGCAACTATTTAACAAAGGGAGCGCCAGGGAATTTTCCCTCGGATACATGCTCTTACCATCACGATAACGGACCGAGACCGCACATAATCCACGAGGAGCGCTTATGTCCCTGCACCCCCTGGCCGGAAAGGCCGCGCCGCAAAGCGCACTGACCAACATTCCCCGCCTTGTCGCCTCCTATTACTCACTTGCGCCGGACCTCGCCGCTTCCGACGCGGCGGGACAGCGCATCGCCTTCGGCACCTCCGGCCACCGCGGCAGCTCATTCAAAAAGAGCTTCAACGAGGCGCATATTCTCGCCGTCACCCAGGCGGTGTGCGACTACCGCGCCTCCCAAAACATTCAGGGCCCTCTTTTTCTGGGCATGGATACCCACGCCCTTTCAGAGCCGGCCTGGATCACCGCGGTGGAGGTGCTCGCCGCCAACAACGTGCACGTTTACGTGCAGGAAGACCGCGGCTACACCCCCACGCCTGTTATTTCCCACGCGATTTTATGCCATAATCACGGACGCGCCCCCGGGGACCCCGCACGCGCGGACGGCATCGTCATCACGCCGTCGCACAATCCGCCGGACAATGGCGGGTTCAAGTACAACCCCCCCCATGGCGGCCCGGCAGGCACGGAAGAAACCAAAACCATTGAAGAACGCGCCAACGCTCTGCTTGCCTCGGGCAACAAGGACGTGCGGCGCATCCCCTTCGGCCGGGCCTGGAGTGCTGAGACCACGCACAAATATGATTTCGTCGCGCCCTACGTGCAGGACCTGGCCAATGTCGTGGATATGGACGTGATTCGAGGGGGCGGCCTGCGCATCGGCGTGGACCCCATGGGCGGCTCCGGCGTCGGCTTCTGGATGCCCATTGCGGAGCGCTACAAGCTGGATCTGGAACTCGTGAACACCAGGGTGGACCCCACTTTTTCCTTCATCCCCCTGGACAAGGACGGGGTCATCCGCATGGACTGCTCCTCGCCTTATGCCATGGCCGGGCTCCTGCGCCTCAAGGACGATTACGACATCTCTTTCGGCAATGATCCGGATTACGACAGGCACGGCATCGTCACCCGCCAGGGGCTCATGAACCCCAATCATTATCTCGCCGTGGCCATCCACTATCTTTTCCGCCACCGCCCCCAATGGCCCGCCAAGGCGGCCGTGGGCAAGACACTTGTCACCAGCGCCATGGTGGACCGGGTCGCCGCGCACCTCAAGCGCCCCCTTTCCGAAGTGCCGGTGGGCTTCAAATGGTTTGTGGACGGCCTGCTCAACGGGAGCTGCGGATTCGGGGGGGAAGAAAGCGCCGGAGCCTCCTTCTTGCGCAGACAAGGAGGCGTCTGGACGACGGACAAGGACGGCATCATCATGGATCTGCTAGCCGCGGAAATCATGGTGCGCAGCGGCAAAAGCCCCGCACAGTCGTATCACGACCTGGAAGCGCAGTTCGGCGCTCCCGTGTATGAACGTCTTCAGGCGCCCGCCTCGGCCGCGCAAAAGGCGGCTTTCACAAGTCTGACGCCGGAAATGATCACGGACAAGGATCTGGCCGGCGAGCCCATCACCCAGGTTTTGACGCGCGCTCCGGGCAACAACGCCCCCATAGGGGGACTCAAGGTCTGCACTGAAAACGGTTGGTTCGCCGCCCGTCCTTCGGGCACTGAAGACGTGTATAAAATCTACACCGAAAGCTTCAAAGGGCGCGAACACCTCGTCCGTATCCAGGAAGAAGCGCAAGCCATCGTCAGTCGCGCCTTTCAGACCGCCGGCGTGTAAACGCTAGAGCATTTAACGCTTGAAATGATTGCTAAACGGCGGGCAAAGCCCGCCTGCAATCGTTTCGCGGCAAAGAGTTGCAAGCAAATCTTTGCAGAGCTTTCAACTTTTTCAAAGATTAAATGCTCTAAGGCCTGTCAACTTTGCAAGAGGTTGTTCCACTGAAACAGGGGGGATCGTTTCGATGGAGAGCCATTCGAGGCGAAAGCAAACCAGGGGGCGGGCGTCAATACTCCCCCTGACAACGTACTTAACTCTAACATGCTAGCTTAATGAAGGAAAGGAACGGATCATGACCGATACGGAGCGCCGCACCATGCGCGCGGCGATTTTCGACATGGACGGCACGCTGCTGAACACCTTGGAAGACCTCGCCGACAGCGGCAATTACGTTCTCGCCAGCCGGGGATATGCAACGCACCCCACTGAAGCCTACAAGTATTTCGTGGGCAGCGGCATTCGCGAACTTGCCCGGCGCGTGCTGCCCCCTGATGCGAGAACGCCCGAAGTGATTGCCGAACTTACGACAGCTTTTAAAGAGCATTACGCCACGTGTTGGGACAACAAGACCCGCGCTTACGACGGCATTCCCGAACTCCTCGCCGGGCTGCGCCAACGCGGCATCCCAACAGCCGTATGCACCAACAAGCCTGACTCATTTGCCCAGATCAACGCGAAGCGTTTTTTTCCGGACACTCCCTTTGACGTTGTGATGGGGCTGCACGACGCCACCCCGCCCAAACCCAACCCCTTTCTGCCCCTGGAAGCCGCACGGCTCTTGCAGGTTGCTCCAGAGGATTGCGCCTACCTGGGCGACACCAGCATCGACATGCAGACCGGCAACAACGCCGGCATGTTCACCATAGGGGTGCTTTGGGGCTTCCGCCCGGAAGAAGAGCTGCTGGAACACGGCGCGCAACTGCTCCTCGAACACCCGCTTGAACTTTTCGACAAGGTGCTGTTCTGAGAAAAAATAACGTCGCGGGCTTTCGCGCCCGCACGACGACCAGGGGAGGCCCCTGGAC
>CAZFCK010000114.1:0-14723 GCA_964517355.1 uncultured Desulfovibrionaceae bacterium | reverse complement strand
GCGGGCGCGAAAGCCCGCGACTTTATTCTTTTTTTCTTTTAGTCCGAAAGTCGTAAAAGGTTCTTAAGCCGCCGGGGGCATTCCTGTTTCAAAGCCAATACGCTCTGGAGTGCCGGGGCTGCGCCTTCCGCGATAAGCGCCCCCGTCCGGGGGGCCCTCCGTGTTTTGACAAAGTGCTGGGCTTAGGTCATAAAATGTGCTTGTCACGGAACTTTATCCGGGCTCGATTGTTGACACAATCCATGGGGCGGAAACGCCCCGAAAAACCGGCCTTACGAGGATGCGGACTATGACTACGAATACCTCTCCGGAACCAGGAAGCGCGGCGCCGGATTTCACGCTCCCGGACGTCGGCGGCGACAACGTCTCTCTCGCAGACTTTCGCGGTAAATGGGTCGTGTTGTATTTCTATCCTCGGGACAACACCTCGGGATGCACAACGGAAGCCTCGGAATTCTCGAGTCTTGTCGATACGTTCCACGAATTGGGCGCTGTTGTGATCGGAATCAGTAAAGACAGCGTCGCTTCGCACCAATCCTTCACGCAAAAGCACAATCTCCGCGTCCTGCTTCTGGCCGACACCGAGCGCACCACACTGGAAGCATACGGCGCATGGCGCTTAAAAAAAGCCTACGGCAAGGAAAGTATGGGGACGGTCCGCAGTACCGTGCTCATTGATCCCGAGGGCAATGTGGCCGCCTTTTGGCCCAGGGTGGCCAAGGCGGCCGGGCACGCAGCCAAGGTATTGGAACGCTTGCGCGAACTCGCATAGTAGAGCGTTTTGCCTTGATTGGGGGTTGGCGCCTTTTTTTCAGCTCATACGAACAATGAACCCATGCTCCTGGGGCGACCCCGCCTCAACGCAACAAAGAACGTTAAAAATCTCGCGGAGCATATACCGCAGTAAGCGGCAACAACAGAATCGATGACAAGGGGGTAGCATGGAAACCGCCGTGCATAGACAAAGCGATGAATTGCTTCAGCTCGTCACCTTCCGCCTCGGCAGCGAGGAGTTCGGAGTCGACATTCTCAAGGTGCAGGAAATCATCCGTACCATGGAAATAACGAAAGTCCCCCGCGCGCCGCACTTTGTGGAAGGCGTCATCAATCTGCGCGGCCGGGTCATTCCGATTATTGATCTACGTAAACGCTTCGGCAAGCAAGCCAAGAGCCATGACCATCACACCCGCATCATCGTGTTCGAGATACGCAACAGGATCGTTGGATTCGTGGTGGATTCGGTTTCCGAAGTGCTGCGCATCAAAACCGACACCGTGGAACAGGCTCCGCCCGTCGTCGCCGGACTCGAATCCGAGTATATCAAAGGTATCGGAAAACTTGAAAACAGGCTGCTCATTCTTCTGGATCTGAACAAGATCATCAGCGCCGACGAGGAAGAACAGCTGCAAATGTTTTAGGACGACAACCTGTCGGCAATACCGTCATTGCGCCCGTATTCCTGCTTGTGTAGCGGGCACGGCAAACAGTTGGAGCATGAAAGTCTCGGATGTTCGCGCCCGCGCAACGACCAGGGCAGGCCCCTGGACGTAGGGAAACAACCTTTTATACCATTTCCCATTTCCAATTTATTTAGAGCATGTAACGCTTGAAAAGCGCTAGATGCTCTTATGCATTTCCCTGGAACAATTGGAAACTGTTTCAGGGGAGAGCCTTGTTTCAAGGCGAAAATGCGCTAATGAACATTTTCCGGGGGGAAACCTTTTAAGAAAGGTTCTCCCCCCGGACCCTCTTTCCAAAACTTTTAACTCCATAATATTAAGTAGATACTGTAGTATTTCTGATATTGTCCCAAGCCAGATAATTTTTCCTACAATGCAGAAGGGAGTGCTTTGCGCCGACACTATGAACAGGAAACGGTATTATACTTATTTTTCCATAAATACGGACTGTTACATCGTACGCCCCATTCAAAAAGCCGAAATATCGAAATGTTCCGGAAAGGTGAACTCGAGGGGGAGAAACCCCTTTCAAGGGGCTCTCTCTTAGAGCATCTTAACGTTGAAAAAGTTAAAAAGCTCTGCAAGGATTTGCAAGCAAATCCTTGCCGCAAAATGACTGCATGCGGGCTTTGCCCGCCGTTAAGCGAATGTTTCAAGCGTTAAAAGCTTTAATGCCCCGTGGAAGAGGATAAAATGTTGTTCGCCCAGACGCCTGCCTGGGCGTAGAGCATGGCTGATTGCTCCTTACCCACGCCGAACGCATTCAACAGCGTGTCCGTGCGCCGCCACCGGGCGTTTTCCAAGGCTTCAACCAGTTCGATCCAGGCATGCCCCGCGTTTTCGGGGTGCAGCAGAGCATTTTTCACTTTCGGATCAAGAGGCATCTTCTCCAGCACCTCTTCCAGGGGGAGCCCCAGCAGGGCGTCGAGCCTGGAAAGCAGCCCCAACAAGAACATGCCTTGGCTTGTAACCGGGGTTTTTTCTCCGGCCTCGGCCATAGTTTGAAAAAAGCGCGCGCGCTGGATACACTGCAAGCCGATTTCCGCGTTGCGGGGACTGGGGTTCATGTCGGCCAGCATAATAACCATGAGCCACTGCCGCGTATTGCGCAATCCAAGAATGGTTATGGCCTGCTGCAAGGAATCTATGGTGCGGCGCAATCCAAACGCGGGGGAATTCAGATAACCGAGCAAGCGGTAACTCAGGGAAACGTCCTTGGAGATAATATAAGTCAACTCCTTGACTTCATAGTCTTTTTCCGCAAGCTTATGCAACAGTTCCAGCCTGATGGCCGAGGAGGAAGAGATCTTGCGTCCAGGCATCAGTTCGGGTTTGGAAAAGAAATACCCTTGGAATAGCTGATATCCCATATCGCGCAAGCGCTCGTAACTTTCGCGGTCCTCCACCTTTTCCGCCAACAACGCGGCCTGCCCCTTCCGAAGCGCGGCTGTTACCGCCGCAAGCGCATCATGGGGCATATGCAGGACATCCACTTTAACGATATCCGCCAGCCGGAGAAAAACTTCAAATCCCGGCTGCCCCACAAAGTCATCCAAGGCCAGGGCGTAGCCGGCCTTTTTCGCAGCCTTCAGCGCCGCCACAGTCTCAATATCGGGTTCAACGGTTTCAAGAATCTCCACCACGCACATTTGGCTGGGCAAGGCGTAAATGGAACCGTCCAATAGCAAATTCTTCGGAAAATTGATGAGCAGCTTTTTATCCGGCGGCAACCCGGCCGCTGCGAGAACAAACCCGTCCGCGATGACCTTCGCCGTCGCCTGGTCCTCGTTCTCGATTCTGGCCATATCCGCCGCGCGGCTGTGGCGGAAAAGGAGTTCATAGCCCCACACCCGCAGCTTGCGATCAAAAATCGGCTGTCGGGCCACAAATACCGGCTCATAGTCCTCCACGTGCATACAGTCGTTATCTTCCACAGCCGCTCCTTATTGTGGAAATTGACTTATTTTATACACAAATAACACTAAATAAGTAAAGCCGGGAGGAGTATTCTTATCCAATTAAAAGCATTGACAAAGGAAAACGCGGCATTTCATTTCAAGGTGAAGCGGCTCCTTTTCAACGCCATACACTTTTATACAAGTGCGACACCAGTGACATTGCATGATTTTGTATAGAACATGCTGAGTATGGCATGTCTCCATACTGCAACGCGAGCCATACGCCATGTAATGATTTTTTTACGAACCACAGGCACTTTTCTATTGCCCGGCAAAATCCCCAGGTGTAGAAAGTCTTTTGTTGATCAACAAAGGAGTTATTTATGGAAGAATATTTGAAGGAAGCATTGGAAATCGTCAAGGCACAAGCGAGCGTCCGCAACATGACGGAAGAGGAAATCACCTCTATGGTACGCAAGCTGGCTGACGGTATCCGTAGCATCAGTGAAACCGGCGAAATTCCTGAAGAGGTTTCGGAACCTGTGATGGATGCGCAAAAAGCCATAAAAGAAAAGTCCATTACATGCCTCGTGTGTGGAAAATCATTCAAAATCATCACCAAGAAACATCTCGCAACCCATGGATACACTCCGGAAGAATATAGAGAGGTTTACGGGTACAAAAAAGGGATGCCTCTTGTATGCAAAGGGTTGCAACGTGAACGCAGAAAAAAAATGAAGGACATGAAGCTGTGGGAAAAACGCAAAAAAATATCTTCCTGATAAAAGCCGAGTATATTTTTCATCATCGTTTTTTTCTGTGATCACATTATAAATTTATCTTTTCTAGGCAAACATAACCGGTTTTATACCTGGGACAAACAAAATGCGCACCGTTTTGGCGATCCCAGGTATAAAAATGCCGACTCCACCGTATAATTCATACCATTCTTCACTGCTCTTTCTTTACCTCCCGAAAATACCGGCTTGTTTTTTTGGGCGTCAGCACGCAGCTCCCCCTTTGTCCCTTGATAAAAACAAACCTTTTTCTCAACACTTCCCGGTATGATATGGCTGCCCCCGGCGCCGCCACCGGTGTGAGACTTGAACTCGTAGCGGGGCTTACGATATAGTGGAGCCCTGAGGTTAACAAAGGCCCGCTTCCGCCTTCCGGACAAGCGCACGTTGCGCGGCTGTCTCAATTCGATATGGCCTCACGTTTCCCTTTTCTTTCTTATGCGGGCCGCTTCTCCGGAAACGATACATGCGCCGGCTGCCCAATCTTTTACAACGAGGATCTCAATGCCGTTCAGCAAAGTTCTTCGCGCTTGGAGCGAACGCTATTTTTACGATGAGGAGACCATCCTCTTCGCTTTTTTACTGATCGGCGTGTTCGCTGTAATCATTTTTCTGGGCAACATGATCGCGCCCTTCCTTTTTGCTCTGATGATAGCCTTTCTCCTGCACGGCCTTGTCGGATGGCTCAGGCGGCGCGGGCTTCCACGGATTCCCGCGGTGCTGTTGTCGTTCGGCGTGTTCCTGAGCCTGGGCGCCGGCGTATTGATCTGGCTGTTGCCCCTGGTCTGGCAGCAATTCACCAGCCTGATCCGGGAACTGCCCGGGATGCTGCTGATGGTCCAGGATTGGTTCGGCGAGCTGCAACAGGCATATCCGCAAATCTTCTCGGAGCAATACGTCAACAATCTGCTTTCAGAGGCCACGCAACAGTTGCGCGCAGCCGGACAATTGCTGCTCAGCTACTCCATGTCCAGCATTCCCGATCTGGTGGCGTGGCTCATCTATCTCATCCTTGTGCCGATTCTCGTTTTTTTCATGCTCAAGGATGAAGAACGGCTCACATGCTTTGTGTCATCGCTGTTGCCGCGCAAGCGGGTATTGCTGCGAAAGATATGGATAGAAATGGACGCGCAGATCGCGAATTACGTTCGCGGAAAAGTCATCGAAATCATCATCGTGGGTGTTGTGACCTGGATAGCCTTCGCAGCCCTGGGCTTGCGCTATGCGGAACTGCTCGGCCTCATGGTCGGTCTGTCCGTGGTCGTGCCCTATGTCGGGGCGGCCATCGTGACCATTCCCGTGACCCTGGTGGCTCTGTTCCAATTCGGATGGAGCAGCCCCTTCGGCTGGGTGGTGGCGGTGTACCTGCTGATTCAGGCGTTGGACGGCAATGTGCTCGTTCCTTTGCTCTTTTCGGAAGCCGTCAACCTGCACCCCGTTTCCATCATTCTGGCGGTTCTTTTGTTTGGCGGACTCTGGGGCTTTTGGGGCGTCTTTTTGGCCATTCCCCTGGCTACGCTCATCAAGGCCATATTCAATTCCTGGCCCGACGCACCGCACGCGGAAGCGCCAAAGGCGTAAGCGGTACGCGGGGGAAACTTCCTGACGGAAGCCCCCCCTGAAAAACGTTCCCGGCAGACCAAACGGGCTTAAAAAGACGCCGCCGTATCAAGCTGTCGCGTCTTCATCTCGGCTTGTAAGCAGATTGAACAGGCAGGGAATGACCACCAGGGCAATCAGGGTGGCCGCCAGCAAGCCGAAAATAATGGCCGAACACAATGGCATCCATTGCGGATCGGAAAGCGCGAGAGGGATGAGGCCCACGGTTGTGGTCAACGTCGTACTGATGATGGGGCGCAATCTGTCCGCGGCTCCCCGCGCCGCAGCCTCTCGCACGCTCAGCCCCGCCTTGCGGTGCAGATTCATGGCCTCGATCATGACTATGGCGTCGTTCACCACGATGCCCACCAGCGAAATAATCCCGATCATCGCCGGGAAGGAAAAAGGAATTCCGGCGAGAAAGAAGCCGCCGCAGGTTCCGATAAAGGAAAACGGCACCGTAAACATGATGATGAACGGCTGCTTGAACGAACCGAAGACAAGGGCCATAACCGCGAAGACCAAAAACAGCGCCAAAAAGAACACCTTGCCGCTCGATCCGTACGTCTCGGCCGAAGATTCGGCTTCGCCAGCTATTTCAAAGGAATATCCCTGAGGCCATTGCAGGCTGGCCTGGCGCAGATCAGGCAAAAGATTGTCCAGAATCTGCTGCGCGGTCTTTCCCTCGGTCTTGGCCTTCACCGTCACTGCTCTGCGGCCGTTTTTATGGGTCACGGCCAGGGGGGCCGCGTCCATTCCGACCTCGGTCAAGGCCATGACCGGCAGCGCGCCGCCGTTGGCCGTGGCCACGGTGATGGTGGTAAGCTCCTCAAATTTCTGCGGCCCCCCCAGGTCGCCCTTTCTGCTGGGCCAGCGGGTGCCCAGCACGATGTCCAGATCCTCACCCGGCACCGCATAGGGGCCAATATCCTCGGCGGTCATGAACACCCTGAACTGCGCCGCGAGTTCCTGCTCGCTCAGCCCATAAAAATCCAAGGCCTCGCGTCTCGGCTCCAAGCGGACCCGCAGCGTGGCGGAGCCCAAATTGTCACGCACGTCCGTGGCTCCCGGCTGCATTTCCAGCATGCGCCGCACATCGGCCGCCAGACAGCGCAAGACATCCATATCGTCGCCCAGCACCTCGATCTGGATAGGATCTTCAGCGCTGGAGCCGCCCAGCTCTGGAGTGAACAACAGCCGCGCCCCAGGCACCAAGCGGACCATCTCCTCCAGTTCCGTCCGCAATTCCCCCAAATATTCATAGGCCAGAAACTCGCGCTCCTGCTTGGGCACAAACAAACAGGTGAACCCGACCAGGTAGGGCGCGATAGTCACGCCCAACATGTCGCTGATTGCGTTTTCGGCATACGGACTGGTGCGCCCCACATATTTGGTGACGGACATCAAATAATCCTTATGGCGCAGAACCTCGCCAAGGCGGTCCGCCACCCGTTGCGCGCCCTCGAGGGTGGTTTCGGGCATAAGCTCTATGCTCACGGCCAGATTTCGGCCGTCGGCCTTTGGATACAGTTCCACAGGCAGCAGGCTGAAGCCCCACACGCTGAACGACAAAAGAACGAACACGGCCAGAAGCACTCCAAAGGAACGCCAGCGGCCGGCCAGTACCCCCTGAAAGAGCCAATTCCCCAAACGGGCCGCACTGCGCTCGGTCAGTTTATCCACAAATGTCTTCCTGGCCCGCCCCGCGGCTCTGCCGATGACGTAGCGCGACAAGGGGATATCGACCACAAAGGCGATGATGAAGCTCAGGAGAAGGCAGACCACCGTGGTCAGCGGGATAAGTTTGATAAAAGCGCCGTCCAGCCCGCCGATGGCGAACAGTGGCGACATGGCCAGAATCGTCGTCAGCTGCCCGGCAAAAGCCGGCACCGCGTAGCTTTTCACCGTGCCGCGCGCGGCCTGGTCGAAGCGCAGGCCGTGCATGTAGATGCCTTCGTGCATGCCTTCCATGACCAGAATGAACACGTCCACCAACAAGCCCAGAGCCAGGACCATGCCGATGATCACCAGGGTGTTCAGCGTGTAGCCCATGAGCTGCAAGATCCCGATCGCCCCGAAAAAGGTCAGGGGAATGGAAAGCCCCGCCACAAGGGCCTCGCGCCAGGTGAGCAGCAGGAGCAGGATCACGAATACGGCCAGCATGGCCTGCCAGCCGTTGTTGAACACCGTGGACAGGCTATTGTTGATGATCTCGCTCTGATCCGCGACCACGCGGTATTGCACCCCGTACGGCCATGCGGCTTCGGCGCCGGCCTCCCGCAAAACATCCTTGGCGGCCGCGATGAGTTGCATGGTGTCTTTACCGCCCATCTTGTTCACGGAAATGGAGACGCCCTTGCGATACTCCTCTCCATTCCAGCTCACAAAGGAGCGCGTATGTTCGGCCTCCAGATCCCGCGTCACTTTGGCCAGTTCGCTCAGGCGGACAACGCGCCCCTGCGGCAAACGGGCCACCGGCAAACGCCGCAATCCTTCCAGAGAATTGTGTTTGCCGGAAAATTCTATGTCAAAGCCCAGCGAATCGTTTTTAAACGCCCCCACAGGGGCGTCGAAATTCCCTTCCTTTATGGCGTCCATGACCACGGTGGGCGGCAGGCCCAGCGCTTTGAGTCGTTCCGGAAGCAACTGCACGCGGATGACTTCCTTCAACTCTCCGGCCAGCTCCACCTTGCGCACGCCCTGAATGTTTTCCAGGCGCTTTTTGACCAGCCGCGCAGTGGCGCCGAGCAAAGCGTCGTCCGCATCGCCGAAAAGCATGAAGACCACGATGGGCGTGTCTGTTATGGAAATCTGTTCAATCTTCGGCTGCTTCACGCCTTTGGGAAATTCGGAGCGCGCCTCGTCAACCCTGGCGCGCAGGCGTTGCAAAGAGGATTCCATATCCGAACCGGCATGAAACTCCACGGAGAGGATGGAGAACGAATCCAACGAACCGCTGCGATACCGCTTCAGTCCCTCGAGAGAACGAATCTTTTTCTCCAGTTCCTGGGTGACTTCCTCTTCCACCAGCTCCGGCCCCGCCCCCGGCCATTCGGTGCTCACTATTGCCTGGGGGATGGCCAAATCCGGCGTGTCCTCCTTGATCATGGAGTCGTATCCCAAGGCCCCGAGCAGCAGCAACGTCACGCTCAGCAGCGTTGCGAACACGGGACTCAGGAAAAAGAAGCGAAACCAGGCCGAAGGGGGCGATTTCGTGGAGGCCATGGCTATTGCCCCTCCTGTTCAACGATACGTACGGGCGCGCCGTCCACCAGCAAATGGCGCCCCTTGGTCACGAGCAATTCTCCCGGCGCCACGCCGGACACTATTTCCGAATCGGGAACGCCCTCTATCCCTTCCACTATAGACCGGCGCTCGGCGGTGTTGTTCTGCGTATCCACCACAAAGACATACGGCTGTTCCTTCGCATACAGCCAGGCGGCGTTGGGCGCCAGCACGGCATCGGGCTTATGCTCCACCACGATCCAGGCCACGACGAACATGCCGTCGTATAAAACGCCCTCCCCCTGATCCGTGCGCAACTTGACCTGCACGGTGCGCCCTCCCGGAGTTATGGCCGGGCTGACCGAATAGACATAGGCGGGAATGACCGGCGCGTCCTTGTCTCCCAATACATTTAGGACCTCCTGGGGGGCAAAGCCTTCGCCCCAGGCCACAAAGGCCTGCTGCCCCTCTCGCACCGCCATGCCGTCAAAGGAAGGGAGGTCGAGGGTAATCTCGAAAATGTGCGGATCGACCACCACCACGGGAGTGGTGGCCAGCATCTGCCGCTCGCTGCCGAGGTCCACAAGGTCCGGCGAATACAAATCGCCCCGTTTCACATTCATATACGCGATCACCCCATCGAAAGGGGCGAAAATTGCCGTGCGTTCCAACTCCACGGAGCTTTGCCGCGACCGCGCCTTTGCTTCGATCACCGCCGAACGGGCCGCGTGCAGTTCCGATTGGGAAGATTGCAGAGCGGACGAGGCGTTGTTGAACCTGGCCTTGGCCTCTTCGAACTGCTGCCCCGCGATAACGCCTTTTGCCTGGAGGTGTTGCATGCGTTGGAAATTGTTGCGCGCCAACTCAAGTTCAATCTCGGCCTGGGCCAGGGCAGCCTCTGCCGATTCGGCCCTGCGCTCCGCCTGGGCGAGCTGCGCCTGGCTCATGTTGAAATCTTCGGCTGTTTCCCGCCGGTCCAGCTGGGCCAGAAGCTGTCCCAACAATTCTCCGTCGGCGGGTCCCTTGACCCGGGAACCGGCACGCAGCTCACGGCCTTGGTCATCCGTTCCGATGAGCACCACCTTGCCGGAACTCTCAAAACGTAAAAAATCCCGGCGCGCGGCACGGGCCGTACCCTCTCCATAAACCCATTTGCAAATGGTGTCCGTACGCGCGGGCGCCACAGCCACGGACAGAGGCTTACGCGACGCGGCTTGCAGTTGCTGTTCCGCGTGAATCCGCTCGACCCGATACCAAGACAGCCAGGCCACGAGCCCCACTATTGCCAACAAAAACCATAAAACGGCGCTACGCAGCATCGCGTCCTCCTTGTCTGCAGGGGGGGATTGCCCGCTTGTACGTTCAGCACATCTAGCGGTTCGTTCCATCCCTTATCAATAGTCGTTCATCTTTTCCACCACAGGAGGCCAGTACCTCACGGCGCCCCCAATCGGCGGCCGTGTCTTGACAACAACATTCCAGCTTGTAATGTAGTTGCCACCACCTGGTCATCTCAAGAATTATCGTCACACAACCTATTGAAAAATTTACATTTCAAATACAAGTCATGCGGTATCCCCCCTCAACGGATGCTCCCCGCACGAAAACATTTGCAATGCATACATAACATATTGTAATTATAATCAAATTTAAAAACACAATAAGTGGCGATTCGTTAAAAAATACCATATGCATCATATCTTACACTCCCAGGCTTTGTATGAGAGTGAATCCGACAATTTTCAATAATCATCTTGGCTCCATAACGGGTTTTCAACCGGCAACGTACGAATTTTATATGCACAGCGCTTCATTTCGGCCCAGCACACGCCCCTTGGTTTGTACATTGCTCCATATGTTTCAAAAAATGATTACGGGTATGCTTATGGACCACCTCCGTTACTGCCTCCTCTCTCTCGCGCTCCTTTTTCTCCTTTTACTTCCCTCTGTCGCATCGGCCAAACAAACGCTGCATGTGGGTATTTACGATAACAAGCCCATGGTCTTCATGAACAACAACAAACCGGACGGTATTTTTATCAACGTCCTCGCGCAAATCGCCCAGGAGATGGACTGGGAAATACAGTACCATTACGGCCCGTGGCATGAATTATTCACCCAGCTCAAAGAAGGCCGACTCGACCTCTTGCCGGCGGTGGACGTCAAGGAAGAGCGAACCGCGTATCTTGAATACGCCTTACCCCCTCTGTTGACCACGTGGGGCGTGGTCTATGCCGCCCCAAAAACACGGATAGACTCCATACTCTCCCTGGAAGGGAAACGTTTGGGGCTCTTGCAGGATGAATCGCACGCCACGGTCTTTCAAGGATTACTCGCCAAATTCCAGGTAAAGCCGGATATCCTAATCTACCAAAACTACACGGATATATTCAAGGATCTCAGCCTGGGGCGCATAAACGCCGGCGTGGTGAACCGCTTTTTCGGACAACATAAAGAATCCGCCTACAAGGTGAAACCCACGTCCATTCTCTTTGATCCCACGGAAGTCTCCTTTGCCGTGCCGAAAAACGACCCGGCCGGCATTTTGCCCGCATTGAACCGGCTGCTCCCCAGAATCAAGGAAAACAAAGACTCCGCTTATCAGCAAGCCATGAACCAATGGTTCGGGGGCGTACATAACCCGCTCCCCTCCTGGCTTCCCAATGCGCTCATCGGCACCGTGGTCCTGCTTTTCGCCTTTCTGTCGATCAACTTTTGGCTGCGCCGCCTGGTACGCCGTAAAACAAAAGAACTCCGGAACCAGAAGCAACTGCTGGAGCAAGAAATCAGCGACCGCATTGCGGCGCAGAATCTGCTTCGAGAAAGTGAAGATCACTACAGAATGCTGGTGGAGCATGCCGTGGAGGCCGTCATGGTCATTCAAGACGGCTTGTTCCGCTACGTCAATCCCGCGGTGCTGTTCTGTACCGGACATCCGGCGGACACGCTCTTGGGGCATCCCTTCATTGATATCGTGCATCCCGACGACAAGAGCGACGTCCTGGAATTTTTGCATCGCCGTCTCCATGACGACAGCGGGTCTTTCCGACTTGAGTTCCGTATCATCGACGCCACGGACATGCTCCATTGGCTGGACATGTCGTGCGTGCGCATTCTCTGGCACGGCAATCCCGCCGGACTCGTCTTCGCCATGGATATTTCCCAACGCAAGCACCACGAGGCCGAACTGCGGTTTCTCACCGCCATGGTGGAACAATCCACGGACAGTATCATCCGCACCGATACGGAATGCGACATCGTCTATGTAAACCGCGCGGCGGAAGAGCTTTATGGCTGGTCCATCACGGAGTTGCGAGGTAAAAAGCCGACCATGCTTCTCGCCTCTCCCGACCAGGCCGCCTTGGCGAAATACCGGGACATGCCCCTGGTCGGAGAAGAAAAACACAACGAATTTCTGCACCGCAAAAAGCAGGGCTCCTTTTTCACCGCGCACGTCAAAGTATCGCCCATATGCGACGAGCAAGGAGTCATCGTGGGGTACATGCATTCGATTCGCGACATCACCCCGCAAAAAATCGCCGAGCGGGTTATTTTGCAGGAATCGCGGGTGAACAGCGCCCAGGCGCGCATCGCCAGAACCCTTGTCTCTCCGGATATGGACATCGCCTCCCTGGCCCGGGTGGTGCATCAGGTGGCCATGGAGCTTACCCACAGCGCGAAAGGCTTCATCACGTCCATCACGCCCAACACCAACAAGACCATGTGGTATAACTTTTCCGGCCTTTCCGACGCGGAACTGTGCGCCACGCAGGACATTTCCGAATCGGAGCAGCACCCCGCCCACAGTTCCTACGGCGGACTCTGGAGCCACTCCTTGAATACCGGCCATCCCTTTTTCACGAACAACGCATGTGAACACCCCCTCTGTGCGGACATGCCCCACGACTCGAAATGCATCAAACGGTTTCTCTCTGTTCCGGCCCGCTACCAGGATACCATTGTGGGGCAAATCGGCCTTGCAAATTCCGACCGGGATTATAACGAGCACGACTTGCAAGCCGTATGCACCCTGGCCGATCTTTTTTCCCTGGCGGTCATCAGCCTGCACAATAAAAAGGAATTGCAGGTGGCCAAAAACAACGCCGAAATCGCCAACAAAGCCAAATCAGAATTTTTGGCCAACATGAGCCATGAGATACGCACGCCCATCAACGGACTCATGGGCATGATGCAATTGCTGCAATCGACCGAACTCGATGAGGAACAAGTGGAATACGTGGATACGGCCGTGCTCTCATGCCGCAGGCTCACAAAACTGTTGGGCAATATCCTGGATCTCTCCCGCATTGAGGCGGGAAAAATGGCTTTGCGCGAAGAAGTCTTTAACTTCGAGGAACTATTCAACGAACTGCGCGATCTGTTCACCCCTTCCGCGAACCAGGCCGGTATCGCCCTGCACGTGACGCCCTCACCCAAGGTGCCCTTGAAAATCCTGGGCGACGGCCATCGGCTGCGCCAGGTTCTTTTCAACCTCGTGGGCAACGCCCTTAAATTCACGGAACAAGGCGCCATTACCGTAACCGCTTCGGTTTTGCCCTACCATCCAAAGGGCGATGCGCATACGGTAAGCATTCTCCTGTGCGTGGCCGATACCGGCATCGGCATCCCGGACGACAAGCTGTTACAGCTCTTTCAGGCATTCACGCAGGTGGACAGTTGCCTGACGCGCCGCTTTCAGGGTGCGGGTCTGGGATTGAGCATTGTGAAGCACCTTGTGGCTATGATGGGGGGCTCTGTTTGTGTGGAGAGTGAAACCGGAAAAGGGACGACCATGTACGTCAGCCTCCCATTTGGCGTTCCCCGGGAGATTCAGCCGCTCAATCCCCCTCTTGCCGCGGGCCGTGAATTGCAGCTTCCCGAATCGCTGCAAGTGCTGGTTGTGGAGGATGACCCCGTGAACAACATCGTTTTGACGCGCATGCTGGAAAAAGCCAACGTGAGCGTGCATGCGGCTGATAACGGTGAAAAGGCCCTCAAAGCCCTGCAACAGCAAAAATTCGATGTCCTGTTGCTGGATATTCAACTCCCCGACATGAGCGGGATACAAGTGGCCCAGGCCGTCCGCTCCCAAGCCGCCTACGCCGTCAACGCGAAAACGCCCATCATAGCCATCACGGCCTATGCGGGGAGTGGCGACAAAGAATATTTCCTGGCAGCGGGCATGGATGCATACCTCTCAAAACCCCTGGAGCATAAGAAACTCGTGGAAGTGCTGACGCGCATCTTCCCCCCGAAGAGCGATACGTCCGCATAACGATATCCCGCGGGGGAAAACGCCCATTTCCAAATACCATGTTGGCCTCAACTAGGCTAAGAGTTGGTCATCACATTCAATTCTAACCAAGGAGACCAACATGGCAGGCAAGAAGCTATCAGAAATGAAATCGTTTGTAGATAGTTATCCCCATCACCGCGTGCATTTGGGCGTGGATGTGCATAAGCTTTCTTACCACGTGGCCGTATTACGTGCTGACGGCTGCACAGCGACCATGGTTTTGCCCGCCGATCCCATGTGTGTGCTCAAGCTTATCGATAATCTCGGCGCGCCCGTCGCAGCGGTGGCCTACGAGAGCGGTCCCACTGGCTTTGGCCTCGCGCGCACTTTGCAGGCCGCCGGCCATCGCGTCATTGTCGCGGCGGCTAGCGCATTTTCGCCTTGAAACAAGGCTCCCACGCAAACCCGCGCCTGGGGCCAAAACAGACAGCCTCGACTGCCGCATGCT
>CAZFCK010000113.1:0-14796 GCA_964517355.1 uncultured Desulfovibrionaceae bacterium | reverse complement strand
ACAATTGGAAATTGTTTCAGGGGAGAGCCTTGTTTCAAGGCGAAAATGCGCTATTGCTGGGCACGTTGTCTTTTCAAAGGTCCTCTGTTTCGCAAGGATCATGACATCGAAGTAAACGCGATTGTCCTTCCAGCGGTTCGCTGCGGCGGCTTGCGTCATCATGAAAAGATCATGCAACCGCCCCTCGACGGATTTCCTTGCTTTTCGAGTTCCTTCGAAGGCATCACATATCCATGATAGAGATGATTACCGGTACATATAGGGATTCTAAAGCCTTATGCCTTAAGCCTTGGCTTGATCGCTGACGTCGATCAAACCCCCATCTTCTATTGCATGTCTTCGCATATACGTGTAAATCAATTTGAAATCTTTAAAGTCCATTGGAATCTCACTTAAATTTCATCAGTTGGAAAAATAGAAGAATATCTTCAGGCTGGTGTGGTAGTAACGAAGCCCCATACTACATAGAAAAATATCGACATCCACATAATCTAGGAATAAACTGACACAAATCAGGAGATGACGTGGAAAGCCCTAAATGGACGGAAATTGCAGCTGTCGTGATAGCGTTTGTAGGTGTGTTGATTACGATTTTAAAATCAAAGTGGGCTGTTACACAGCTGTTTTCAAGATGGCGCAGAAGGCGCAGAATCGACTTCCAATTCTTTAAAGAAAACTTAACTGATGGGAGTTGGAAGAAAATGGACGACTATTCCCTTGCCTACAGCTATTGGGCATTAACTGGATATCGTTTTGAAGCCTCAACCCTGCGATATCTTTTGGGGCAGAAAGAGCCGCTCGATAAGCTCATTGAATACGCATACGGCGCACGGTTTTTGACAGTTAAACGGGATCAAAGCCGAAATGTTAATGAAATATCTCTTAAGAAGCTTTTTGGAACAGCTAACACAAGAATATTTCAAATAAAACTGATTAATTTCTGTTTCGCCCTAAGTGCTTTTCTTGCAGTATCACCCATGATCGTACCGCTTCTCATAAATCAGTACTCTTCACCAATAGAATACACCTCTAAAGGCATATTCCTTGGTGCACTTTGGATTTTCGCTTTCACTTTACTCTGCATCATTTTTTTCCTCTCGATGAGAGACTTAGAAGCGGCGAGAAAACTCACCAGAGAACTCGCCGAAAGTCGTCAATGTGAACCCAACAACGGTGAAGAAACCAACATTTCCGAAGACTCATGATTAAATCCTTTGGCCTAAAAATAGATAACTGCCTCGACAATAAAGATGTTTGTGGGCTTGATGAAGCTATCGCTGAATGCCTCGATTATATCAGCGAACAACCCGACGACTGCAAAGAAGTTCCTCTTGTGCGGTATTTTATCTCAAATGCTTATTCTGGGATCAGATATGGATGCGAAACTTCCAGCGATCATTCACCATGGGCATGGCAGAGCAACATTAGGTCCGAAGAACTACTTAATCTCCGAAGAAGCATCTCCCATGATGCTTTCTCGGCATTAGAAATACGAAAACAGTGCCAAATCTACACAAATGTAGGAAATATTTTTTGCAACACGGGTCGTATATGCCAGGCTATAAAACATTGGGATAAGGCTATAGCTATCGATCCATATTTCTCCATGGCTCTTTTCAGTAAGGCAGAGGGCTTAACTGCTTTAGCGGGAATGTTATATGACGAGGCACATATTGCCTTCACTTATGAAGAGTCATATGCGTTGTTTAACCTAATAAACGACGAACGGTATGCGCTAAGAATTGAAGCTCATGTTACAGATAGACTTTTCAACAGTGCTAACAACTTTATAGGTTGGTGGGATTCAATTCTATCAGATTTAAAATTTGGTCATAAGCGAATTTCAGACCTAGATCACTCTCTTGATCAGGACCCTGAAATCAGAGGATATCAACAATGGTGTTTATCAAATAGACGTTATATCAACCCGCTAAATGATTTGAGCACGCACTCAGTTGTTAGCCACGATATCTTCATGCTGCCTGATATGCAGGTCTCAGTGGGAGATGGACCATATTTGTTCGCAATGATGCAACAAATGAAACAAGAGTATATTTCAGCACGCTATATGTTTTACCAAGGCACAACTCATTATTATGAAAAACATTTTAGTGATGAGACCATGCAGCATGTAAATACACTGGATTACCCAGTCAATGGACTATGGATTGAGATGATCAAGTCAGCTTTCAGGACCAGCTATAGCATCCTCGACAAGATCGCCATTTTCATTAATCAATATTTTGATCTCAAAATTCCCGATCGCAGCCTATCCTTTAGAATAGTCTGGTACAATCATAAAAAACTGAAAAATCCTAAGCCATTACGAGCCTGTTTTGTCGAACGTCCAAACCTACCGCTGCGAGGACTGTACTGGCTAAGTAAGGACCTAATGAACTCTCCGAAAGCATATGACGCCGATGATTATCTTGAATTGGAAGCAGAAGCCATTTTGACTCTTCGAAATAGGATGGAGCATGGCTACGTCAGAATAGTTGATGGTGTTGAGGCTGCCCCTATCTGGTCGAATGATTTTTCAACAGTAGTGTCCTACGATGACCTGACAAACAAGACCATGCTCATAATGAAAATTGCACGGGAAGCATTACTCTATCTCGGGTTTGCAGTAGAAATTGAAGAAAAGGCAAAACGGACAGACGAGACCATGAGCATTTCGGTCAATGTGCCGTTTATGCCATAAATATGTCCAATCGATTGGATTTTACTGCCGATCATGCAATGATCGGGTTTGATTACTGGTAATCGAGCAACAGCCGCTAAGCCGGCTTTCCGTTCACAGCTCAACACCACCGAAAACCACCTGGCTTTCACTGAAATCGTATACAAAAAAAGCCTTGTTTCAAGGCGAAAATGCGCTAGTAAACACAGAAAGCCTCGCCACAAACCAGGCCCGAAAACAACAGTGCCAACCACACAGGTTGGCATATCCGGTTGGCAGGGCAAAAAGAAAGGGTCAGCCTTAAAACAAGACCAACCCTTTATTATATTTGAAAAATGGTGACCCCGGCAGGAATCGAACCTGCGGCACCGAGATTAGGAATCTCGTGCTCTATCCTACTGAGCTACGGGGCCACATAAAGACTAATGATTGTGGCGTGTTAAAGAACATCTCCGCTGGCGGGGCCAGCCGCCGTTCACCCCCGAAAATCCCTATGTCGCATACGCGGAATTAGGAATCCCGCACTCTATCCACCTGAGCTGCGGGGGCGTGTTGAAGCGTGATTATATACACGCTATCCACAGGTGCGGTCAAGAGAGAATTGCCGCCTTGCCGGAGACGCCCTCCGAAGGGGGCTGCATGGCGCGCGCCCCCGTCCTCAAAGGCAGGGACAGGCCCTGCCGCACCGAATTATGGTCGTTTTCCGGTTTCCAATGGTCGGAAGATGTTCCTATCTTACCAATTTTGTATCATTATCAAGGTCCCTCCACGAAATTGCGAGCCGGTCCGTCTTCTTCGGGAGGTTTTCCCTTGAAAGGCGTCTCCGAAAGGCGTTAAGAAATTATTTTGTAACCGGCTACACTGAGGAAGAATGAGCGGCGCAACCTCGAAGCACAACTATGCCCACACCGAAGCCATTTTGGAAAGCATTTCCGATGGCGTGTTCACGGTGGACGAGCAATGGCGCATCACGTCCTTCAACCGCGCGGCCGAGGAGATAACCGGCGTGCCGCGTAAAGAGGCGCTGGGCAAACGTTGTGCGGAGGTCTTTCGTTCCAGCATGTGCGGGGATGATTGCGCCTTGCGGCAGACCTTGCGCACGGGCAAGCCCATTATCGGCAAAAGCGGCTACATTATCGACGCCGACGGCGTGCGCATCCCCATAAGCGTTTCCACGGCGCTCCTGCGCGATGGAAAGGGCCGCGTCATTGGAGGGGCGGAGACCTTTCGCGATCTCTCGGAGGTGGAGGCGTTGCGCCTCGAGCTGGAAGAGAAGTTCCATGTTGGGGATTTGAGCAGCAGGAGCCCCCTGATGGCGCGGATTTTCGCGGTGCTCCCCGCCATAGCCGCCAGCCCCAGCACCGTGCTCGTGCTGGGAGACACAGGCACGGGCAAGGAACTTCTGGCGCGCACCATCCATACCCTGAGCCCCCGCAAGGCGGGCCCCTTTGTGGCCGTCAACTGCGGCGCGCTGCCCGAGACCCTGCTCGAGTCCGAGTTGTTCGGCTACAAGGCCGGGGCCTTTACGGGCGCCATGCACGACAAGCCGGGGCGTTTCGCCATGGCCAAAGGGGGCACGCTTTTTTTGGATGAAATCGGCGAAGTGAGCCCCGCGTTGCAGGTGCGGCTGTTGCGCGTGCTGCAGGAGCGCACCTACGACCCCCTGGGGGGCACGCACTCTGAAAAGGCGGACGTGCGCGTGATTTGCGCCACCAACAAGGATCTCATGGCCCTTGTCCGCGAAGGGCGCTTTCGGGAGGATTTGTATTACCGCGTCAACGTGGTGCGTTGCGAGCTGCCCCCCCTGCGCGACAGAAAGGAGGACATTCCGCTGCTGCTGGAGCAGTTTATCGCGCGGTTCAACAGGTTGCAGGGCAAGCAGTTGCAGGGCGTCACGCCGGAGGCCCTGTCGTTGCTCATGGCCTACGACTGGCCCGGCAACATACGCGAATTGGAAAATATCATCGAGCGGGCTTTTATTCTTTGCAACGAAGGCTGTATCGACATCCCCCATTTGCCCAGGGAACTAACCGCCCCAAACGGGGCGCGCCCCGTTGATATCCAATTGAATACGTTCCATGAAATTCTTGACGCGCAAGCCATCCGCGACGCCTTGAAAAAAAGCGGGTACAACCGCCTGGCGGCGGCCCGCGCCCTGGGCATCCATAAGACGACGCTCTATCGCCGCATGAAGAAGCTCGGCATAAGCATGCCGGAAACAGACGGACGCAGCCATAAGTGATTCCCCCTAAAAGCGGGATACGCTTGTACTGGAGCGTGAACGCACCAGTCGTGCGCCGCTAGAGTAGCGTTTGCGCTACTCCCTATATGCTTCGCATTTTCGCTTTCCTTGGTTTTATTTCATGAAATCAGTCAGATAGTCATAGTGCGCGCCGTGAATAACTTTTGGCATCCATTTTGTATTGGATACAGTGCAAAGGAGTGGAAACGGCAATGAAAACGGCGTTCGCATATTGGGATAACCGGATTGCACCGGTGTTTGAGACCGCGCCATGGCTGCGTATCGTCACCAGCGAATCCGGCCGGATTGTCGCAAGCGGCGACGCTCCATGCGCCGAAGGCCTGGTGATGCATAAAGTGTTGCGTCTTGCGGAACTGGGTGTGGACACCCTGGTCTGCGGCGCACTGGCCAGCCCCGCGCATAAGTTGATCAACGCCTATGGCATTCAGGTCCACTCTTTTGTGGCCGGCGACCTCGACGAAGTTGTGCGGGCATGGATTCAGGGGCGGCTGACGCGGGAAGCGTTTTCCATGCCCGGGTGTCGCGGTCGCACGCGGCAGCAACGTAGAGGACGGCAAGGGGGGCGGCAGGCAATCGTGGAAAAAAGCGCGGTACAGTGGCGAGGGAAAGGGCGGAAGGCCCTGGAGTATGACAATGCCGTTTTCGTCTCTGGTGGTGAATGCGTTTGCCCGCGTTGCGGCTACGCTATGCCCCATGAACGGGGTACGCCTTGTGTGGAATGTCTCTGCCCCGGATGCGGCATTCCCATGCTGCGCAGATAATGTATGGATAAAGAAGGAGAATAGATCATGCCAAGAGGAGATCGCACCGGACCTACTGGTATGGGACCTCGTACAGGACGCGCCGCGGGATATTGCGGCGGGTACGGTATGCCTGGTTACGGCAATTATGCCGGAGGATACGGAAGAGGACGCGGTTTTGGGAGAGGCGGATTCGGCGGCGGCTTTGGCTGGCGTTGGAGAACCGCTCCAGGATTTCCCGGCGCCGGTGTGGCGCCTGCATACGGGGCGCAGTACCAGCAGCCGGATCCTGAAATGGAGAAAACCTTTTTAAGGAACCAGATGGACGCACTCCAGGCGGAAATGGAAGGGATTCGTAAACGCCTTGCCGACATAGATGCCGGAGCTTGAATGGATTGAGTGCCGCTCTATCCTCCACACGACGGCGACGCCGCTCTACCAGCGGCGTTGCCGCTTGTGATCCACGAAGCGCCAGGCCTTGGATGCGGCCGCATTACCGCGGAAGAGGGCAAAGCGATAGATGGGGTTTGGCGTATCGCAGACGAAAAAGAGAGTCGTCATGCAGAAGAATCTACAGCAACGCTATCTTGATTTTTTACGGTCCAAGAACCTCAAGAGTACGGCGCAACGCAGCCTTATTCTTGATGTCGTGCTGCACGCGCAAGAACATCTCACAGCGGAGGATGTTCACGCCAGGGCCCGGGATATCGATTCCTCGTTGGGCCTGGCGACCGTGTACCGCAACCTTAAACTCATGGAAGAGGCGGGGCTTGTTGTCTCCCACAACTACGAACAGGCCGTAACGCGCTATGAGATTCTCAATGACGACGAGCACCATGATCATCTGATTTGCGAACGGTGCGGCGCCGTCATGGAGGTTTTGGATCAAGGCATTGAACTGTTGCAGAAACGCCTTGCCGAACGCCACGGTTTTGAATTGAGCGGCCACCGCATGTACTTGTACGGACTGTGTCCGGAGTGCCGGCGCAAAGAGGCCATGCTGCGCAAGGGCGCTTTGCCTCGAAAACAAGGCATGACGGCCGGCGTCGAGCTTAAATCCATCTGAGCGTTGCGTTGTTCGCCCCCCGTTTGGGGAGGTCCTCTATGGTTCGAGCCCGGTGCGGAGGCGCCCCATGTGCCGGGTTGTCCTGTTGCCTGTTGACAAAACAGCTGCTCCACGTGCATGAATATCGCTCGGAATCTTCGAGTAACGGAAGACGGTGCGAATCCGTCGCAGACGCGCTGCTGTATTCGGGAAGCGCCGGGCCACTCCACTGAACGTGTTCCACGTTTGGGAAGGAACCCCGACAAGGCCGGGCCACACGCCCACCCGTAAGCCAGAAGACGCCTCGAAGACATACTACGCAAGCCTCGCGACTTGGGCTGGTGTAAAGGATGCGCCTCGCCGCGTTGCGGGCGCGCGTATTCCTTTGTGCTAGGCCCATTCTCGTTCCGAGAATGGGTTTCTGTCTTTGTATCCCCTTGTTCGCACGTTGCTTGTCAACCTTTATGCATGAGCGCCCCCGGCTTGGGGCGCGCAAGGAGGAGCAATGCTGACGCATACGTTGGGGTTTTCCCGCATGGGAAAGCACAGGGAATTGAAAAAGGCCCTGGAGGCCTATTGGAAGGGAGAGAGTGATATTTCGGCGTTGGAGCAAACGGCGCGGGAATGCCGGCGCAACATCTGGCAATGGCAGCAAAACGCCGGCCTGGACATGGTGCCGGTTGGGGATTTTTCCCTCTACGACCACATGTTGGACATGACCGCCATGCTTGGCGCTGTTCCCGAACGCTACGCATTTTCAGGAAACAACGTTGATCCGGAAACGTATTTCCTCATGGCGCGCGGAGGACGCAAACAGGGCCAGGGCGTCACGGCAATGGAAATGTCCAAGTGGTTCAATACCAACTATCATTATCTGGTGCCGGAATTCAGCCCTGGCCAAAAGTTCGCGCTGCGCAGCGATAAGCTTTTCCGGGAACTGGAGGAGGCTGTGGAGGCCGGAATTCCGGCCAAGGCCGTGCTTCCCGGCCCCTTTACCTACCTGTACCTGGGAAAATCCACAACACAGGGGTTTGATCGTTTTACGCATCTGGATGCGCTTGTGGATGTCTATGCGGCTATCCTGGAGAAATGCGCGAAATTGTGCCCCTGGGTGCAGCTCGACGAACCCGTATTGGCTGTGGATCTGCCTCCCGCATTCCAAGGGGGGCGCTTTCGGGAAACCTACGCCGCGCTCGTCCAGGCCGCCGCGCCCGCGAAGCTGATGGTGGCCACGTATTTCGGGTCAATCGCCCATAATGCGGCCGAACTGGCCGATACTCCTCTGGCCGGTCTGCACGTCGATGTTGCGCGCGCTCCTGAACAGCTTGAAGACGTGGTGCAGGTACTTGGTCCGGACACGGCGCTGTCTCTGGGTGTGGTGGATGGCCGCAATATCTGGCGTGTGGATGCGGACAAGGCCCTGGCGTTGTGCCGCAAGGCCCTTTCCGCGGTGGGAGGGGAGCGGCTGTTGCTGGCGCCTTCGTGCTCTCTGCTGCACGTGCCTGTGGATCTGGAAGGTGAAACCGCGTTGCCCCAAGAGGTGCGGCGCTGGATGGCTTTCGGCCTTGAAAAATGCCGCGAGCTGCGCATGCTGGCCGATACGATGACAGGGGGCGACACGAGCGCCTGGCTGGAGGACAATCGAGCGGCCTGGAACTCGCGGCGCACCTCGCCGGCCTTGCGCAATCCGCGGCTGCGTGCGGCCTTGTCCGAACTCCGGCCAGAGATGTATTCGCGCGCGGCGCCCTATGAGCAACGCCGCAAATTGCAGGAAGAGTGCTTGCATCTGCCCCTTTTGCCCACCACCACCATCGGCTCCTTTCCGCAAACTCCGGAGATTCGGGCCGCACGCCGCGCGTTCAAGTCCGGACAGATGCGGGAGCAGGCTTACATCCAGACAATGCGTCAATGCATCGCCGACGCCGTGGCCAAACAAGAAGCGCTGGGATTGGACGTGTTGGTACACGGAGAGCCGGAACGCAACGACATGGTGGAATATTTCGGGGAGCAGCTCGAAGGTTTCTGCTTCACGCAACACGGCTGGGTACAGAGTTACGGGTCGCGCTGCGTGAAACCTCCCGTCATTTACGGCGACGTGCTGCGGAAACAGCCCATGACGGTTTCCTGGGCGAGTTATGCCCAGGAGCTGAGCGATAAGCCGGTCAAGGGCATGCTGACCGGTCCCGTGACCATCTTGTGCTGGAGTTTCGTACGCGACGACCAGCCACGCAATGAAACATGCCTGCAACTCGCCATGGCCATACGCGAAGAGGTCGCGGATCTCGAGCGGGCGGGCCTGGGCGTGATCCAGGTGGATGAACCCGCATTGCGGGAAGGCGCGCCGTTGCGCAAAAAGGATTGGGGCGCATATTTCGGCTGGGCCGTGGAATGTTTCCGTCTCGCGGCCAATGGCGCGGCTTCGGAAACACAGGTGCATACGCATATGTGCTACAGCGAGTTTAATGAAATCATGCCCTGGATCGCAGCCATGGACGCGGACGTCATCAGCATCGAGGCCAGCCGCAGCCGCATGGAATTGCTCGAATGCTTCGGGACCTTTGCCTACCCCAATGAGATAGGCCCGGGCATTTACGACATCCACAGCCCGCGCGTGCCGGATGTCGATGAGATGCGTGACTTGCTGCGTCGGGCGGCCGCCGTGGTTCCCGTAAAGCGGCTGTGGGTCAATCCTGATTGCGGCCTTAAAACCCGTGGCTGGGAGGAGTCCCTGGCCGCCCTGAGGAACATGGTGCGGGCCGCCGCGTTGATGCGGGCCGAGTATGGCGGTTAGCGCCATTTCGCCTTGAAACAAGGCTTGCACCAAAATCAATATCCTGTTGTTTCGGATAGATGCATCAGGGCAGCTAGCCCTTCTCAAGGTGATGCGCTCCAAGGGCGCAATTGTTGCGGGGTCTGTGTTCGCCGCATGAGGTGTCGCCGCCGCGGAATGTGGGGCAGGCCTCTTCGTAACGCCGCCGATCTTATACCATTTCCTATTTCTGAATTGATTTATGATAATTTCCGGGGGGAAACCTTTTGAAAAAGGTTCTCCCCCCGGACCTCCTTTTCAAAATTTTAAATTATATAATATCAGATAGATACAATATTATTTCTGGCTTTGTTCCAAGCCTGGTAATTCCTCCTATACCGCAGAAAGGGGTGCTTTGCGCCGACACTATGAACGGGAAACGGTATCATTCGCCGGCGTATACGGCTGGCCCCCTGGGAAAAGGTTCTCCCCCTGGATGTCGCTTCATCATGCCGGTTGACGATGTGAACGTGTATTCCAATCCGCGCGGTCTTACTAAAGCATTTGACGCTTGAAATGATCGCTTAACGGCGGGCAAAGCCCACCTACAATCATTTCGCGGCAAAGATTTGCAAGCAAATCTTTGCAGAGCCTTTCAACTTTTTCAAAGTTTAAATGCTCTAGCATTGCCGCTCCCGCGCTCTATGGCGTGGAGCTGCTCATGTAACGATGGATGTTTGTAGGGCTTGTTGGCTGAAGCTTATGCTTAAATCTCTGATAAAACCGAAAACTTACAAAAAATATTTTTCAATTTTCTGTCATTGCTTTTCAATAATACAATATCATGACCTGGTTACTATCATAATACAGTTCATTCTTCTTGTTGAAGTAAATATTATGCAGCTAATTTGTTTTCATAATTAATTTATTGTGGTTGCATAGGCTGCATCCTCTCGTTTTTGTATCAAAAACGAGGCAAGCAATAGGGTGTTGATTTTTAACCTAATGAAAAATAAATAAAAAATTTTTTATTGAAAATGATTCTTGTTTTCAATAGTGTGCTCACTCAATACGCGGCGGCAAGGTCTGCCGCCTGTCCGCCGGATGCCCCCGACCTTTGCGGGCCGTTGATAGGGGTGCTGCAAAAAAGGAGGCTTTTCGGGTTCCGGTGTGCGGAATGGAGTGTGACGGGTTCGATCCATGGTTGCTGGCGAGTCTCCACTCCCGGAACATCATATCATGATGGAAAAAATCAGGCGAAAGAAGCGTCATGAGGGGAAGATCAATGTTTCAGGAGGATGTGCCGTCCAGTCTGGATATCCTCAGCGGCAATGTGAGCGGTATCAGCACGGTGTTGCATGAGTTCGCCGAATCCCTGGGGGCGGCGGTTGACGCCAAGGACCGCCATACGCGGCAGCATTCCGAGGAAGTGGCTGAGGTGGCGTATGCCCTGTCTTTAACGCTGGGGCTTTCGGCCGAATCGGCCAGTGTCGTGCTTGTGGCCGCTCACTTGCACGATGTGGGCAAAATCGGCGTGCCGGACGCGGTGTTGCTGAAAAAGGGCCCGCTTACCGATAGGGAATGGGCTTTGATCCGTCGTCATCCCGTCATTGGTGCGGATATTGTGCGCCCCGTGCGGGTGTTGCGTGAGAGCGGCGTACTGGAAATCATCCTACACCATCATGAACGGTTCGACGGAGGCGGCTATCCCGCGGGCCTGAGCGGCAAGGCCGTCCCCTTTGGGGCGCGCATCATCGCTGTCGCCGACAGCTTTTCCGCCATGATGCAAAAACGCCCCTATCGCGATTCCATGACCATGCAAGGCGCGTGTAGGGAAATTTGCCGCAATGCCGGCACGCAATTCGATCCTTTTGTCGTGGAGGCGTTCATGTCTATTCGGGAACGCTGGAATGAATGCCTTGTTGAGGAAAAAAATTGTCGCGCCGGGAAATGTCCGCGCGCGATGCCGTGAGGATGTTTGCCAACAACAGGAGGACATGCGCATGAAGGGCGAAGAGGCATTACCGGCCACGAATCCGCAAAACGGACGTGTCCAGAGACTGCTGGACGGCATATTCGGCTTGGGCGTCGGTCTGAAGATCAATCTCTTGTTGTTGTGCATAGGATTGCTGCCGCCCCTTTTCGCGCTGATCGCCTTGAACCGGTCGCCGCATGGGGATTTCGAAAATCTGTTGGCTTTATATATCGCCACGTTTGTTTTGCTTTTTTATCCGTTGTCAAAAGCGTTTGAGGAACTTGTGGTCTTGCGCCACACGCGCCGGATCAATTCCTTTGTGGAGGAGGTCAAAGCCGGGAGGAGAGCGCCCGGCTTCCATTTGCCCAAGGAGAAAGGGAACGAGCATGATTTTCTACGGCTGCAGCGGAATATCTTTTGGATGGTGCAGGGGCTGAAGACACGCGAGGCGCAATTGCAGGAAACATTGCGCGAACTGGAATCGGCACAGAAACAGGTGCTCGAATCCATAGAGTACGCAAGCCGCATCCAGCGTTCTTTCCTTCCGTCGGAAGACAACATGCGTGATGTTCTCGGCGACTTTTTTCTGCTCTGGATTCCGCGCGACGGCGTGGGCGGCGATGCTTATTGGGTCAAAAGAAACGGCGAGTACAGCTATCTCGCCGTGTTCGACTGCACGGGACACGGCGTGCCGGGAGCGTTCTTGACCCTTATCGTCAATTCGCTTTTCGAGCAGTGTTGCGACCAAATATGCTGCAATAATCCGGCGGCGTTGCTTTCCAAAATGAATAAGGGGCTCAAATACGCCCTGTCGCAGCACGGGAAAAGGAAGCTTTCGGACGACGGACTGGAAGGGGGGGTGTGTTGCATCGACTGGCGGCAAGGCGTTCTGCATTTCGCGGGGGCCAGAAGCTTCCTGTATCTGGCGGGCAGTGACGGCGTCCGTACCATTAAGGGCGACAGGAGCGGCGTGGGATTCGTCGATGTTCCTCTGGATCAGGAGTTTGTCAATCACAGCATCTCCTTGTCCGGGGTGGAGATGGTCTATCTGTTCACGGACGGCATCACCGACCAGATTGGAGGGGAAAAACGTCTGCCGTTGGGGCGTCGCAGGTTGCAGGATTGGATGTCGAAATGGTCGCAAGCGTCTTTGGCGGCGCAGAAGCAGGAACTTCAAGCGTTGTTCGAAGACTACAAGGGCGGGAATGCCCAGCGCGACGACGTGACCGTGTTGGGGTTTGCAATCAAGGAGTGAGCATGTTGAGCCATTTGCATACGTTTTATGCGGAGTTGAAGCAAGACGGCGTCATTTTTTGTTTTTGCGGCCCCATGTCGCAAGGGGTTGTTGAGGGGATTGGCCAGGCCCTGAAACGTAAAATGGAGCTGGAAGAGGCCGGGATGTCCACCATCCAGCGCGTTTTTTCGATTTTTGTGGAGCAGATGCAAAATGTTGTGAATTATTCCGTTGAAAAAACTTGCCCGGAATCAGGCAACGGCGACGAGTTGCGGCATGGAGTGGTCGTGGTGGGACGGAGCGACGACAAGTTTTATGTCATCTGCGGCAATAAGGTGCATGCCTCGCAGAGCGAACAGCTATTGGAGCGCAACCGCCATCTGCAGAATATGAGCAAACAGGAATTGAAGGCCTATTACAAACGCATGCGGCGTGAAGATCCGGATGAAAACAGCAAAGGGGCGGGACTGGGCTTTATCGAGATGTTTCGTCGCGCCAGCGAACCCCTGGAGTGCCATGTTGCTCCTCTTGACGCGGAAACAGTGTTTTTTTCCATCAAGGCCATAGGGTGATTGCCATGGAACGCCTTGTCATCAAACAAACCGGATCGACGCTCGGTGTGGATTTCGACCCCCATAACGCCGTCCTGGCCATGCGCGGCGAGTCATACCCTGAAAATGCGCTGAAGTTCTTTACTCCGGTGCTGGAATGGCTGGACGCCTACTTTTCGCAACTACGGGCAGGCGCCGACGTTCGAGTGGATTTCGATATCGTGTATTTCAACTCCTCCAGCTCTAAAGTGCTGATGAATGTTTTCGACGCCCTGGACGAAGCAGCCGTGAAAGGCATCAACGTCGACATCCTGTGGCGCTACCATGAGGAAAACGAGATAGCGCAGGAATGTGGCGAGGAGTTCGGGGAAGAACTCAGCGCAGCGCATTTTGCGATGCTGGCCTATGGAGATTCGACATGAACAGTGTTGGATTTCTCTTTACCGAAGAAGAGCGGGCGGTTGTCAAGGCCGAGCAGGTGCTTTCACCGGGCGATGCCGTTGTGGACGCCGGCGACTTCGCCGTGTTGCTCAATCAGTATAAAAAGCTGCACAGGCAAAGCATGCGCCTGGTGAAGATGGGGGATCGCATGCAGGGGCAGCTGAACCGTCTCAATGAGCGACTCACCATAAGTGAGGAAAAGTATCGGCGCATTTTTGAGAGCAGCGTGCAAGGGATTTTCCGATCCACTGCCCAAGGGCGTTTTTTGGATCTCAACCCGGCCATGGCGAAAATTTTCGGCTATGGCGGACCCATGGAAATGATGCAGGCGATAAAGGACATCGCTAAAGACATCTTCCTTTGCCCCGAGCAACGGGAAAACATGCTCAATGAATTGCGGCGGCAGGGATTGCTGAAGGATTATTCTCTGCAATTGCGGCGCCGGGATGGGCAGATAATTTGGGTGGAAATCTGCGCCAGGGGAGTATTCGACGCGCATAACAACCTTATGGAGTTGGAAGGCTTGGTGGCGGATGTCACGGAACGAAGGCGCATGCTGCAGGAACTGGAGGACCATGCGCGCCGTGACGGCCTGACCGGGCTATGGAACAGGCGCTATTTCATGGAACTCGGGCAACGGGAATTCTATCGCGCGGAGCGCGATAAGACGCCTCTCAGCCTGGTCTATTTCGACTTGGACTATTTCAAAAACATAAACGACACCTACGGGCATGAGGCGGGCGACGAGGTCTTGCGGGAAATAGCGGTCGTAGGCGGTAAGATGTTGCGCAAGATCGATATATTCGGGCGTATGGGCGGAGAGGAATTCGCTATCCTGCTGCCCGGCGCTAACCGTAGCGCGGCCTGGACCGTGGCTGAAAAGGTGCGCGGGACTTTTGAATCCCATACCGTGAGATTGCCTCTTGGAGGGGTGCGCTTTACAGCGAGCTTTGGACTCGCGCAGGCGCATAATGAAAACGCCTGCCTGGAATCATTGATCAAGCTGGCAGACGACGCTCTCTATAAGGCCAAGAGGGCGGGACGGAACAGGATCGTATGCATGGATTAGAGCATCTCACGCTTGAAAAGCGCTAGATGCTCTTATGCATTTCCCTGGA
>CAZFCK010000112.1:0-14843 GCA_964517355.1 uncultured Desulfovibrionaceae bacterium | reverse complement strand
TCCAGGGGCCTCCCCTGGTCGTCGTGCGGGCGCGAAAGCCCGCGACTTTATTCTTCCTTTCTTTTTATCTCAAAGTCGTAGTCAACATGTTCTAATCGAGTTCGTATTCATCGCGCCAGTCGCCCTCTTCCTTCCAGGCGGGCTGGGCCGACTTTTCGAAAAGGTAATTGCCGATAACGAGGTAGTCCATCTCGGTGCGCATGAAGCAGCGGTAGGCGTCTTCCGGGGTGCAGACAATGGGTTCGCCGCGCACGTTGAAACTGGTGTTGACCACAAGGGAGCATCCCGTGCGCTCTTTGAAGGCGCGCAGGAGCTGATGATAGCGCGGGTTCGTCTCCTTATGCACGGTCTGGATGCGCGCGGAGTAATCCACGTGGGTCACGGCCGGGATGTCGGAGCGCTGGTGGTAGAGCCGTCGCCACATATCCAAGTCGCCGTAGCCCTCGGGCAAAGGGTTGCGGCGTTCTTCGTTCACGGGCGCCACAAGCAGCATGTAGGGCGAAGGATCGCCCTGCAGCCCGAAATAGTCGCTGGCGTCCTCGGCCAGCACCGAAGGCGCGAAGGGACGGAAGCCCTCGCGGTATTTGATCTTCAGGTTGAGCTTTTTCTGCATTTCCGGGTCGCGTGGGTCGCCCAGGATGGAACGGTTGCCCAAGGCGCGCGGCCCCCATTCCATACGCCCCTGAAACCAGCCGATGGCCGCGCCGCTTTCCAGCAGTTCGGCCACGCGGGCGCACAGGTCGGGAAAATTCTCGTACTTTCGTCCCACGGCCTTGTGGCGCCGCAGGAGTCTGAGCACGTAGCCCTCGCCGTAAAACGGGCCGAGGTAGGAGCCCTGCATGGCGTCGGTCCCGGGCGTGACTCTGCGTTCGTTGCCCAGGGCGATGTGGTGGGCGGCCAGGGCCGCGCCCAAAGCGCCCCCGGCGTCCCCGGCCGCGGGTTGAATCCAGAGATTCTTGAACGGGCCGCGACGCAACAGTTTGCCGTTGGCCACGCAGTTCAGGGCCACGCCGCCCGCCATGACCAGGTTTTCACTGCCCGTGACGGCATGGGCCGCGTCCGCCATACGGAAAACCACGTCCTCGGTGACGAGTTGGATGGCCAAGGCCATGTCCATGTAGGGCTGGGTGATTTCCGACTCGGGCTTGCGGCGCGGGATGCCGAACAGCTTTTCGAATTTGCGGTCCCGGCACATGGTCAGGCCGGTGGCGAAATCGAAATACTCCATGTTCAGCAGAAGGGAGCCGTCCTCGCGCAGGTCCACCAGCTCCTCGAGGATGCGCCGCCGCCACAGTTCGGTGTTGCCGCCGTCCGGGTCCCCGTAGGGCGCCAGGCCCATGAGCTTGTACTCCCCGGAATTGACTTTGAATCCGGTGTAATAGGTGAAGGCGGAGTACAGCAGCCCCAGGGAGTGGGGAAAGTCCAGCTGTTTGCAGATGGTCAGGTCCTTGCCCTTGCCGTGGCCGATGGTGGTGGTGGCCCATTCGCCCACGCCGTCTATGGTCAGCACGGCGGCCTCTTCAAAGGGCGAAGGATAAAAGGCGCTGGCCACGTGGGAAAGGTGATGCTCGGGAAACAGCAGTTTGGGCTGCCCCGGACCGAGTTCGGCCAGTTCGTCCTTGAGCATCTTTTTCATGAACAGCTTTTCCTTGATCCACACCGGCATGGCCGAGAGAAAGCTGCGCAGACCCCTGGGGGCGAAGGCGTGATACGTTTCGAGCAGCCGCTCGAACTTGAGGTAGGGCTTGTCGTAAAAGGCCACGGCAGCGAGATCCGCGGGCCTGAGCCCGGCCTCTTCCATGCAATAGCGCGCCGCATTCGCGGGAAAAGAGGCGTCGTGCTTCTTGCGCGTAAAGCGTTCCTCGTGCGCCGCAGCGATGATTTCGCCGTCAATGAGCAGCGCGGCGGCGCTATCGTGATAAAAGGCCGAGAGACCCAAAATGGCGTTGGCCATACAAGAAGCCCCGATGAATTAAAAAATGGTATAGATAAACGGCGCCACTGCGGAACCGCTGGTAAAGACGATCAACGCGCCGAAAAGCAGCAGGGTGAGGATAATGGGCAAGAGCCAGAATTTTTTCCTCACCTTGAGGAATTTCCATAAATCACGCAGGAAATCCATTACAGTCCTCCAATGGTATATGTACACGGCCGGAAATCAGGCCGTGGAGACGCTCCGCGACGCGGGAGCGGTCAAAACATGTTTTCCAGGTCATGGGCGGTCACCACGCAGCCGCGCTCCCTGTACACGGAGCCCTTGTCCTTTTTCCATTTCCTCAGCTGCAGGGAATCCTTGCCCAGCATGGAGCGCACCAGGGCGATGGGCGTGACCACCACGGCGAAAACAACGGTCAGCACGACCTTGCTCATCACAGTGCCGAGGAGCGTGGAAAGCCCGAACCACAAGGCGGCGAACGGCTTGAACAACGTGGGCTTGATCATCAGCAGCAGCGTGACCACGATAAGCGCGGGAGGCAGCCACGGGGCGCGGCTCAGCTGCAAGGCGATGACGCCGATGAGAATAAGCGCCAGCCCGGCGTCTTTGCACTGGTCCCTGGTGACGTTATAAAACCCTTTTATACCGCCCATATGTCATCCTTCGAGCAATTTCTGCAACAATTGGTTCACCAGGGCCGGATTGGCCTTGCCCCTGGTCTTTTTCATCACCTGCCCCACAAAAAAGCCCATGAGCTTCTTCTTCCCGCCGCGGTAGGCGGCCACTTCGTCCGGGCTCTGGTCCAGGACCTCCCGGATGGACGCCTCCAGGGCCGAGGAGTCCGAGATCTGGACAAGCCCTTTTTCCCGGACAAAGGTCTTGGGGTCCATGCCGCTGGCGCAGAGTTCCGAAAAAATCTGCTTGCCGATTTTCCCCGAAATGACTTCATCGTCGATCAGCCTGACCAACGCGGCCAGATGGGCCGGGGTCAATGCGCAGGACGCGGCCTTGCCCCCCGTCTGATTCAGTTCGCGCAGCAGCTCGCTCATCATCCAGTTGGCGATCTTTTTGGGCGCGTCGTGGGCCTTGACCGCCTCCTCGAAGTAGTCGGCCAGGTCGCGCTCCGCGGTCAAAAGGGCCGCGTCGTCGGCAGACAGGCCGTACTGCTCCATGAAGCGGTTTTCGCGCTCCCGCGGCAGCTCGGGCAGTTCTTCGCTCCAGGCCTCCAGCCAGGCGGGCTCCACGCGCACGGTCACCAGGTCCGGGTCCGGAAAATAGCGGTAGTCGTGGGCCTCCTCCTTGCCGCGCATGGAAAAGGTGGCGTTCTTGTTCGCGTCGTAGAGCCTGGTCTCCTGGACCACGGCCTCGCCGTCCTCCAGCAGATCCCTCTGGCGCTCCACCTCGTATTCCAGGGCCTTTTGCACGTGGCGGAAGGAATTGAGGTTTTTGAGTTCAGTACGGGTGCCGAAGGCCTCCCGCCCCACGGGGCGCAGCGAGATATTGGCGTCGCAGCGGAAGCTGCCCTCTTCCATATTACCGTCGCAAATGCCCAGATAGACCAGAATGGCCCGCAATCCCTTGAGATAGGCCACGGCCTCCTCCGGACCGCGCATGTCCGGATCGCTGACGATTTCGATCAAGGGCACGCCGGAGCGGTTCAGGTCCACATAGCTGACGTTCTCGGTCTGGGAATGGATGTTCTTGCCCGCGTCGTCTTCCATGTGGATGCGCAGAATGCCCACGCGCTTGCGCCGCCCGTTCACGTCGATGTCCAGGTGGCCGTGTTCGGCCAAGGGTTCTTCATACTGCGAAATCTGATACCCTTTGGGCAGGTCCGGGTAAAAATAGTTCTTGCGCGCGAACACCGAGGACCGGTTCACCGCGCAATCGACGGCCAAAGCCATCTTGCAGGCATATTCCACGGCCCGGCGGTTGAGCACGGGCAACACTCCGGGCTGGCCCGTGCAGACCTCGCACACGTTGGTGTTGGGCTCGTTGCCGAAAACGGTGGAACAGCCGCAAAACAATTTGGACTTGGTCAGCAATTGCGCGTGCACTTCAAGCCCGATAACGGTTTCATATTGTGCCATGGCGAGGACACACCTCCACGCGGGGCGCACGGACGCCGGCTCTGGGCCGCCGTGTCAGTCCCGTTCTTGCTTGAGCCCCGGTCCGCCCGTAGCGGCCCCATAGAGCTCCGGATTGGTCTCAGGATCGTTGTACATCTTGAACTGGCGATAGATCATGGGGCGTTTGCGACCGGCCTTGTACTCGGCAAAAAGCTCCAACAGGCTTTGTTCCAGATCGCGACGCTGCCGTTGCATTAGCGCGAGCTTTTCGCGGCAGCGTGCCGCATGCTCGGCTTGCGCGTCGCCGCGCATGGTTTCCTGCTCCATGTGGTATATCTTCAGGTGCAGGATGGAAAGCCTGTCCAACGCGCCGCCCATGGTTTCGGTATTGTATTTCCGGGGCGCTTCACACGGAAGAAATACAGCTATCAAGGAGGCCAGCCGCGCGTCAAGCTGTTCAATACAGTCGTTGCGCCGCTGATTCTCCGCGTCAATGGCGCGCTTGCACCGCGCCACGTGTTCGAATCCCAAATCGTCGCGCCGGGCCGCGTCCTCCAAGTGCCAGAGGGTGAAATTCGCCAGATGCACGGCCAAAGCCGCGGAGAGCACCACCTCCGGCTCAACGCCCTCCCCCACGGGGATACATTGGGGCGGGGGCGCGTCGTGCCACCGGGCCACTTTTTCGGAAAAAGCCTGAAAACAGCCGTGCAAGGCGTTTTCCAGTCCTCGGGCCGCCGCCTGCTGCTGGTCTTGTCGCATGTCGTCCAATCGCTGGTTGTGAAAAACGCGGTTCGGGCAGTGCAACCTACTGGTATTCAATTCCCGCGTCAAAGTATTTACCCACGCCGTATTCCCGGCGGCGGAAGAACTTGTCCGGCCCGGGGCCGATGATCTGCAGCTCCGGCTGATGCCGCTGCATGTCCAGGGCGATCTTCATCTCCTTGGTGCAGCCCGTGGAAAAGGTGCTGTCCTTGCCCGTCCACAGCGGGGGCACCTTGCGCCCCAAAAGTTCAAAGCTCTGCTCAATATCGGATACGGACTGAAAACGCCAGACATTGATCAGGCCGGAACGCTGCACGCGCTCCCACATGAACATGAGGTCGTCGCCGTCCATGCCGGGCTCGAAATGCTCTGCCGGATTGATGATGAAGCTGTCCGCGAGCCGCTGACGCAAATAGTCCACATACGTGGTCAGCACCTCGATGGCCGTGTTCGTCTGCCCCGGAATGGACCCCACAATGGCGCTGTAGAACATGACGGTCTTGCCCCCGGCCCTGGCCGTGCGCATGGCGTCGATAATCTCGTCGGCCTTTTTGCGCAAATCCCCTTCCGTGACCTTGCGCACGGATTCGGGTTTGGGCTTGAAAAGAAATTCCCTGGAGCCGTCAGGCAAGCGGTGAAAGCAAAGGATGTCGCGCGTGAAAGAGTGGCTGCTCTGGATGAAGCGGCGCACGTTGGAATGCCCTTTGGCAATGATCAGGTCCGCCTCTTTCCAGGCGCGGGCAAAGGTGACGTTGGCGCGGTAGAGGTTGAGCCGCTCCACGGTGCCGTCGGAAATGACCACGAACTGGTTTTCACGCAGCAGGCGCAGCAGATCGTTCTTGGTCACGCGGTCCTCGCTGAGCATGCAAGCGCCGGACAGGGCGCGCGCCAGGGAGGGATCGTGCTCCAGGTCCCAAAAGGCGGGGGCCTGGAAATAAAAGCCCTCTTTCAGGGCCAGGATGACCTGGTGCCCCATTCTGAGCAGGGCGCGGATAATCATGATGTCGAACATCACTGCGCCGCTGGTGCGCGGAATATAGAGGATTTTTTTGCGCCCTCCGCTCCCCGGCCCCAACAGCGCGGCCAGATGTTCCGCGCCGCGGCAGGGCTGCGCCACCTCTTTTTCCAGGGCCCGCATGGCCGGGGCGTTTTCTCCGCCGTGCCAGATGGCGCCCCAGCTGGACAAGGCGAACAAGCGCTGCAACTCCATGAGGTCAAGCTCCCAGCGCAATTCATCAATACTGCCGCATTTCGGGCTTTGTTCGCACACGGAAACGACCTTGTCGTACAACGGTCCGGTGATGAAACGCTCCACGCGCTCGTTGTGCAGCTTCTTGCGCTCCCTGTAGGGGTCCTGCATGCCGCTCTGGGTCAACACGATGCTCACCAGCCGCTTCATGAGGCGCGAAGGAATGAGGGTGTGCGAGGCCATGGCCATGTTGTACCGGTGCAGGCAAAAGGTCTCGATGCGCTGCCGCACGTAGTCGCTGCTGATATTTTGAGATATCAGCCGCTTCACCACGCGCCACACGGTCTCGTACGTGTTCTGCAACGAATACGGGGCGTCCGGGTCGAGCAGGCCCAGCAGCACCTCGTCCGAACAGGGAGCATAGACCTGGTCCTCGTCCATGGAAACCATGAAGCGCAACTGCTCGGGCGAGGCGTTGAGAAATGGGTTGAGCAGATATTCCAGGTTGTTTTCGGTCATGAAATGCAAAATCCAGGCGTCCAGGACCGGGTCCTTGCCCATGCGCACGTCCCTGACCGTGGAAATGCCTTCCAAAACCGGACGTTCCGGCGCTTCGACGATCACTTTTCGTCCCCTTTGGGGTCGGAAGGGGGCGTATTCGGATCGTTCATGAACCCTTTGGCCCTGAGTTTGTCGAAATAGGAAGTGCCGTTCACCCGTACCGTGCTGAAACCCTTTTCGGCCCGCCGCACAGTGGCCACGTCGCCGTTGCGCAGGCACAAGCCCTGCTGCCCGTCCTGGGTCATGAAGACATCCCCGGTGGTTTCCATCACCTGAAGGCGCAGCACGGCGTCCGACGGCAGCACCATGGGGATGAATCCGCGGATAAAAGGACAGATGGCCGTGACGCTGAAGGCCTCGATATCGGGATGCAGCAGGGGACCGCCGGCGGAAACCGCATAGCCGGTGGCGCCTATGGGGGTGGACACCACAAGACCGTCGGCGCGCACCAAGGACACATGCACGCCGTTCACCTCCAATTGCAGCGGCACCAGGCGCGCCAGGCCGCCACGTGAAATCACCAGGTCGTTGATCACGCGCCCCTTGCTGATGGGGCCGTCGTATCCCGGCCGCTCCACCACGTATTCCAGGGCCAGATGCTCGCGCACGCGCACACCGTGCCGCAGCACGTCGGCCAGCCCTGTTTCCCAGTTATTGGGGCACAATTCCGTGAGAAACCCGACCCGCCCCATATTCACTCCCAGCAAGGGCGTGCGGTAATCCAGCCGCCGCGCCACGCTGAGCATGGTGCCGTCGCCTCCGAGCACCAACACGAGGCTCAAGTCCAGTTCAACGCCGCGTAGGGAATGGATGAAAGACGCCTCCTTGTCGCTGCATCGCTCGGGATTTTCAAGAAGATGCACCACAACGCCACGCGCGCTCAACCATTGGGCAATTTCGAGGCTCAGCGCTGTGGCGCGGGCGTCGCCGGCTTTGGTGATCATGAGTACGGTTCGTATAACAGACTGCATGAAGAGATTCCTCATGGCTCTTGCCGGTGGCGTTCACAACTTCCCCCCCTTGCCACGCAATAAACCATTGTTTGCCGAGTCAGCGCGTTCTCGCCTTGAAGCAAGGCTTGGACCTGAAACAGTATTCCGTTGTTTCAGATAAATACATAGGAACATCTGACCGGTTTCAAGGTTAATACGCTCTATAGCAACTCGAATTTCCGAGTAGAGTGTATGCTATAATACTTTGCAATTGTTAAAAAACAAGAATGAAACAGGTCGTCCTGCGGGCGCGAAAGCCCCCGACTTCATTCTTTTTTTGAAGGAGCGCGGGGCGCGTCCTTTCCTGTTCTCCGAGTGTACGCGCCCGCCGAAACCAATCTTAGGGCATTTAAACTTTGAAAAAGTTGAAAGGCTCTGCAAAGATTTGCTTGCAAATCTTTGCCGCGAAATGATTGTAGGCGGGCTTTGCCCGTCGTTAAGCGATCATTTCAAGCGCTAAATGCTTTAGTAGACCAAACAGTTCCGGGATTCAAGGCATACCGGGCGCGACACGGCGCGGTCGAGACAACCCGGCCGGACGTTTCCCGCCCCGTTCAATCCGCTGGAGTGATGCCGTACATTTTGAGCTTGCGGTACAGGTAGCTGCGCTCCATGTTGATGGCGTCCGCCAGGGCGGCCACGCTGCCGCCGCATGAGCGCAATCTGTCTTCCAGAAACCGCGCTTCGAACGCCGCGCGAGCGGCCTTGAAATCTTCTGGAAAATTTTCCATGTCCGGGACATCGTTGTCCGATTCGCCGTAGCGCGCGCACCACGCCCCCAGAAATTCCGGGGGCAGCATGGCCGCGTCCACCTCCTGCCCCAGGTGCAGAATATGCATGCGTTCCACGAAATTCTTCAGTTCGCGCACATTGCCGGGCCATGGATAACGCTTGAGCACGTCCAAGGCGTCCTCTTTGAAACGCAAGGGCTTGAACCCGTGTTCGCGCACCATGCGCTGCGTGAACTCGTCAATGAGCAGCGGCACGTCCT
The DNA here is from genome assembly GCA_964517355.1 of uncultured Desulfovibrionaceae bacterium. Taxonomy (GTDB): domain Bacteria; phylum Desulfobacterota; class Desulfovibrionia; order Desulfovibrionales; family Desulfovibrionaceae; genus CAZFCK01. Next base: position 6,343 of record CAZFCK010000112.1, on the reverse strand, counting down.
GGGCCCTGTCCCGCAGCGGGGGCACGTGCAGCGGGAAAACCCGCAGTCTGTAATAGAGATCCTCCCTGAACGCGCCCAGCTTGATCTGTTCCTCGAGATTTTTGTTCGTGGCGGCGATGACGCGGGCGTCCACACGGATGGATCGCCGCCCCCCTACGCGCTCGAAGCATTGCTCCTGAAGGATGCGTAAAATTTTAGCCTGTGTTTTCAGGCTCATGTCGCCAATTTCATCCAGAAACAAGGTGCCGTTGTGCGCCAGCTCGAATTTGCCCGTATGCGCGCTCTCCGCACCGGTGAAGGCGCCCTTTTCGTGGCCGAACAACTCGCTCTCGATAAGCTCCTCGGGAATCGCGGCGCAATTCACCGCCACCAGGGACTTGCCCTGACGCCTGCTTTGCAGGTGGATGGAGCGCGCCACCAGCTCCTTGCCCGTGCCGTTCTCCCCCGTGATCAAGACCCAGGCGTCCGTGGGCGCGACGCGGGCGATCTGTTCCCGAAGCTGCAGCATCACCGGCGCTTTGCCGCTGCACTCCTGGGCGCTCTCATTGCGCAACGATTGCCGCAAGGCCTGGTTCTCACGCTGCAAGGCCTGGAACTCCAGAGCCTTGCTGGTCGCAATAAGAATTTTTTCCAGGGAAAGGGGCTTTTCAATAAAATCAAAAGCCCCCTTTTTTATGGCGCTGACCGCGGTCTCTATGTTGCCGTGGCCTGAAATCATGAGCACCTGCGGGACGTTTTCCACTGCGGCCGACTTGTTGCACAAGGCGTCGAGCACCTTCAGGCCGTCCATGCCGGGCAGCCAGATGTCGAGAAAAACCACATCCGGCCGTTCCCGCTCATAAAGGGCCAGCCCGTCCTCGCCGCTGCCGGCTTCGAGCACCTGATGCCCCTCGTCCTCGAGTATACCGCGCAGGGAAAGGCGGATGCCCTCCTCGTCGTCGATGATGAGTATGCGTGCCGTCATGGTTCGTGTTTACCGGCAAAGCCGCACCGCCGCAAGAACATCTCAGCGCATGCGCTGCACGATATCCAGGAGGGCCGGACGCAGCTCGGGAAAGGTGAAGGAATAGCCCTGGGCGCGCAAACGCTCGGGCACCACGCGCTGCCCGCTCAAAACAAGCTCCCGGGCCATCTCGCCCAGCAGCAGTTTGAGCGGCAATTCTGGAACGCGCAGCCAGGAAGGCCTGCCCATGACGCGCCCCAGAATTTTTGAAAACTGCGCATTGGTCACGGCCTCTGGCGCCGTGAAATTGTACACCCCTTTGCAGGCGGAGTTCTCAATGCAAAAAACAATGGCCTGCGCCTGGTCGCGGCGGTGTATCCAGGAAATCCATTGCTTGCCGCTGCCTATGCGCCCCCCGAGAAAGAAACGGAAAGGCGCCATGAACTGCTCCAGGGCGCCGCCCTCCACGTCCAGCACCATGCCCGTGCGCACAACCACCCGGCGCACGCCTTTGGCTTCCACGCCGGCTGTGGAGGCTTCCCAGTCCCGGGCCGTATCCGCCAGAAAACTCACACCGGGATGCGGGGGCGCCGTGTGCTCGGTGCATATGGCGTCGCCCCGCGAACCGTAAAAGCCCACGGCCGATCCCTGCACAAGCACCTTCGGACGCGCCGACGCCTCGGCCACGGCCTGGGTCACGGCTTGCCCCGCCTGGATTCTGCTGTCGCGGATGCGCGACTTGCGTTCTTCGGTCCAGGGCCCCGCGGCGACGCTTTCGCCCACCAGGTTCACCACGGCGTCCGCGCCCGCAATGATTTCCGCGAGCCCGGTTGCGGATTTTGCGTCCCAAAGGGCGTATTCCACCTCTCCATAAGCGGAAAACAGCCCCCGTTCTTTATATTTTTCAGGAGAACGGGAGGGAATGACCACGTCCCACCCCTTGCGCAACATGCAGCGAGTCAGCTCGCTGCCGATGAATCCCGTGCCGCCGAGAATGATCGCTTTCATGGCCTGGCTCCTTTGCGGATCTTCGCGTTCAGGGCATATTATCGTGCATCAAGGAATCATTTGGAAAGGGCTTCATCTGAAAACTTCGCTTCTGCACCGTGTGGACACACGCCTTGCCTCGATCAGACGCTTTCCGGCACGGGCAGCTCCAGCACGAGCACGGTGCCTTGCGGACCCGGCGTGCGCACCCGCACATAGCCCCTGTGGTCGCTGATGATGGACTTGAGGATGGTCAACCCCAGGCCCGTACCACCCTTTTTACGGGAAAAATAGGGCTCGAACAACCGCGAACGCTCTTCCATGCTCAATCCCGGACCGTTGTCCTCCACCTCGACGCGCACCAGCCCCTGTTCCTCGATGTGATGCGCCCGCACTACGACCAGGGCGTCCGGCTGCAACACGGATTCTTCGCCATGTCCGGGGGCGGAAGCGACGTGCAGGGCCTCCACGGCGTTGGTGAGGATGTTGATCAGGCCTCTACGCAAGCCTTCGGCGTCAAAACGCAATTCCGGCAGTGGCTCGATGTCGAGATCCCAACGGATGGCGCTGTGGCTGTGCTGAAACAGGGAGACGACCTCGTGCAGCAGGGGCTCCAACCGCCCCATTTTCAATTCCATTTCCGGAAGCTTGGCAAAAGCGGAAAACTCCTGAACCATTTGTTGCAGATGCTCCACTTGTCCCACGATGAGTCCGGTGCATTCCGCAAAGGCCGGGTCGGACACCTGTTTGCCGAATTTGCGTTGCAAGCGCTGGGCCGAGAGCTTGATCGGCGTGAGGGGGTTTTTGATCTCATGCGCGATGCGCCGGGCCACCTCGCGCCAGGCGGCCATGCGCTGCATCTTCTGGATTTCCGTGATGTCTTCGAACACCGCCACCAGGCCGGACCGCAAGCCGCCCTCGCCGAGCGTGACCACGTTCACGAGCAGGGTGCGTTCCAGGCCGCGCATGCGCACGTTGATTTGCCTTTCCCAGATGGCGCCGGGATTTTCAAAGATGAAAATCCGCGCCTCCTCCACCTGCGCAAGGTCTTCGGGCAAAAACAGGGCCTGTGGCCTGAGCCCCAGCAACTCGCGCCCCTGCATGCCCAGCATGGAGGCGGCCGCCTTGTTCACGGTGCTGATACGGCCTTCCCCGTCCAGGGAGACCACGCCCGCGGCGATATTGTCGAGCACGGTTTCTATGTAGCGTCCCCGCTCGGCAAGCTCCCTGTTCTTGTCGCCGAGTTGTATGTTGGCCTCGGTCAATCCCAGGCGCATGGCCTCCAGATCAGCGGCCATGCGGTTGAACGAGCGCACCAGCACGCCCAGCTCGTCGCTGGAGGTATCTTCCAGCCGCACGGATAGATCGCCGCGCGCGATGCGCTCCGTACCTTGGGCCAGGGCCATAATGGGGGCGGCAAGCTCCTTGGACAGCCGGAAACCGAACCACATGGCGCCGAAAATAATCAACAGGGCCAGCACGCCCAGAATGAAGAAAAGCGCCACCTTCAAGGGACGTTTCATGGTCTTGAGCTTCTTGTATTCGTCCACGCCCCGGGCGATGCCGTCCAGCTTAAAGAGCAGGCCAGAGCCCATGCGCTCGCCCAACACCAGGAATCCGGAGCGCCCCCCGTCCAGGGGCATGACGCCGATCACGAAATCTTCGCCCGCGCCCGGCCACCACATGGACCAGAATTTCCCCGCGTCCTCCAGCCCCCGCCAATCAACGGAACTTTTCATCTCCGTGCGCCAGGCGTGTTCGAACCGCGGCGTCCAGGCCCAGGCCACGTCCTGGCGCTGCCTGTCCAGCACGCCCAGCATCGTCAGGCCGTATTCGCCGTATTTATCCTGCAAACGTTGTTGCAGAAGTTCCGCGTCCTCGGGTGGAAGCCGCTCCGGAAGTGTGGAGACAACCCCCCGGGCCATTCGCTCCAGACGTTCGCGGCCGTAATCGTACATGGACTGCCCCACATCCAGAGCCTGTTCCATGGAGTTTCCGACCTGGGAGTTGAACCAGTATTCCACCGAGGTCTGCACGAACTGCATGCTTATCAGATACATGAGCACGGTGGGGATGAACGAAAGAGAAATGAAGGCCAGCACCAGCCGCGAGCGCATGCGCGCCCCCAGGACGTTGCGCCTGCGCTCCAGCAGAAGTTTGACGCCGTTGCGCACCACGAGCAGCAGCATCAACAGCAGGAAGATAAAATTCAGATTAAAAAGGGCTAAAAAAAGGTAGACGTTGACGCCCAGGTACTTGAGTTCGATCAGCGACAGCAGCACCACCACGAGAAAGAGGAACGCGGCCAGCATGAGTTCGCGCCGCCTGCGGCGGCGCTCCCGCTGATCTGTCACGCTGATCTGAATGGTCGTATGCTCTGGCGTCATGTGCTCAATAATCAAAATCCATTTGATAACGCACGGAGGGAGTCACCGTGAAATCGCTGAAAAACATTGTCCACCGTTTCCAGGCCGGCACATCGCGCTCCTTGAGCCGCACCTGGAGCTGCACGCTGTAGGCCTGGCCGCGCTGCAGCAGGGAAAACGACCCCAAATGTATGGAAAGGCTGCGCCATCCCAGCGCCAGCAATTCTTCCAGGGATGAGCTTTTGATCTGCTCCGGCCCCGGCTGTTCCAGCACGAACATTTCATTGTCAGCGTCCGCGCGCAGAACGTTGCGCAAGGAACCTTGCGCCAGGCCCGTATCCAGCCAGTAGCTCCGTTTACGATCCAGCACCGCGTCGCATTGCAGCTCCAGGACGGCGCCTTCCACCAGCAACGCCCGAAGGCTTCCCTCGTCTTCCAGGCCGAGACTGAAACGCACCGTCATCTCGCCTTCCTGGTTGTCCAGCACAAAATTCCGCAGCATCAGCCCTTGAGCCTGGACACGCGGCGCGGTACTCCACATGGCCAGTACGACCAGAAACAACGCCAAACCCCGCACCACTCCCCGGCGTATGAAAGTCGGCCCTGCGCGCAATGCGGAATGTGACGGAATCAACGGGTGCAACTCCTTGAAGCGCAAATGGATTATAACACGGCGAACGGCACGTTCCCGTTTGCGGTCCCCAAATCACCACGGCCGCAAATCATACGTGAGTGGCGGCAATCCATACGCTACGCCAGAGTCTTACTCGTGTAAACGCTTCATGTCGCCCCGCCACCTCCCCATTGGGGCCCGCATTGTTGACACGCATCAACAGTTTGACATATGAACAAATGAACATATATCGCTTTAAAGGAGCCTTTATGGATATTTTCACCGCGATCCTCACCGCCATGTGGGACATCTTACGCGACGCCGCGCCCTTCATGATCTTCGGATTCGCCATAGCGGGTCTGATGCGGGCTTTTGTCCCCGCCGACCTCGTCGCCAGGCATCTGGGGCGGGGAGGCGCACGCTCCGTCATCAAGGCCGCAGTCCTCGGAGCGCCCCTGCCGCTGTGCAGTTGCAGCGTGCTCCCGGCCGCTGCCGGACTCAGAGAACAGGGCGCAAGCAAAGGAGCGGCCGCCTCCTTTCTCATCGCCACGCCGGAAACCGGAGTGGACAGCATCGCGGCCAGTTACGCGCTGCTTGATCCCTTTATGACCGTCACACGCCCCATAGCCGCTGTGACGACCGCCGTGCTCGCCGGTTTGGGCATCGACCGCTTCGACAAAGAGCAGCCGAACGCACACACCCCGGAAAGGGGCGCCGCCGCTCCGCAGCAGACGACGACATGCAGTTGCTGCTCCTGTCATGGCGCACACACGGATCACCCCGAGCCCAAGGCTTCAGTCTCCGCCCGGGCGTTCCACGGTTTGCGCCACGCCTTCAGCGAGATGCTCGCGGACATCGGAGGCTGGTTTATGGCGGGAGTGGCCCTGGCCGGGGTCATCACTGTCCTCTTGCCGGACAACGCCCTGGAAACATGGCTCGGGGGCGGGCCGTGGCCCATGCTGACCGCGTTGGCCGTGGCCGTGCCCTTGTACGTATGCGCCACGGCGAGCACGCCCCTCGCCGCGGCTCTGGTGCTCAAAGGGCTCTCTCCGGGAGCGGCGCTGGTGTTTCTTCTGGCCGGTCCCGCGACCAACGCCGCCACCTTGACCGTGGTCGCCAAAATGCTCGGACGCCGGGCAGCCGTCATTTACGTGGGCAGCATCGTGCTGACCGCCCTGGTCATGGGTGTGCTCACGGACGCGATTTACCGGGGCTTCGGACTTTCGACCGCCGGCTGGCTATCCGGCGGCGCGCAAGGGGGGCTGACCATCGTGGGCAACAGCTCGGCCGTCCTGTTGTTGCTCGGCATAGGCCTGGCCATTTGGGGCAAACGGCGCACCACGGCAGGGCACTGCCATTGCCCTGTCCCGCACAATGAGGGCTAGCGCATTTTCGCCTTGAAACAAGGCTCTCCCCTGAAACAATTTCCAATTG
>CAZFCK010000111.1:0-14979 GCA_964517355.1 uncultured Desulfovibrionaceae bacterium | reverse complement strand
TTCCAGAGAAATGCATAAGAGCATCTAGCGCTTTTCAAGCGTGAGATGCTCTAATTGAATTTGTTCTTGGCGTCATAAAGTTCGCTGCTGCGCAGATTGTCCTGGGGGAGGCTCAGACCTTTGAAGGTGTTGCGCAGCAGCACGCATTCCTGCAGCCGCACATCGGAATCACCCAATGAGAACATGGGGCGCTCGTCACTTTCATTATGATGCAGGAAGACGTGCCGCAATCTGATGCCCGGACTTTTCAACGCGCTGAGCAGCGGCTCCTTGCCATTATCGCGTAGAACCACATTCCACAGTGATGCGTTACGGCAATTTTCCAGCACCAGCCCGCCGTTATTGCTGTCTTGTATGAGGCTGTGCTCCAGGGTCAGGTCGGGGCAATCCTTGGCTCGCAAAGCCAGGAAGTTGGAAAAGCGACAGAAACGAAGCAGGGTGTGGGCGCACTGTTGCAGTTCCAACAATGGAGCTGATTTTTGCGTTTCTGCGTTGTTCTTGCGGAAGAACCCGATGTTTTCCAGGATCAATCCCGGACATTGCACGAAAACCAAAAGTGGGGCGTTTGGGGCCGCGTTGCGCAGTTGCGCCCGGCCGGGAGCGCTTATGCGCAGATCCGATACTCCGTAAATCACTGGCGAGCCGCCTATCCAGCGCACGTATTGCGCAGATGTTTGTTTCATGGCGGCGACGTCGTAATCGCCGTCCTGCAACCGTATATGCGCGCCGGGGCGAACGGCTTGCAGCATTTCCGCAAGAGAGGCGACAATAATTGGGGCTTTTGCGCTCCCATTCGGAGGCGGCATCAGTATTTGATCCAGATGCGCGGCAACGGCCAGAACGGAGTTCACATAGCGCTGGCTGTGGTTGTAGGCGAACAACACGTCTCTTTTTTGGGGCAAGGTGACTGTTTCGGAAGTCCAGCCATAATCGTGCAGATAGCGCCCCGCGCTGTGTATGGCATCCGCGGGGGTGAAGAGGTCCACACGGCCGTCGCCGTCCCCGTCAACGCCGTGTTTGGCAACGTTGCTCGGCATGAACTGGGCGATACCGATTGCGCCCAGAGGAGAACCGATGCAGGAAGCGGGAGCCTGGGCAAGGTTTTTTGTGTGCCGCAATAGCGCGGTCAATTCATCATATGCCCAATCCGCGCGGGCGGCCGCTGTTTCCTTGAGCCATTCCAGTTGACGAGCGTCAAGTGAAATGCCTTTGAACATCGGTTTGATCAGGGTGAAATCGCTGCCCAGGGCCATGCTCGCCAGAGTGACGACCGCGGGCTTGCTTCCGAGAAACGTGCCCTGGCGGGTTTCAATGGTGATGATGCCGCCGATGACGGCCGGCGGAACCTGATACTTCCGCTGCATGGACAGGAAATAGGGGCGGTTGCAAATGGCGAACTCACGCGCTTCGGCCAGCCAAAGCGGATGCGTTGCGGAATCGTAAACCCCGTTATACCAACTGCGGGAGTCTTGGGAGACGCCTGCGGCGCGTTCGAGATCCTGCTCAAGGTCTCTGGATGGCAGTCCCGTCACCGAGAGATCGTTCCTCCTCTGAAAGGCTTCGATGGCCAGGGCGGTGTTGGGGCCAAACTGTCCGTCCGCCTTGCCCGGGGCAAAACCGAGTTCTTGCAGTTTTTTTTGTATGTTTTTCAACCTCCTGGCTGAGAAAGCGGAACGATAGAGGCTGCGGAGCTTGCCACGGAGGGGCTTGGGGTCGTATTGCATGATCGGATCGGCAAAGAGCGTCGAGAGTTCTTCTCGTGAAAAACCGTCTTGTTCCAAGCGCGCCGCCAATGGCCGCCAGATGGCCGGGATTTGCCGGTCCATGGCTTCCGCTTCCGGCGCCACCGGAAAGCAGAGGCATATGGCGGCCAGCACAAGTGGAACCACGGGAGAATTAATGCACTTGAACATGCTGTTCCATCCTCGTCTTCACGATTCATTGTCATAGTAATCGATGCCGACAATTTTTTTAATTTTATTGCATCGAGTTATAAGGAAGCCCCCGCCGTTGGCGGGGCCAGCGGTGAAAGCCACGGAGGCGGACCATTACGTTTTTTCCGCTTCCATTACTAGTTGCGTCTCCTTACTACCTTATTTTGACGGTTAGTCAAAACTTGCGGGAGCGTTTCAGACAATGCTCATTGACAGAGCATGAACTTGCCGGGCAGACTGTTGTTTTTCGCCGGGATGCCGTTGTGCCGTTCCATGTGATCGCTGGTTTTTGCCATATCGTTTTGGAGCAATAAATGAAAAAACTCATGTTGTTGGGATGTGCCTTGTTGCTGATGATCGGCCTTGTGCTCGGCGTGAAGCTCTATGCCGGGCATTTGGTGGACAGCAAGTTGCGTCAGGCAACCCAGCGGATCAAACAACGCGCCGATATCGATTTCAAAGACGTTGAACTGGAGCTTTTCGGTTTGAATCTGACAATTCATGACGTTGACGTCACATTGCCCACCGGGCAAAAAGCGCGCATCGGCACAGTGACGGTGCATGAGATGGACGTGAAGAACAAGCCGCCGCATTATGGCGTGGTTGATTTGCATGACGTGACGATGGATGTGAACAAGGAGAATTTCGGTAAGGAATATACCGCGATAAAAGAGCTGGGGTACAACGTGCTGCAGGCGAACGTGCATCTTGACTATATATGGGAGCCGGATAAGGATATCCTTGAACTGCGTCATTTGCGGGCCGAGGTGCCCGGGGTGGCCACTGTTGAGGCGGCTGTGGCCTTGCGGGGCTTCGATGTGGATCGCGTGCGCAACATGGAGCTGGAAAACCTGGTTATCGACAAACTGCATTTTTCCTATGATGATCATTCCCTGCTGCGTAAAGTGGTGCAGATGACGCAAGTGGACGAAAAGGAAATAATCGTTTTTTTGGTGGACGGCTTGCGGGAGGACATTGAACGCGCCCGCGCGAGACAGCAGCAAGAGGCTGTGAAGACCATGGAAGAGGTCATTACGTTTATTGAAAACCCCAACGGCATCAACATCGACGTGGAATTGGGACGGAGCACGTCAATGCAACAAATCATGCTCTCCAAAAAAATCACTGAAATAGTGAAGTTGTTCAAGATCAAGGTGGAGGCGACGAGTTGATGCGCTTGCTACCTTTTTTTCTGCTGGTTGTTTCGGTCTTTTTCATTTTCACGCCCGCCATGGCCGCTGAAGATCCTGAAATATCGGAAGCTATTGAAGCCGTGAAGCGCACCGACATCGATGCGCCTCCTGCCGCGGGCACGGACGCAGATAAGGGGCGTGCGGGAACTTCGCTCTGGCTGCACGAACGTGCCGGAAGCCAACACGCCGAATTCAACGATATCTGGGAATATCGCCCTTCGCTGGTGACTACGGTGTATGCCCGCAACGGTTCAGTGCTCGGCTATCTGTACAGGGAAAAACGGTTTCTTGTCGCGCTTGAGGATCTTAACCCATCGTTGGTCAACGCTTTTTTGGCTGCGGAGGACAGTTCGTTCTACGAACATGAAGGCTTGGACCTCACCGCCATTTTTCGCGCTTTAGGCAAGAACCTTACGGCCGGGGACATCGTTCAAGGGGCGAGCACAATCACGCAACAGGTTGTCAAACGCCTGCTTCTGACCTCCGAAAAGAGCTATGCCCGCAAGATCAAGGAGGCCATCCTGGCGTATCGGCTTGAGCACCAGATGAGCAAGCACGATATCCTCACAATCTACCTGAACGAAATTTTCTTCGGCGCGAACGCCTACGGAGTCGAGGCCGCCGCACGGACCTACTTCGCCAAGCACGCGGGGGAATTGAATCTGGCGGAGGCCGCCTTGCTGGCCGGGTTGCCCAAAGCGCCCACACGCTACAATCCCTACCGCTATCCGGATGCCGCCAAGGCCAGACAGCAGTACGTTCTGGGCCGGATGCTCGAATTGCAATGGATCACGCAGGCCGAATACGATGAAGCCAAGGCCTATGAACTCGTTTTTCAGAGCATGGGCGATCCTTCCTGGACATTGGGCGCCTATTATCTTGAAGAGGTGCGGCGCTGGCTGATGGATGAATTTCCCGCCAAGATCGCGCAAGACGGCAGTGATACGTGGGGGCGCACCGGCAAGGATATCGTCTACGAAGCGGGCCTGGAAGTCTACACGGCCATTGATCTGGATCATCAACGCTATGCGGAGCAGGCTCTGCAGGACGGTCTCGTGGCCTCAACCAAACGGCGTGGATGGCAGGGACCATTGGCGCAGTTGCAGGCCGGAGAATTCGATACGTTTTTAGAGAAGAATCCGCTCCCCGACGATGCCGCTCCCGGAGTGTGGGTCAAAGCGCTGGTGCTTTCCGTGGACAAGTCCGGCGCCGCTGTGCGGGTGGGTCGCCATAAAGGCTCGATTGGCGTGAAAAGCATGTCCTGGTGCCGGAAACCCAATCCGCGCGTCTCCCCGGAAGGCGCTGGTAAAATTCAGGACGCGCGCAAGGTGTTGCAGCCGGGCGACGTTGTCTGGGCCGCGTTGACCGAAGAACCGGTTGAGGGGCAACCCTTGAAGCTCGACCTTACGCAACAGCCGAAAGTGCAGGGCGCGTTGGTTTCCATCGAGCCGCACACGGGCGACGTGGTGGCTTTGGTCGGAGGGTACGATTTTCAGACAAGCCAGTTCAATCGCGCCACACAAGCCATACGGCAGCCGGGTTCCGCCTTTAAACCCATCGTGTATTCAGCGGCCCTTGACGCCGGCTTCACCCCGGCATCCGTAGTTATGGATGAGCCCTTTGTCTATTTGGACCCCTATACCATGGAGCTGTGGCAGCCGAAAAACTATTCCGGCGAGTATTATGGCCCAACCATGCTTTGCACGGCCCTGGCCAAATCGCGGAACCTCGTGACAATCCGCGTGGCGGACATGATAGGTATACAGCGCGTCATCAAACGCGCGAAAAGCCTGGGCCTGGTGGGAGACTTTCAACCCTATCTGCCGGTGAGCCTTGGCTCCGTGGCCGTAAGCCCCATGAATCTTTGCCAGGCGTACACGGCGTTTGCGCGCGACGGCTCCTACGTCACCCCGCGCCTGGTGCTTTCCGTGAAAAACCAGATGGGTTCGGAGGTGTACCGTTCCACCACGGAATCGCACGAGGCCATCAGCCCGCAAAACGCCTATATCATGGCCAATATGCTCAAACAGGTGGTGATCCGCGGCACAGCCGCGCGGGCGCGCAAACTCGGCAGGCCGTTCGCCGGGAAAACCGGGACGACCAACGATGAACAGGATGCCTGGTTCATCGGTTTCTCGCCATATCTGCTCACCGGCGTCTATGTGGGGTTCGATCAGGTAACGCCCATGGGCCGGCTGGAAACCGGTTCCCGCGCCGCTTTGCCCATTTGGATGCAATACCGTGAGCATGTGGAACCCTTGTATCACGAGCAGGACTTTACTCCACCGTCGGGCGTTGTTTTCCAGCATGTCTATACGGATGGTTATCCCGCGGAAGAAGGAGGGGATGGTACCTATTATTTGCCCTTCATGGCCGACAACCTTGAATCCTCCTTTTTTGCCGGAGACGTGCAATTCGGCTATGACCAGAGCTATGTGCTTGATGGCGAGTATAAGCAGGGCTATGAGCAGTACGACTACAACAAGGATAAGGCTCCGGACCAGGAGGAGTATCTGTTGAAGCAGCTCTTTTAAATGCCCTCCCTTTCTCATGGGGTCCGCCTTTCGGAGAAGCCGGTGTGCGGGGAAACTGTTTTTGAGAGTACGGCCGGTTGGAGCATGTTGACCTTGAAACGGTTTGGATGCTCTCAAGCATTTATCTGAAACAATAGGATATTGTTTCAGTTGCGAGCTGTGTTGCAAGGCGAAAATGCGCCAGCGTCGCAACGCTTCCGGGGGGAGGGTTCAGAAAAAGGTGCGCCTGATCCAACCATGGACCACGCTTCGGCGAGGCGAAGTTGGAACAGGTTGAGCATTCACGAGTCGATGTTTTACTCTTCATTTTTTCATTATTGCGCAGTGCGGATTTTTTAAATTTTCTCGCACTGAGTTATAAGGAAGGCCACGCCGTCGGCGGGGCCAGCGGCGAATGCCGCGGGAGCGGGCCGTTACGTATTTTCCGCTCACATTAACAAGTTCCGGAAAGAAAAGGCTTAGAGGATAAACGTCTTTCCGGCAATTTCCCCTAGGGAAAGCAAGAGCGTTATGAGTTCAGAGCCCCACACCACTTTAGGAATGCAGACCAATCCTTTTCCCGCTGGCCCCTGCAAAGAGCACTATTATAAAAACGCTTCGCATAAACAAATATTGGAAGAAGTGCTCTACGGGATCACCGCACGCAAGGGCATTTTGGTTGTGGTGGGAAAAGAGGGTGTTGGCAAGACCTCATTACTGTTGCAGTTGCAACCTGCATTGGAACGCGAAGGAATTCGCACTGCCTGGGTCTTCAACGCGATCGATAATAAAATCGAACTGCTTGAAGCCATTGTTCATGGATTTGACCTTAACGTCCCTGAAGCCCCTCATATCGCGGAACTCGTAGAAAGACTGCACAGGTTTTTTTTACATTCGCACAAGGAAGGGAAACATTGCGCCATTGTTATTGATGAAGCGCATCTCCTCGACCTGCAGACTATGGAAGTGTTGCGCATGCTTTCCAATTTGGAAGTGGGGGGAGAACGGCTTGTGCAGATTCTACTCGTCGGCAAATCGGAACTGCGCCAGAAGTTCGAAAGACCTCAGCTTCGCGAATATCGCAACCGCATCGGTCTTTTTCATGAGTTGCATCCCCTCCCTCCCCGGGATCTGAAGGAATATGTCGATTTCAAGCTTTCTCGGGCGGGTTCCTCCCTGCAATTGGAAACGCGCGGCCGTAATTTGCTCAACAAACTTTCCGGAGGAAACTACCGCCTGATTAATCTGATTATGGACAAAACACTTCAGATTATGGCGACAAGTGACAATACCGGGATTGGTGCGAAAAGCATTGCGGAAGGTTCCCGGATGATCGCAGCCCGTGATAGGGGGCTCGCTCGAAAGCTCCTCCATTTGCAGCTGGTGAGAGTAACCGTGTTTCTGGGCGTTTTGCTTTTGGGCGGGCTGGCCGTGAGTCTTGCCGTTTTTTTTACGGAGCCGTGGAAAAAGACGGAACTAGTTGAAAATACTCCGTCTGTTAATGAGGAAGTTTTTCTCCCTGATGAACGCACCGCGGCGGCTGTTTCGCCCCGTGAAAACGGTGAACGGGACGCACGTTTATCGGAGATGGAGCCGACAGGGGGCGATGCTCTCCAGCGTGCTGAAAAGGACAACGTCGATGGGGTGTCTGATTCGCGAGACGCCCTTGAAAATAACGCTCCGAAGCAGCAGGATGCGCTCGCGGAATTGAGCCGACTCGCCCAGGCCGCCCAGGCTTTTCTTGTTCCCTGGGGATTGGAGGAACTGCGCGACGCCTTATACGATGCGGTGAAGCACAACAATCCCGAAATATTTTCCAGGGCCTTGTCCGCAATGAAAACTGACGATGCCGCTGCGTTGGTGATGGTGCCGTTGCAACAACCTCCGCCCGAAGCGGGGGCTGAGACCTTCAGCAAGTTTCACTGGCAACAGTTCGGCGAATTCGGGCCTTCCTGGCTTGTGCTCTGGCGCCCCCCGTACGCTCTTCCTGATTACGCCATGGAGGAGCGTTCGCGAGGAGTGGTTAAGCTGCAGGAGCGGCTCGATCTTTTGGGCTATTACCGCCAGGGGATCGACGGCAAGGTCGGCGTGGGCACATGGAAGGCCGTGGAGCGTTTTCAGGCCGATCATGGTTTGCCCGTCACGGGAGTTCCGGATGCGGCTACCGTGTTTCTTCTCGAACATGCCAGCAAGCCGCAACAGTAGCGCGGATGTGCGCGGGATTGAACCCTCTGAGAAAGAACGTAACGCTGTTACCGGCCGGAAGCGTCCATATGCAACTTTTCCATGGCCTCTTGGATATGCCGGCGAAAAGGCGCGTCGCTTTCCGGTGTGGCCAGCATGGCGAATTCCAGAAAAATAAGCGCTTCTTCCTGTTGGCCGGCGGCCGCCGCGCCGATACCCGATTCGAAAAGATCCTTGTAGCTTGTCTCGGTGTCGAACGGAGGGGCTGCACGGATTATGGCTTGGTATGCGGTATCGTAGCGCCCCGCACGTAATGCCGCAATGTAGCTGTTCCGTAAAGATGTGGAACGCTCCTCGTCATTGGGAGCCAGCAAGGCGGCCTGTTCGAAGTATTGCACCGCATCGTCCCAGGAGTTGAGGAGCATGGCCGCCTGCCCCATCAGAAAATACCCGCTGTGCAATTGAGGATGATGCTCCAGCAAGATTGCAGCATGGGATTGAGCCTGCTTGGTATCCCCCCCGCGTATGGCCAGTTCTCCGGCCAGGAAGTTGAGCCTGCTCTCAAAAGGGGCGATCTCCAACATTTGAGCAATACTGCGATATAACGTTACTGCCTCTTCCGGTGCGATTTCGTCGAAGTTCACCTCGTCGGAGGTCAGAGCGTCGATATTTTCAAGGTTGTAGTGCGTTGCGACTTCGGGCAAGCGTGTGGCGTCGACATACAATATCGAAGTGTTGTCGAAAAAAACCGGCACCAGATACGGGTAAGCCTCCAGCAAGGCACGGTGCTCCGCGGCTCTGGGAAAGAGGATGCATTCCGGCGCATATTGCTTGAGTATGCGCTCAAATATGGCGCCATCCTTAAATGCCCGCGTGCTGAGAAAAAGGTCTTTTTCCGTAAACAGCGACATCTGCATGTCGACGAATATTTGATGCCTTGGAGCCAGGCGCCACTGCAAATAGCCTCCGTAGTTCGGGTGATGCAGCACCTTTACGTTTTGTTCCAGCTTCTCCAGGAAATTAGCGCAGCCCTGGGGCAATTTGGTAAAGGAATAGGGATATGCCCTGTCGACCGTCAATGGACGCAGCAGAAAAGTGCAGATGAGCACGGTGAAAAACGTTGCGAACGCCAGGCGCGAGATGGAAGAGGCCGGCAGCGTTTTCCGGGCGCTCATGTCCAAAGCCGCTCCCACAACGGGGGCGCTGAGGATGGCGTATTCATAAAAAAGGCGGTCATGCCGTGTAATGAGCACCATGCCCGCTGCCACGAGTATGGCGTATGAGAGTTTGCAACGCCGCGTTATGAGGAGCAGCAGCAAGGAGACAGGGGCTGCGAGAACCACCAGAAAGCTCATCCCGTCGTGCAATCGCCAAAGCGGGAAAAAAGTGAAGTTCGCGTGTTTTGCGAGTGCGAATGGAGCGAGTTCTTGAACAAAGAGTTCCTGCATCCGCGCCGTGGTGAACGGCACGCTTAAGAGGTCGCTCCCATGCGGCGTGGCTAGGACCGTAAGCATGGCCGCGAGAATCCAGAGCGGTGAGCTTTTCCTTTCTGCTGACGTGGTTGCCGGGTACGGGTGTATTTTCTGCCAGTAGCGCTCCAACAGATAGGCGCCGCAAATGCTCAGGAGCAAAGGGTAGGCGATACCGTGGAAGTTCATCCACAATGCTCCAAGCGGAAGCAGCGTCCATGCCCATCTCGGATGTTTTTCCAGGATGAGGAGAAAAAGGGCTGCAAAGGAATAGGTTATCAAATGGGGGCGTACCATCATCATCCGCGGAAACAGGGCTGCAATCAGTAATTCCGCCCATAGCAATCCAAAAAGGGCGCGCCTGTTCCACATTCTCTGTTCTTCTTGCGTGTCGTATTGCTTGAAAACGTTATTCCATGGGACCAGGAGCAATAGCAGAGCCGAACCGAGGAGCAGGGTAAAAGCCGTGCGTAGGATGATAAGCCCCTGATAACCGGCAATGGTGAAGGACAGGTAGCTTGTCGCCTGGAACAACCAATAATAATTGGTGAAAGATCTTGTGGGTTGCAGAAACGAAAAGTCAGCGCTCTCTTGCAGGCCGCCTTTGGTAAAAAGGTGCCGCCCCCCGCTTAAATGGTACCATAAGTCCGTGTCGGTCATGGTCACTGGTGTTGAAACGGCGCCGATAACGACTGCGAGCAAGAGCAACGCCGTAAGCAGGAGTATGGCGGTGCGTTCTTTCGAGGGGGCGTGGGTGCTCATTGTGAAACGCATGAGTTGTCCTTGGTTGCCGGTCGTTGCGGTATCATGTCGCCGGGCAGGGTTAAGCGGCTGCAAATGCCGCCGGGAGCAGACTGTTACTTTTTTCTGCTCCCGATACTACCTCAACCAGTGTAAATAAAAAACAGCTCCTATTCAAATTCTTCCACGAGTTTGCCGTGTTCGAACAATCCGCTCACCACACGGCCGTCGCTGTAGCGCAACTCCCCCCTGCCGTGACCTACTCCATCGGCGAAAGCGCCCCGGTATTCCGTGCCGTCGGGCCAGTGATACACCCCCTGACCGTGCGGTTTGCCCTGGCGGTATTCGCCTTCGTAGCGTGCCCCCCCCGGCCATGAGCGGCGTCCCTTGCCATGAGGACGGAAGCCGGCGTGCACAAAGAGCACGCTGCCCTGGTCGCGAAAGACCTCCCACCAATCAGGCGCGTGGCGCATGAGCATATCGACCTTTGATCCGGCCTTGAAGGCCACCATTTGATGCTCATAAGCATGCAGATATTCGGTCCATCCCTGTTTCCCTTGATTGAAGGTGAAAAAACCTGAAGCCACATCCGGGGGGTAGACGGTTTCATAGCGGCCGTCCATGGCGACTTTGGCTTTTGCGCTTTGCGGAGACAGCCGCCAGAGAAAATATTCGCCCCAGGTAAATTCACAAAGGACGTTGCCGAAGAGTTGCTGGCGCTCCATATAGCGCAGGAGCTCAATGGGGTAATAGAACCCCGGCATGGTGGAGTCTTGGTAAGACAGTGGTTCCAACGTGAAAAATTTGTTGTTTTGGAAATGCCGATAGAGAAATTGCGGCAAAGGCCAGAATAACGCGATTAAGAACAATGCCACGGCATACGGTGCGATTTTGACGAGGAAAGGGGAAATCCGTTCTACGCACAATTGCCACACCCGCGAGGCGGCGGAAGGCGCTGTTACGGTGAAGACGATGGCAAAAAGCACAAGGTGGCGAATATGCGCAAAACCCATCCACGCGGTGGCCCCCAACAGGAGCGCGCCGGAAACGTCGCGCCTGTAAAGTCTCCACAAGAGCAGAGGGATGGCGAGCGCGAGCATGGCGAGCACGCTTGGAGGCACTCCGTTCAGACCATCGCGCGCGATGGCTTGCGGCACTGAAAGCCATTCCACAATGGTGGGGCGCGGCATGGACACTGCTTCCAGGATGTATTGGATATATTGGAATCCGTACGGATTGAGGACGATAATGAGCAAGGAAGCGAAAAACGGAGCGAGAAAAGGTTTCCAGGGGCGTTTGGCCAGGAACTGCCCCGCGCCGTATAGGCCGATGCCCCCCAGTCCGGCCACAAAACCGCCATGCAGATTGCACCAGAGGAGCATCATGACAGGAAGCAACCACAGCGGCGCATAGCGCCGGGTGCGAACCGCAGTGTCCATCAGCAGCAGGGCGCAGGCGAAAAAGAGATAGGTAAAGAGTTGCGCCCGCACGGGAGAATAGCCCAAGGCCAGACAATCGCCGGCCAGTATCAGGGTCAGCAATATCCAGACGGGGGAGCCGCCCCGTCGCAACGCGGCGATGAATATCAGGATAAGGGTGGAGAATCCCAGGAGGTATTTGAGGCTTTGCAGTCCGGCGCCGCCCCATGTGTGATACAGGGGGTAGAAAACCACGCCGCTCAACCACTCATGATAGACCCAGGGATTCAGTGTGGGGGTGTAGGCGAAAACATCGGCATACGGAAAACTGCCGGATTCGAGAAAGGTTCTGCCGAAGGCCATATATCCCCACAGATCGGGATCGGCCATGAATTGCGTCATATGTTTGAGGAACAGGGCCGCAGTGAAGAGCGTAAGCAGATAGGTCCACAAGCGCGGCGCAGGAGATGACGCGGATACCTTATCCGGCATAGGGGTGGGGAATGGTTTTCAGTGGCATCTTGTTATTATTCCTTGGATAACGTGCACATATGTCCTCCGTGCGTGAAGGGCTCCGGCTCTTGAAGCACGGGACAACCACTTTGTTTGGCAATGCCTTTGAGCATGCCTTTGAAGATCAGGCCGTGGGCCGGAGCCAGTGCGTGCCAGTACATGAGTCCCGCGAGTCCTTTGGGCAGAAAGCGCGAAATTTGCAACAGTTCGACACGGTGTTCGTGATTCCGGGTGGCGGGCAACGGATTGATCAGGAATTGCAACACGGCTTCACCCGGCATTTTCATTTCCGCCAGGAGCAGGAGCCGTCTATTATCCTCCAAGGCGAGGACACGCCAAAAATCCAAGGAGTCGCCCACACGCAGTTCGCTGGGGTGGCGGCGCCCCCTGCGGAGTCCAACCCCGCCAGCGAGTCTATCCGCGAAGCCGCGCACTTTCCAGAGGGCATTGCCGTAGAACCAGCCGTTTTCCCCGCCGATGCGGCGCAAGACGCGCCAGACCTGTTCCGGTGTGCAGGCCAAAGTCATTGTATGGTTGCACTCAAGGACCGTGCCCCCGGCATAGGGGGCATCGCCGCAGGCAAGCCATTCAGGAGGGTGCAGGGTCCCGGCGTCATGCCAGCAGGTCCCTACCTCCTGGTGCGCGGTATTATCCAGGGCGCGGCGTATGGCCTGGCGCACGGAGAGTAAATTTTGCGAGACCAGGGTTTTGATGGTTTCTTCTTTGCAGATGACCTCGTTGCGCAATCCTTCGGCCAGTGGACGCGCGATGGAGGCGGGTACGGGTGTGACCAGATGGATCCAGTATGAACTCAATTT
Source organism: uncultured Desulfovibrionaceae bacterium (assembly GCA_964517355.1). Lineage (GTDB taxonomy): Bacteria > Desulfobacterota > Desulfovibrionia > Desulfovibrionales > Desulfovibrionaceae > CAZFCK01. Next base: position 2,196 of record CAZFCK010000111.1, on the reverse strand, counting down.
GGGGCTCAGAACGGGCACGGGAATGATAATGCGTTTGTTCAGTCCTGCTTCCGCCGCGTAGATTTGGAAGATTTCTTCATAGGTCATGATATCGGGTCCGCCGATATCATATTTTTGTCCTGTAGTGTCGGGTTGTTCCATGCATCCGAGCAAGTAACCGAGCACGTTGCTCACGGCGATGGGCTGGCATTTGTTACGCACCCAGCGCGGGGTGAGCATCACGGGCAACCGCTCCACCAGATAGCGCAGAATTTCAAACGACGCGCTTCCAGCCCCGAGAATCATGGCGGCGCGGAGCCAGGTGCAGGGCACAGGGCCGGAAGAGAGGATGCGCCCCACTTCATGACGCGATTGGAGGTGGTGGCTCAGGTTGTCGGAGTCTTCGCCCAGGCCGCCGAGATAGATGATGCGATCGATCTGGGCGTCGTGCGCTGCGGAGCGCATATTTTCGGCCGCCTTGCGGTCCGCGTCCGCGAAGTTGCCGGCGGTGGGGTTCATGGAGTGCACCAGATAGAAAACGGCGCCTGCGCCTTTACATGCTTCCCGCATGCTTTGCGCATCCAGCACGTCCGCGGCGGCAATTTCCAGGTTCGGGTGGCGCCCCCATGAGCGGCAGCTTATTTTTTGTGGAGAGCGCACCGCGACGCGGACATTGTAGCCCCTGTCCAGGAGCATGGGCGTAAGACGCCCCCCGATGTATCCTGTGGCGCCGACCACGAGAACAGGTTTTGCGGTGTATTTAGACATGGTTGCGCAACATCAGTTCTACAGGGTGGGGCGCAAGGTAGTATTGCTCGGCGAGGTAGGGCTGATCATACTTGCGCACGTAATGATTTATCAATGTAACGGGCACAATGAGCGGCACAAGTGTACGCGCGTAGAGCTGTATTGTTTCTTGAAGCTCCTGCTTTTCATCCGTGGTGAGGATTTTTTTGAAATAGCCGGCCAGGTGCTGCAACACATTGACGTGCTTTTTCGTGGTGGCGCGCAATTCGAGAGCCGTCATCAGGAGTGTCGTATAGGCGCAGAAAAGGTCATGGAGGGGCATGTCCTTGCCTTTGGCCACCAACCGGCCCATTTCCGTGTAGTGCTTGGGACTATGGGCCATGACCATGAGTTTGTGCCTGGTGTGGAAAGCGACGAGTCCGCCGAGGCTTTTTCCATTTGCCAGGAGGTCGCGCAACCGTTTGTAGACAAAGACACGCTCAAGAAAATTTTCCCTGAGAGCGAGATCGTGGAGCCGGCCTTCGTCTTCAAAAGGCATATGCGGGTAGCGGTCCATGACCATGCGCGCCCAGATGCCCACGCCTGTCTGGCTTACGCCTTTTCCGTCTTCACGATAGACCTTGATTCTGGCCATACCGCTGCTGGGGGATTTTGTTTTGAAAATATAGCCGCATATGGCGTCCTGATCGAGCAGGAGCAAGCGTTCCTCGGCCCAGGACCGCATGCGCGGCGTGTGGTCGAAGCCGGTTTTTTGCGTCATAAGCCGGGGCGCGAGCGGATCGCCTACCAAGCGCATGGCTTCGCGGGGAATGGGCAAACCGCATTCCGCTTCAGGACATACGGGCACGAATTCCACAAAGGGCCCAAGGACCTCCGTGAGGTAGCGGTCGAGCTTGTGCCCCCCGTCGTAACGCACCTTTTCGCCGAGTAGACACCGGCTGACGCCAAGGCGCAAAGTGTCGCGGGCCGGACCCTCTGGGATATAAGCGTGGCACGGGGTACTCATAGAGGCAACTCGATGTTGAGGTTGTTTGACGAGCATATCCCAGCCAGGGAATTTTGGCTACACATAGAGTATTCGTTACGATTTGATGCGGTCTGGAGCATTATAACGTTAAGATGGTGTATATCGGGGTGAGCCCCAACCTCCGCCAGGGGGAAGCTCCTCTAAAATTATCAACATTCTCGCGAGTTATACCAGTTACAACGTTTTGGAAATTCTTAAAAACATTTTTAAAATGTTTTTAAGCCGCCTGAGGCCTTCCTGTTTCAAAGTCGATATGCTCTATTCCTGGTGGGAAGCCTCGCGCCAAGGACGATTCTCCTGGAATTACACAAAAATTACGTCAATAACTCGATTTTCTGAGCAGAGCGCACATAATAACTTCTTATATTTGTTGAAAAAATAGAAATTCAATTGTCCTTTTTCCGGCGTCCAGGGGCCTCCCCTGGTCGTCGTGCGGGCGCGAA
>CAZFCK010000110.1:0-15243 GCA_964517355.1 uncultured Desulfovibrionaceae bacterium | reverse complement strand
CCAGGGGAGGCCCCTGGACGCCGGAAAAACGACCTTTTTTATCCTTAATTTTTAAACAAATACAAAATGTTATAGTACACTGCCTACTCAGAAAGTCGTAGTAGTTAACGAAAGTATTCGGGGGGAGAACCTTTTTCAAAAGTTCTCCCCCCGGAAATTTTCATATGCATTTACCTGAAACAATGGGATATCGTTGGAAAATCATTCTCCGGTGCGGTGCGCCTGCGAGCCGTATGCCCTGAAGAACAGCAGCGCGCCGATAAGGATCATGGGCAGTGACAGCAATTGCCCCATGGTCATCCAGTCCAGGGCCACGAATCCCAGATGCGCGTCGGGCTGGCGCGCGAATTCCACGCTAAAGCGGAACACCCCGTAGAGCAGCAGGAACAAGCCGATGACGCTGTTGCGGGGGCGCGGTTTCGCGGAAAAAAACCACAGTACGGCAAAGAGCACCACGCCTTCCAGCAGGGCTTCATAGAGCTGCGACGGGTGGCGCGGCGCGTTGCCCACCAGGTCGCCGGGAAAAACCATGGCCCAGGGAACGTCGGTGGGACGCCCCCAGAGTTCGCCGTTGATGAAATTGCCCAGGCGACCGAAAAAAAGGCCCGGAGGAGCGAGCGGCGCGACGAAATCAGCCACCTCGCCCAGGCTTTTGCCGTGCTTTTTCATGAAATACCAAGCGGAGCACACGAGCCCCAGCAAGCCGCCGTGAAACGACATGCCGCCATGCCATATTTTTAGTATTTCCTGAGGATTGGTGATAAAAAAAGGCAGGTCGTAGAACAGGGTGTAGCCGAAGCGCGCCCCAAGAATGAGCCCCACCACGCTGTAGGTGATGAGGTCGTCGACTTCATGGCTGGTCCACTCGGGTTTGGGGGCGCCGGGCAAAAGCGAGCGCTTGGCGCGGTAACGTCCCAGCATCCAGGCGGCCAGAAAGCCGAATAGATACATCAGGCCGTACCAGCGTATCTTCAGCGCCCCCAGAGAGAGGGCCACGGGATCTATTTCCGGGTAAGGCAGCATGGACTGTTAACGGTCCTTTTTACGCCAATGGTTTTCTTCACCGCGGGCCAGGCGCAGGATGTTCTCGCGATGTCTCCAGAAAATGACGAGGGCCACTGCGGCCCCCAATAAGGCATAGGCCGGTTTGCTGAAAAGCACGAAGATGAACAGGGCCAGGGCCATGCCCATGGAGGCCACGGACATGTAGCCGCTGCCGAACAAGAGCGCCACGTGCACCAGGAGCGCCAGGATCACTTGTGGCCAGGCGATGGGCAGAAAGATGCCGATGCTGGTGGCCACGCCTTTCCCCCCTTTGAATCCCAGAAACAGGGAATAACAATGGCCGATCAGGGCCGCCAGAGCCACGAGGCTGACCACCACGGCGCCGTAGCCAACATTCAGGGCCAGGGAAACGGGCAGAATGCCTTTGAGCAGGTCCAGGGCCAGGGTGAGCACGCCGTAACGCATGCCGCAGGTGCGCCCCACATTGGTGGCCCCCACATTGCCGCTGCCGCTCTCCCTGGGGTCCACGCCGCATATCCCGCGCGCCACAAAGAGGCCAAAGGGCACGGAGCCCAGCAGATAGCCGAAGAGAATGAAAACAACGCTCATATATTTTCCTCCATGAGGAGCAGGTGCGCAATCCGGTCTCAGCTGCGGGCCGCCGCATCCACAGGTTCGGCGGCTTCGTCCTCAAAGGCTTCGAGTACGTGCACCTGGTTGTGCAACGGGTTGATTTTGCCCAGGCGAACCATGAAGCGTTGGCCGGGGAATGCCTTGTCGCCGAAAAGGTCTCGCGGCCCCCGCACGAACAGTTGCTCGTTGGGCAGCGAGAGCATGAGATAATGCGGCCCTTCGTCCACCACCACGGCGGAATAGCGGGTATCTTTGGCCTGTTGTTTCAAATAGAGCAACTTCCAATACCGGGGGCGGAAGCGCTGGATACGGCCCGCGGCCTCCAGCCTCGCGTTGAGCAGCGGCAGCATGGAGTCCAGCTGTTCGCGGGAAAAAAGCGCTTCACCGTGCTCCAAATAGTGTTGCAGCTGGAAGACATTCAAAAAGTCGGGGTAGCGCCTGAGAGGCGATGTCACGGGGCTGTAAGCCGCGACACCCAGACTGGAGTGAGGGCGCGGGTCGGGTTCGAGCACGGCGCTGGACAGTGAGCGCACCACGCGATGCACATCTTCGGGGGCACTCCAGACGCCGGCGCTCTCCTTGGGCAAGGCGATATCCTGCGTGCGGTGCAGCAAAGGGATGTCGTGTTCCCTGGCCCAAAGGGCAACGGCGCTGTTGGCCAGGATCATGAGTTCGCTGACCAGCAATTGCGAAAGGGGCGTTTCCGGCTTGGTCACGAGCAGCACGCGCAGATCCGGCCCCTGATTTTCCAAAACAAGTTCGGGGTCGTCGCGTTCAATGACAATGGCGCCGTTTTCAACGCGCCGCCGCCGCAAGGCGTGCGCCAGCTCCACCCCCAAAGACAGCATGGCGCCGAATGACGCCTCCCCTCCTTGACCGTGCGCAGCGATGGCCGCCTCGCTCCGCGCATAACTTTCGTTGCAGGCCACCCGCACCCAGGTACAGCGCGGGGCGCAGGAAAGGACCGTTCCGTCCTTTCGCAACTCGAGTTCCAGCACGAAAGCGGGGCGCGCATCGTTAGCGCTCAGGCTGAAAAGGTCTGTGCCCAGCTTTTCGGGAAGCATGTGGCTGTCGCCCTCGGGCAAGTAGACGCTGGTGGCGCGTTGAGCCACGGCGCGCCCCAGCGGACTGTCGAGATTCCACGCCAATTGGGGGCGGGCCAGGGCCAGGCGCAGCAGATAGCCCCCGGCGGTGCTTTCGATGTGAAAGGCGTCGTCAACATCGCGGGTTGTTTCCGAATCCACGCTGACAAACTCGTAGGGCTCGATCTGCGCGCTTTGCGCAGCCTCGCGCAGCATGCGCTCCTGGGCCTCGATATCCCCGGCAAAGGAGGCGGACCATGCGTCGCCCGGAGCATATCCCGCCTGGTCGTAATGATAATTGTGATGCGGCGGCACCACGCCCCAGGCCTGGGCGAGCTGCAATTCCAAATGAGGCACTTCGGGCAGTCCTTTGCGCACCATCTTCCAGACATGGTCGTTTTCCTGATCCTCCGGATTGGCGATGCGCGACAGGAGCAATTGCCTGAGGCGGTGTTCCAGGTCGTCCGAGAGCTGCGCGAGTTCCGGGCCTCCCACCTGATTGCGGGTTTGCCACAAGCGTTCGAAGAACTCGCGCCCCTGATTGCTGAAGCGGTCCCGTTCCTCGGCCGCCGCTTTTTCGTGTTGCCGCGCTTCCACTTTTTCCGCGGTAAAAACGAGAAAATCCGGAGGCTGGAATTTGAAATGGGTCTTGCAGCCGAGCATGGCGCGGCCCGCGGCCGCCAGATGTTCCGTATCCGCCGCTTCGGTCTTGTCCCACAGCAGCTCGGCGAACCATTTCACATCGGCCTTTTCCACTTCGCCCTGGGCGAGTTCCCATATTTCCAGCGGATCGATATCCGCGCCGAGTTGTTCGCGCCGTTCATGGTGCTCCGCCAGGATACGCAGCATGTCCTCGCGGGAGTGCTCCCCGGAATGATGCGGGCCCGTCCAGGAAAGAATCCGGGCCGCAGGGAGTTTTATCTCGCGCTTGGTTTCCGTGAGCAGACGCAACTTTCCGGCCTGCTCTTCCAGAACCCAGGCGAGATGGGGTTTGTCTCCCTGCATGAATTCCACAATGCACCCCGGATGCAGGCAGGCGCCGAAGGCGTGCGTTTTAATCATGGTACTCCTTGGCCGTCTTGTCGTGTGCAACGGGCGTTCGGCATGCATGCCCTAGAGCAAACTCATATTGATATGATCTAGAGCATCTCACGCTTGAAAAGCGCTAGATGCTCTTATGCATTTCCCTGGAACAATTGAAAATTGTTTCAGGGAAGAGCCTTGTTTCAAGGCGAAAATGCGCTAATCCGGGGCTCCGCCCCACGCCCCGCAAGGAGGGAACTCCCCTTGGGCCCGCGAAAGTCATATAAAAACTATCAACGTATTAATAGCGTAACTTTTGGAGATTCTTGAGAACCGATCCAAAAGGGTCTTAAACCGGCGAAGGCACCCCTATTTCAAAGTCAACAGGCATCAATGCTTGAACGAGCGTTGTCCGGTGAAGACCATGGCCACCTGGGGCCGGGCCTGGTTCACTGCCTGGATGACCTCGTGGTCGCGGATGGAGCCGCCGGGTTGGGCAATGGCGGTCACGCCCTGGGCAATGGCCACGTCAACGCCGTCCCTGAAGGGAAAAAAGCCGTCCGAGACCAGCACGGTGCCGGGGAGTCCGGCTTTGGCTTCGCGGGTGCGCTGCTGGATGTCTTCAAGCGCCAGGGCCAGGCCGCTGTCTCCGGCCTCGGCCTTGGACTTCAATTCGTAGAGCGACATGCCCTTTTCCTGAAAGGCGAGCGTATCTGCGTACTTGGTGTAGGCCTTGTGGATGGTCAGCTCCACGCAGCCCACGCGGTCCTGCTCACCGGTGCCGATGGCCACACAGGCCCCGTCTTTGGCGAAGATCACTGAATTGGAGCTGACGCCGGCCTCCACGGCCCAGGCAAAGAGCAGATCCTGCGCTTCAGACGGGGATGGAGCCCGGGCCGCCACCGTGACGCCGTCTTTCTCAGCGCTGGCCGGAATGAAATCTTCCACGCCGCGGATGCGGTTGCGGAAGGAGAATTGGGCCACCACGCCGCCGTCCATCAGGGATTTGAATTCCAGGAACGGTTCGCCGGAATATCGTTCCAGTTCGGCCAGGCCGGGAATGCGCAAGATGCGCAGATTTTTGCTTTTGGCCTTGAGGATGTCCAGGCTGCCCTCTTCGAATTCCGGCGCGGCCACCACCTCGAAGTAGGCCTGGGTCAGAAACGTGGCCGCTTCCTTGTCCAAGGGGCGGTTGCAGACCACGGTGCCGCCGAAAGCGGCGATGCGGTCGCCCCAAAACGCCTTGTGCAGGGCGTCGGAAAGTCCCTTGTCGCTCCATGCCGCGCCGCAGGGGTTGTTGTGCTTGAGTATGACGCAGGCGGGGCGTGCGCTCAAGTATTGGAGAATGTTGGCGCCGTTGTCCACGTCGGTGAGGTTGATCTTGCCGGGGTGTTTGCCGGCCTGGAGCATATGCTCCTCGCTCAGGTTCGAAACGAGTTTGGCGCCCGGGGCGCGGAAACCGACGCCGTCCAGTTCCAGACCTCCGCCGGCAAGGGCATAGAGCGCGGCGGGCTGGTCCGGGTTCTCGCCGTACCGCAAGCCGCGCTGCTCACCGTCGATTGTCCACGTTTTTTTGGCAAACACAAGTTCCTGCTCCCCCATGACGATACGCATCTCGTTGGGGAAAGGATCTTTTTGCAGGGTCTTGTAAATTTTTTTCAAATCGCTCATGCTTTTCCTCCCTGGCGTCGTGCCGCTAAGCGGCACGCGTTGGCGAATTGTGTACGGTAGGCTCGTTTCCGTCTTTTTTCAAGAGCGCTTGCCCGGCGCTCATGCCCCGGAAAGGGGCCTAGGCGGGCGCGGATTGCCGCATTCCAAAAGGAGCCGGGCAAGGAGGCCCAAACCATGGAAAAAGTATTGCTCAAACTGGCACGGCAGCTCAACGCCTTTGACGAAGCCTCGATGATGGCCTTGTGGGACAGATATGCCGAACAGGTCAAGAATTTCGAGCCCACGAAGCGGTGGGAAGAGGCGGCGATAGTGTTCGGCATGATTCAGGCTTTGCGTATGAAAAATCAGTTGTTCAATTATAATTGGTCGTTGGCCGCCCGTCCCGACAAGATGGATAAACCCCGCTTCGGCGATGTGGAAAATTTTTTGGAGAATGCGCCGCGCGACACGTCAGGAAAGGGGTCTTCTGAGGGGGGCGCCGTCGCCCCTGGCGATGGAGCCGCCGGCGAGGTCGTGAAGCAGCGGACCAAGGTGCTGCGCTTCAGGCCGCGAGAGTCGGACGATCCCGTTTAGAATATAGAGATAGTAGCGCACGCTGTCCACAAAGGTGACGGCCTCGCGGCCGCGGCACGAGCCGTGAGGCGCGTTTTCCGCGTAGCGGGGCTCTTCCAGCAGCGGAAAGACGGACTTCAGTTCGTGCCAGGTGCGGCCGGACATGCCCATGCTCCGCGCCAGGGAGATGGCGTCGCGCAGGTGCCCCATTCCCTGATTGTAGGCCGCCAGGGCGAAGAACCAGCGATTCCAGGGGGTCAGGTCCAGATCCTCCAGATTCTCGTGAAGCAGGCGCAGGTATTCGCATCCCGCCCGGATACTGGCCACTGGGTCGTAACGGTTTTCCAGCTCGAAATGCTTTGCTGCGATCCTGGTGAACTGGAGCAGCCCCTTGGCGCCCGTGTGGCTTTTGGCTTTCGGATCGAAACGCGATTCCTGATAAATGAGCGCGGTAAAAAGCAGCGGGTCGATGCCGTGACGCGCGGTTTGCTCGGCAATATGGGGCGCATAGACCGGCAAAGCGTTTTCGATGGTTTCGTAAAGAAACTCCAATTCATAATAAGGCGTTTTCGCCGGAAAAAAACCGAAATAGCGTTCGGTGAGTTCGGCGAGCTGCGTTTCCGTCTCATGATAATGCCAAAACGACGTGAGCGCGGCGGCCAGGCGCTTGTCGTCCGTGCGCCAAAACCAGCGCCAGGTAATGATCTCCGGCAGTGTCCCGGTGGGGCGCAAGCCCAGATAAAAGGGCTGCCACAAGCGAAAACGGGCGTCGGCCACCACGGCCATGGGGGCGGTACGCGCATGCAGACTGTTGAGCACCGTGGAAAAACCGATGCGCTGGGGCACCCGCGTCAGGGAAGCCTGCCGCAGGAAGGGAACCTGTCCGTGCGACGTCGTCTGCGAGGCCAGCGTGGCGGGCATGAGCACATGATTTGCCGCGGCCACGGATTCCTCGCCGGGCTGTGCCTGAATCAGCAAGGGGCGGTAATGAGCGTAAGCCGGGCCGGCCATGATCCGGGGATCGTGCCGCGCGCCTTGCGCGCCCTGACCGATGTAGATGTCCGCGCGCCCAGCGGCCAGGGCCTCCAGAGCCTCTTCCTGACTGCCGGCGGAAAGCCACTGGATATGGTAATTGGCGCCTCTGGCGAAGGATTCCAGGAGATCGCGCTCAAAGCCGCGGCCGTAAGGCGAGAGGGTGGAGAACACGCGCTCCTGATCAAAGGCGATGACGCGGATTATGCCGTTGTCCGGATAGACATGGGCGCGCACCATGACCAACCGGTTGGTCTGCAAATACCGCCCGCCGAGAAATATTCCCGAGAGCAGAACGAGAATGATAAAGGCGCGGGGATCGCGAGTTTTTTTTGTTATCATGAAAATCAATTTCCCCAATGAGTTGGCAGGGTGAAAACCCTGTCCGCCGGGCTGCGACGCCCTTGAAAATCCCGGCGCGGCGTCTTGCGGTATTGACTTCACATGTGACCCTATTTTAGGACACAATGCCTTTTGCCGCGCATGGGTGCGTGCATGGGCCATGACGGGGAAGAGTAATCTGGCAGAAGGAGAGATCAATGTCAAATATCGTGATCATGGGGGCGCAATGGGGCGACGAGGGCAAGGGCAAGATAGTGGATCTGCTCACAAGACAGGCTCACGTGGTCGCCCGCTTTCAAGGGGGAAACAACGCCGGACACACCTTGGTCGTGGGAGGGGAGAAGAGCGTTCTGCACCTCATTCCATCCGGCATTCTGCATCCCGATAAGCTGTGTCTTATCGGCAACGGCGTTGTGCTTGATCCCTTCGTCTTCCTCCGCGAGGTGGACGGACTCGCGGCCCAAGGCGTGGCCGTTGGGCCCGAGCGTCTGATGGTCAGCAAAAAGACCCATTTGATTATGCCCTATCACAAGGAGCTCGACGCGGCGCGCGAGGAATCCTCAAGCCGTGAGAAAAAGATCGGCACAACCGGCCGCGGCATAGGCCCTTGCTACGAGGACAAAGCCGCGCGCATGGGCGTCCGTGCCGGTGATCTCGCCAACCTCACCTTGCTGCGCGAGAAGATCGCCCGGGCCTTGAAGGAGAAAAACGCGCTGCTCCAAGGTCTTTACGGACGCCAGCCTCTTGATCCGGATCAGGTCTTCAATGACATCGCCGCGGTCGCGGAACGCCTTGTGCCGTACCTGGGAGATGTCTCGGCGGCCGTGATGCAGGCCGGCAACGAGGGCAAGATCGTGCTTTTCGAAGGCGCGCAAGGCACGCTTCTGGATATCGATCACGGCACGTATCCGTTCGTGACCTCATCCAACACCGTGTGCGGCAACGCCGCGGCCGGCACGGGATGCGGACCGCGCAGCCTGGACCGCATCGTGGCCGTGGTCAAGGCCTACACCACCCGCGTGGGCAGCGGCCCCTTTCCCACCGAACTTTTCGACGACGTGGGCGCGCATATGCAGAAAGCCGGCGCGGAATTCGGAGCCACCACGGGAAGGCAGCGCCGTTGCGGCTGGCTGGACAGCGTGCTCTTGCGCGAGGCGGCCCGGCTCAACGGCCCCACTGAAATCGCCCTGACCAAACTGGATGTTCTGAGCGGTTTGGAAACCTTGAAAATCTGCGTCGCCTACGAATACCAGGGGCGGCGTTGCGAATATCCGCCCCAGGAAGAAAACGCCCTGGCCGTCGTCACGCCTGTGTACGAGACCTTGCCCGGCTGGAAGGAGGACATCAGCGCCGTGCGCGACTGGGATGACCTGCCGGAAGCCGCGCAGCGCTACATTGAACGCATCGAAGACCTGTCAGGGGTGAATGTCGGGCTTGTTTCCGTGGGGCCGGACCGCGAGCAGAATCTCTACCGGGCGTAGCCATGCGGGAGGTCCCGGCGGAGTTTTGCAGGCGGGCCATTGAATCCGAAGCCCGTGTCCAAAAGGTGTTGCGCGGATTCGCGGCAGCGCCGCCCCAGGTCTTGTTGCTTGAGGGCGGAACGCCGCAGACGCGCGACGCCGTGGCGCGGTATTGGGCCTGCGCGCTCAATTGCGAGCAGGCCCCACCATGCCTTTCGTGCCATGCCTGCAGGCAAATGCTCGGCGATACGCACCGCGATTTGTTCTACCTGGACGGCTCCCAAGGCAGCATCAAGATCGACGACGTGCGCGAGGTGCGCCGGGTGCTGGGAGAACCGGCCCGTGAAGCGCGGATGCGCGTGGTGGTGCTGTTCGAGGCCCAGGCCCTGGGCATTGAGGCGGCCAACGCCCTGCTCAAGTCCCTGGAGGAACCGCGCCCGAACACGCGCTTCGTGCTCTGCGCCCCCCAACGGGAGCGCCTTTTGCCCACCCTTGTTTCACGCAGCTGGGTGGTGACCCTGAAATGGGGCGATCCCCTGGACGCCGTTGACGACGATGCGGTGCGCGAATGGCTGACGGCCATGGCCGGGTGCGCCGCGGACGGCCGGGGCTGGATGTCGCGCACCTCCGCCAAGGGCGCACTGGACAGACCGTTGGCCCAGCGGATTTTTCTCGCCTGCCAGCGCGAACTACTTCGCGTCCTGACTGGGGAAACCGCGTCCGGCGGCCCCCTGTCGCGGCTGCTTGCACAGCGTATGGGGCCTGAAGGTCTGCGCCAGCTGGACGAGGCCCTGGCCGAGGGGTTGACCGCTTTGGACTACAACGTGAACCCCTCCCTGGCCCTCGACTGGCTGGCGACCTCTTTGTACCGCCTGCTGCACTGAACCGGTTTCAACGTATGGAGAGCACGGAGCGGATCTTGCGCAGCAAGGCCGTGGCGTCCTCCTGTCCCGGAGGTGAGGGCAGGCGCATGAGCACTCCGAATCCTTCGTATTTTTCATGAAATTCTTCGTCCGTGATCTCGCTGATCATGGCCGTATTGATCATGGCGTTGATTTGCAGCAGCCCCATGAGCAGATCCTTGGGCGCCATGTCGGGCAGGGATTCTTCCAGAATCACGACATCCGGCTTTTGAGACGGGCATGTCTCCAGCGCGGCTTTGGCCGATGCGGCGGTAACGAGCCGGACGTTCTCCTCCCGCTCCAAGGCTTCCATGAACGGTTGCAGTGGGGCGGCGTCCTGAGAAACTAGGCAGAGCAGCATGTTGTCCTCCATTGATTGTGTGACGCTGCGAGAGAGGCGCGCCGGTATGTGCGGGTCGCCTTTCTCGAAACCATGAGCGCATGTTAACTGTGGGATGGGGTATTGTGGGGCTTCGCCCCCGCGCATTTTCGCCTCTGGAAAAGGCTCACCCCTGCAACCATGCTCATTGTTTCAGGGGAATGCATAAGTGCATCTAACTTTTTCATAGTCAAGATGCTCTATGGCCGTAACGATAACAGAGGGGAGAACCCCGGAGCGCCGGGTTTTTCCCCTCTGTTTTGCATCGTTGCCGGGTCCCGCTCCCTTGGGCGCGCCTCGATGCGTCCTGAGACATACCTGAAGCGGCGCGGGGAGCGTGCGTGAAGCTCGAGCGGCAGGCTGCGCCGCGCTTGCTCCAGATTTTCCGTTACCCGAAGTTCTTTCCGCAACAGGACCCGGGACCGGCGCAACCCGCATGGCCGGGCGAGGAGCCGCAGCATGCGGTGTCTCCGGGACCGGGGAGGGATTGCCCCGTTTTGCCTGTCAGCGAGCTGGTGGCCGACAGCTGTCGGGTCACATCGCTCCCGCCGCAGGAAGGACATTGCAAATCGGCATTGGCGTCGAGGGTGATGAGTTCACCGCTGTAGCCACACTGGTTGCAGACGATGTCATGGATAGGCATGACGAATATCCTCGTAGGGCCTGTTCGTTGCTTGCGTTGCGGCCGCGCACTGTCGCGCAACGCGGCGGCATGCCGCAAGATGACACGGGACGGCGGCGTTGACCGCTGACTACCGGCCTCCGCCGCAGGTGTTTTGCGGGGCGAAGGGCTGCAACTGCCCCTGGATCAGGGCGGTTACCGCCGCACCCACATTGGGCGCGCCCGCGCCGTAGAACACCTGGATTCCCACCTGGTTGAAGCCCATCAAGGGGCGCATGCCCATGCCGCCGGCAATAAGCACGTTCACGCCGTTCTCGGCCAGGTAGTTCACCGGCGCCATGCAGCCGCCCTGTTCGTGGGGAACGTTGGGCAATGTGGTGATGTTGTTGACTGTTTTGTCTTCGTTGATTTCCACGATGGTGTAGATGTCGCAGTGTCCGAAATGGGCGCCGAGTCCCGCTTCCATGCCTCCAGGCTGATCGGAGGGGATGGCGATACGATACATGGTCATAGATTTTTCTCCTCTCTTCAAACTTCTTTCGTCGCGCCGGCAGTGCCAATGCCTGCCAAGTTTTCGATGTTTTCCCAGGCCCGGCGAACCGCCTGCGCCACGGGAGCGTCAGGATATTCCGTTACAACTTTACGCTGCACCATGGCTTCGGTGAATAACGAGTCGTGGGGCAGCTTGGCCAGAAGTTCATACCCCTTGGCCTTGCAGAAGTCCTCAATTTTTTGCGCCTGTTCCTCGTTTAAGTCGCATTTGTTGATAATAACGCTGGCTTTAACGCGGAAATGGTCGCAAAGCTGGCTCACGCGCTCCAGGTCGTGGCGGCCTGAAAGCGTGGGTTCAGTTATAATAACCGCTAAATGCGTTCCGGCAAGGGAACTGATCACAGGGCATCCAATGCCGGGGGCGCCGTCGCACAACACCAGCTCCATCCCCTGTTCCTCGGCAATTTCCCTGGCCTTTTTTTTGAGCCGCGTCACGAGAAGGCCGGAATTTTCCTCACCCGCGAAGAGCTGGGCATGCACCATTGTGCCGAAGCGCGTGGTGCTCACGTACCAGTCTCCGCAGTGTTTTTCCGGAAAATCAATGGCCTGTGCGGGACACAGGGCGACGCACACCTTGCAGCCCTCGCAGCGCAAGCTGTCCACCGTATAGACATCGTTTTCCTCCCGGATGGCGCCGTAGCGGCAGAGGGCAGCGCACTGGCCGCAGGCCGTGCAGTCCTCAGGGCGAATCCGGGCTTCATGGCCGGAAATAAACGCTTCCCGATGCCGGATCTCCGGGGCGAGCAGAATATGCAGGTCGGGGGCGTCCACATCCATGTCGCAGAGCACCTTGTTCGTGGCCAATTGCGCAAAAGCGCCCGAAAGCGAGGTCTTGCCCGTGCCGCCTTTGCCGCTGATGATCACTATCTCACGCATGACCAGCCTCCTTGCGCACCAGTTCGCGCACGGCATCCCGCAGGGAGGTGAACGTATCGCGCAGGTTGGGGCTGAGACCGGCGACCACTTCGCCCCGCGAATATCCGGCGGCGATGGAGCGGTCAAAGGGAATGCTGGTCAGAACCGGCAGGTTTTTCTCCTTGCAGAAGCGTTGTACGGAATCATCGCCAATGCCGGCGCGGTTGATCACCGCGGCCATGGGAACGTTGAACGGCGAAAAGGCTTCCCAGGCCAAAGCGAAATCATGGAATCCAAAAGGCGTGGGCTCCGTGACCAAGATGATGCAATCGCTGTCCATCACGGCGTTCACCGCCGGGCAACTCACTCCCGGAGGGGCGTCGATGACGGCGTCGGCGGGGTTATGCGACAACATGGCGTTCAAGCGGCTTTTCACCACGCGCATCAGCGGGGGGCTCATGGCTTCGCCCACGCGCAGACGCCCCATAAGGTATCGCGCGCTGCCCGCGTGCCCCCAGGACATGGCGCCCAATTCCCGGAATCCGGGTGAGAGGGCCTTTTCCGGGCAAACGGCCAGGCACCCGCCGCAGCCGTGGCACATTTCCGGAAACGTCAGCAGCGTGTCCGCCATAATGCTGATCGCCTTGAATTGGCAAAGCTCGGAGCAAGCGCCGCACAGGGTGCAAGCCTGTTCGTCCACAACGGGAATTTCCAGACGCACAGGTTCCTCGTGTTCAAAGTCGGGACGCAGGAACAAATGCAGGTTTGGTTCCTCAACGTCTAAATCGACGGCTATGACCGGGGAATCCCAGACCGATACGAGGGAGGCGGACACGGTGGTTTTGCCTGTACCGCCTTTTCCACTGGCAACACTGATTTTCATGATGCGCCTACTTGTTGGGGCCGGTAGCGAAATTCACCTGGCCGGACGTGTAGCGTTCCACGGCCTCCTGCACGGTAAGGCCGTTGAGATCTTGCCCCACCTTGATGCCCGCGGCGTTGAGCGCGTGATACGCGTTGGGTCCCACGAAGCCGGTGAGCAGTACCTTGGCGCCGGAATTGGCGATGCGCTCGGCCGCCTGGATGCCCGCGCCGTGCGCCATGGCCTGGGAAGCGCCGTTGTCCACGTACTGGTGTTCCATGGTTTCGGTATCGACGACCACAAAACCGGCCGCGCGTCCGAAGCGGGGGTCCATTTTGTCCTGCAGAGTCGGTCCTTCGCTGGTGACGGCAACTTTTGTCATGATAGGCTCCTCTTCTGTATGATTGTTATCGGGTTCCTCGTGCAACTCGTAATGGCCGCCTTCGATGCGCAGGGCGCGCCCCTGCACCAGGGCTTCCGCCACGGCGCTTCTGGCCGCTGCCAGAATGCGTCCGAACGTGTGCCGTGAAACATGCATCCTGGCGGCCGCCTCCTCCATACTCATGCCCAGGAAATCCGCCAGTCGTAACGCTTCCAAGCCCTCCACAGGCAGGGAGGATTCCCGCAGTTCCGTAATGGGGATTCCTTGCGGCTTGAAAAACGTCACTGTGGGTTCGCAGGAGATGCGGCGGCACTTCGGGGGGCGCGGCATGAAGGCTCCTTGGAGTTTGGTTGTTTTGCTCAAATGAGCAAATACGTACGGAAGAGGTCCCTGTCAAGGATTCATGATACTTTTTTGGAGGACTTTTTTTCAGATCCTCGCATTCAACCCGCCGCCGTGCAAATAAGATGGAAAACTTCCTGATTTCCAAGGGGAAAACCTCCAGACAGGGGTTCTCCCCTTGTGCGCGTTTTCCGGATTTCCACGTAAAGCGGCACGCCCGGCGGACAGGGGATACCGCTGTAGTTTATAGCCTTGTTTCAAGGCGAAAATGCGCTAGCCAGTTTGGGGCGCGGCTATAAAAAACGTCATCGGCGGAAATCGCGACAAAAGGCTACGCTTACTTATTCTCCATGGGTTCATCGTCCTGATCGCGCTGCTGGGGCTTTTGCGGAGGAATCTGCTCCGGATTGTCCTGGGGCGGATAGCCGCCGCCCATGCCGCGACCAGCTCCACCGCCGCCGCCACGTCCGCCGCCGCCACCTCGGCCGCCGCCACCTCGGCCGCAGCCACCGCCGCCACGTCCACCGCCGCCACGCCCACCGCCGCCACCTCGGCCGCAGCCTCCACCGCCACCGCCGCGGCCTTGGCCTTGCGGCTGCAGCTTCATCGTTCGTTTTTCATTGAAATTCATATGATTACTCCTTGTCTGTTAAAGGGTTCGCATCGGTTTCCAATGTCTTCCAGCGTTGATGCCCGCCGTGGCAGACGCCATCCGCACCTTGACGCCGTGCGCAGGTATCCGGGTGCAGGGCGAAATCGCCACCCTCTATGCGGATGGCCCAGCCGTTGCTCAAGGCCCGAGCGACCGTGCGCCGCGCCTGGGCCAGGATACGGCACAATGTGGGGCGTGAGACCAACATCCGCTCCGCCGCCTGCTCCTGACTCAATCCTTCACCGTCCACTAGGCGCATGGCTTCAAGTCCCTCCACCGGAAGCAGCGTGTCGGACAAGTCGGCGAGAGGTATTCCGTGCGGCTTGTAAAAGGCTGCTTGCGGAAGGCCCGAGACCAACCGGCATTTTTTTCGTCTACCCATACATTGTCCTTGGTTATGAACTTATGTTCATAAAATAAGGACGGACCGCTGCGGGTCAAGGGGGGATAGTGAAATATATTTCAAAATATGGTTGCGCCGTAAACTCCGACAAACAAACTGGACGTGTTGGGTGAGGTATATGCTATAATGTCGGATGATTATTAAAATGTGGCTATGTCCTTGACTCCGCAATGTGGGAACGACTTGATTTTCCGAGGGGAAAACCAGCGCTGCCATCTTCATCCTCAAGGCGCGATACAACCGCGCCCAAGGGCTGAAGTTCTTGAAAGAGGTTTTTCCCCCTGAAGGCACTTTGGGGGTAAAGGAAATAACCAAAGGAAACGCTGATTAATTCATTGGATATGCGAGGGGGAAACCCTTTGAAAAGGGTTCTCCCCCTCGCGTTCCCCCTTCCTAAACTTTTTCGCCAGACAAGTATACTTGTAAGAAATTGAATTTATAGCTATTTCAGCCAAAAGTCTTTGGAAGGGGGGTCCGGGGGGAGAACCTTTC
>CAZFCK010000109.1:0-15258 GCA_964517355.1 uncultured Desulfovibrionaceae bacterium | reverse complement strand
ATTGGAAATTGTTTCAGGGGAGAGCCTTGTTTCAAGGCGAAAATGCGCTAGTGTCTATGAATATTTTAAAATTTAAAAATTTCTTTGCGCTACCAGTTGCGAAAACCGCTTGAATTACATGCAAAGGGGGTATTATGGCGGAAACCATCGAAGAACTCACAGTAAATTATGAGGAAGACGGCGTAGTTGTGGTCAAGGAGTTGGATAAGGAAGTGCTGACCAAGGGGGCATGGAGCACAATTTTATTCAAGTATCAGGACCTGGACCGTAAAAAAGGTGAATTCGGGCCGGTGAAATACGTGATCCGCCGCTATCGCAAAATGCAGGGCACCTACCGGCCCCAGTCCAAATTCACCATTTCCAGCAAGGATCAGGCACTGAAGATAATTGATATACTGTCCCGCTGGACCTCGGAAGAAGAGGATCAATCGTAATCTACAGCGCTGATACGCATCAAGCGCTGCAGATTGTGGTGGCTTTCAATAAAGCGTACCGTGCCGGTTTTTCCGCGGATAACCAGGGAGTGGGTCACCGCCCCCTGGCCCGTGAATTTTACGCCACGAAGGAACGAGCCGCTGGAAATGCCTGTGCAGGCGAAAAAAGTGTCTTCAGAACGGACGAGGTCCGCTTCCGTGAGGATTGTCTGAAGATCGCCGCCTGCGTCCATAATCCTGTGTTTTTCAGCTTCCGATTGCGGGTCCAACCTGCAAAGCATGCGGCCGCCGGTGCCATGCAGCGCGCATGCCGTGATAACGCCTTCGGGCGTGCCTCCTGTGCCGAGCATCATGTCCACTTCGGCATGAGGACTGACAACCATCAAGGCTCCGGCAACGTCGCCATCCGTATGCAGCTGGATGCGTGCACCCGCGGCGCGAATCTCCTCGATGAGCGAGGCGTGGCGGGGTTTGTCCAAAACGAAGACGACAAGGTCGTCCATATCTTTGCCCAAGGCCTGCGCCGTGTTGTGCAGGTTTTCATGTACTGGAGCATCGATGTCGACCACGTCCCGCGCTGCAGGGGGCACAACAAGTTTTTTCATGTAATAACTGGGCCCAGGTGAGAACATGCTGCCAGTCGGAGCCACGCCCACAACGCAAATGGCGTTGGGACGTCCAAAAGCCAGCAGGCTGGTTCCTTCCACCGGGTCAACGGCCACGTCGAGGACCGGACCTGTGCCGCTGCCAACCCGTTCGCCGTTGTAAAGCATCGGGGCCTGGTCTTTCTCTCCTTCTCCGATAACCACGGTGCCCTGGATATGCAGGGCGTTGAACGTCAGCCGCATGGCGTCCACAGCGGCCTGATCGCCGCTGTTCTTGTCCCCTTTGCCCAGCCAGCGCGCCGCGCTTAACGCCGCCGATTCCGTGACCCGAACCAGATCCAAGGCGAAATTTTGCTGTGGAGCTTGTTTGCTGGTCATACTAGCCTCATTGTTTTTTGGTATGATGGAATTATTGGCAAACGAAAGGCGATCCGCCCGCGTCTATCGTGGCGGATGTTGTTGGAAAGAGAATTCGAGGAGAGAGCGCGCTGTAAAAAAGCTCTTCCCCTGAAGGTTTCCAGAGTGTTTTATAACTCAGTGGAGGTCTCCGGCGGCTTAAGAACCGTTGGGAAAGGTTCTTAAGAATCTCCACGCGTATGACCTCGATAACTTGTCGGCATGTTTTTTAACCAGCGATATCCGAAGGGCCAGGGGGGCGTTCCCCCTGGCGGAATGTGGAATGGTGTCCCGAAAACTCAGCTCTAGGGGGTGCTGAACATGCTTACACGGCGTAAATGGCGCCCCCCTTCGAATGTGCTTTCCAGAAAGGCGTCGAGGATGGATGTTGCCACGTCCAGACCGAGAACGCGTTCTCCAAGGCAGAGTACGTTGGCGTCATTATGGCGACGGCTCATGCGCGCCATGTATTCGTTGGTACATAATGCAGCACGGATGCCGGGACATTTATTGGCGGCCATGGACATGCCTATCCCGCTGCCGCACACAAGAATTCCCAAGCCGTGCTTGTCGTTGACTGTAGCGCAGAGTTTTTGAGCGAATACGGGATAATCGCAGCTTTCGAGGGTTTCAGGCCCCAAATCTTCTATGGTGTAGCCGTTTTTTTGCACATGTTCGATAAGGTGCTTTTTCAAGGTGAAGCCGCCATGGTCTGATGCGATAAAAAGAGTAGTCATATAGATTCTCACAACAGGGGAGCGCCCCTAACGATTTTATGGAACTCAGGAAAGTCCTATGCGGTTTTTACGTCGATTAATGAATTCCTCGCGCATGGTCTGCCGTTCTGTTTGCAGATGGTGCAATTCTTCCTGGAGAAAACGAACTTGCTTAAGGGCCAGAACCGCCTTCTCGTCCAGACCGGGAAGATTATCAGATATGGGTTGTCCTTGAAAAAGATCTGCTATGGCGGCGCCGAGAGCGGTGTGCTCTTCTTGTAACCGTTTGCGAAGTTGTTTCGACTCGTTGGATCGCAGCCAAGAGAGGGCAATCCACTGCATTTCGCTCAGAAAAATACGAAAGCCGAAAAAGAAGTTGCTGAAAATATTCGGCTTCTTCTCTTCACGGGTGTAGTCGGACATGAGTGAGGTCTCCAAAATCTCCAATAATGATGAGGTTGCGCCTCTTGGAGTGGTTACGAGTTTTCAAGAAGCATGATTTTTGTGTCAATGGGGAGGTCCAATTCGAGGGAATCTGCGGGCCATAGGCTTTGCCGCTGTTCAAGTTTCTTGATGAACAATATGGCCTTGTCGCCGTTTGCTCCCTGCATGCTGATTTTTTTAGGGAGTCCCGGCAAATCGGAATCATCGAGTGAGCCGCTGAATTCCAGACTCCAGGGTTCGGTTCCCAGGGTGCCCATGGCTTTGATTTCGCCATTCGCACCCAATACGAGTGAAAAACGGCGATGTTCGCCGACCACAGTATAGAGGTAATCACCTTGCTTTGTTTTGCGGACCGTTGTGTAACGCTCAGGCAGGAGATCGGCATAGCGCCCATTCAGCAGCAAGGCAAGTTCCCTGAGATTGAAGGGCAGGTTGATGCCGAAGGCCTCCATGCCCAACCGCCCGTTGATATGAATATAGGCCGTTTGCTTATCGGGGAGATAGGCCAGAAATTCTCCGGCGTCTTCGCGCCAGAGCGCCAACGTGGAGCCAAGGCCGGTTTGGAGTTCCAAGCGCAGAGGGTAATCCAGATTGCCCCAAAAATGTAGCATGACGCGGCTTTTTGTCTTTTGTCCGGCATAATGCAGCGAAGCGTTGCAGCTGAAGGCTTGAATGGATTCCGTGGCGCCCCCGTGATCCTTCTCCAAAAAAAGCTGCCATACGCGGTCCGGGTGCAATGATGTCACGTCCGGCTCCGGGATAGTTTTCGGAGCGCACGCCCCTAGGATCAGAAGTGTGAGAATACCGAGCCACGGCGTGGCGTGGCGAAGCGTTCTTGGGCGAGAAGGTGGCATGGCGCGCCTTATGAAAGCATTATCATAATGCCTTGAGTTTTTTCTGTATGGCTTCCGCATTTGCAGCGCCGAGCTCCAGGGCCTTGTGATATCCTTTGCGAGCGGGTTCCAGATGGCCGAGGGCAGCGGCGATGTCGCCGTAGTGCTCCCAGATGATGGGATCGTCCCCGGCATTGCTTACGGCGCGTTGCACTTCCTCCCAGGCCGCTTTGAGATTGCCCTTCCGGTAGTAGACCCAGGCGAGTGAATCCTGAATGTAGCCGTTATCAGGTTTCAGTTGCAGAGCTTTTTTTATGAGCGCATACGCCCGGTCCAACTCGATATTGTTGTCGGCCAACGAGTATCCCAAATAATTCAACGCATCGGCATGATCGTTATTTTGGGCGACGATCCGTTCCATCACGTCCATGGCCTCGGCCTTGCGATCCGTTTTATCCAACAACACGCCGTAAAGAAAAAGCAGGTCCACGTCATCCGGCCATTGCTTCAGGGCCAGTGCAAGGAGTTCCAGGGCCTGTTCGAAGTTGCCCTCGTCTTCGTAGAGGCTGGCTTCCAACGTCCAGAAGTCCTTGTCTTCAGGAAACAGCGAACGTCCCTCTTGCGCCAGTTTCTTCGCTTCGTTTTTGCTGCCGCGTTCGTAAAGCAAATGCGCGCGAAAGCGCAACGCTCTGCTGTAGAACCGGTTGTCAGGGGGAACCTTGGCCAGCAGATCTATAGCCTTGTCCACATCCTTATCGCCTTTGAAGGCGAGCAGGGCGAGATAAAAATATACTTCATATGATTCCGGATTGTTCTTTAAAAGGGGGAGAAATATTTGTTCAGCGTATTTGTAATAGCCCTGATCCACAAACAGCGTGCCGGCTCCTAAAAAAAAGCCTAATTCGTCAGGGCCCTGCTTGGTCAATGACAACGCCTTGCCGGGTCTATCCATCTTCAGATTTAGATCGACCAGCCGCAACCACAGCTCCTGGCTGGATTCTCCCATTTCGAGCATGCGGGTGTACGCGGCCTCGGCAGCCGAAAAGTTGCGTTCAAGTTCATACAGATAGGCCAGTTCGGCCCATGCTTCGATGAGCCCAGCATCTTTCTCAAGGGCTTGCTGCAGCAAGTCAATGGCTTGAGCCCTTCTGCCCAGGCCGTCGTGGATTTTGGCCAGGTAATAAAGGATGAGCGGGGTGCGTTGTTCCTCGGGAATGTTTTCCAACACCTCGAAAGCCTGTTCGTATTGCTGACTGCGAATGAGGATGTCCGCCAATTCCTGCCTGGTGAGCGTGTCGTCGGGATTTTTCCGCAGGTAGGAATTGATGGTGCTGGCGGCTTTGTCGAGTTGTTTTTCCGTCAGGTAGAACTGGGCGAGCATGAGTTCCAGTTCCTGACTTTGGGGGAATTTGGCCAAGCCTTGCAGCAACGCCGTTTTGGTTTTGTCCGTATCTCCCTGATGCCAATAGAAATTTGCCGCTTCAATAAAAATCATGGGCGACCCACCGGTCTGGAGCAGCTGCTCCAGAGCGTATTCGCCAATGGTCGCATTACTTTGCCGCTTGGCGTCTTCAAGCAGCAGATAATAATAGGTGGAGGAGGCCTCGGAGGAGAGGTCCCAGTCCTTTGGCGATATTTGCTCCTCAAGTGTTTTGGCGCAGGCGGTTGCCAGCACCGCGAGGCAGAGGAGCAACAATAGTAAACGGATTCTTTTTTGCATGGCTATTGTAAGGAACACGCGGCGTTGTATAAGGTACTGTATCATGGTTGCGTATGATACGCATTTTTTTCCTAGCTGAAAAGCCGTTGGCTCATCTGGAAGCATGGTTCGCGGCAAGGGGGTGCCTATTCCTCGTCGCTAATCCAGTCTTTTGAAAAATCATCAATGTTTTTGGTAAGGTGACTACGTAATTTTTGCAATAGCCGAGACTCGAGCTGACGTACCCGTTCCCTGGTGATGCCGTACTTTTCTCCAATTTCACGGAGAGTTACAGGCTGTTCAGCCAACAGTCTTTTTTCGAGTATTTCACGTTCCTTGTCGTTAAGCTCGGGTAAAATGGATTCCAGGTGTTCTTGCAGGGCCTGAGAAATTTCGCTACGGGCCAGGGTTTCTTCTATGCCGGGTTCGAGGGCGGGGAGCACGTCCAGCCGCGTTGTTGTGGAATCTTCTCCCAGGGTGATGTCCAGGGACATGTCGTTGGAGCCCATGCGCTGTTCCATTTCCTGGATCTGCGCCTCGCTCACGTTGAGGTTCTGGGAAAGGGTGGTCGCATCCGCATCATAGCCGAGAGCTTGCAGCCTTTGACGTTCCTTGTTCAGATTGTAAAAAAGTTTCCGTTGTGCCTGGGTCGTGCCTATTTTTACCAACCGCCAGTTATCCATGATGAATTTCAGGATATATGCCTTGATCCAAAATGAAGCGTAATAGGAAAATTTAATCCCTTTTTCCGGATCGAATTTCTGGACGGCACGCATGAGCCCCACATTGCCTTCTTGAATCAAGTCGAGCACATTTTGCATCCAGCGGCGTTGAAAATCCATGGCGATTTTCACCACCAGGCGCAGGTGGGAGGAGACAAGCCTGAAAGCGGCGTCATTATCATTATGTTGTTGCACACGGCGGGCCAGGGTGAATTCCTCGTCCGGTTCAAGCATGGGAAACTTGCTGACTTCACGGAGGTACAAACGCAGGGGGTCGCGAGTCTGCGAGCCGCGGCCGCTGGGTATGGGCAGGGTCAGCGGTCCGGGATCGTCTTTTTTATCCTCAATGTCGTCATCGGCAATGTCGTCATCGGCGGACAGTTCGCCGTCATTATCATCTTCAAGGATGTCGATAGAGTCGTCGCCGGAATTATCCCGGTGCATTTCAGGACCGTTGTCGAGCTCTGGGTCCAACACTATACGGGGCTGCCCCTGGTCAGGAGCGGCCTCAGTGGTCCGGCGTCGCTTTTCGGTAACGTCGTGTTTTTTTGTTGGCATGGGCCTCTTGCTCATTCTTGCAGCTTAACGTAAAATAATAATTTTATGCTTTGGAAGTAAAGACAAAAAAACATGCTATAGTTTTTGTTTGTCCTTTTCAATGAATTTCAGTAGAGGGACGTATATTCACCTCTTATTCGCGACATTGCCGAGCGTAGCGCCCCCCTGTCAGGGCACGGAGTTTTGACGGCTGGGATTCGCAGGCTGCCGTGTCGCCCAAAAACCCATATAGCACTATGAACGAATTTCGCAAAGCTCTACGAGAGTCAAGTATTATTGTTTCAGATGGCGCAATGGGAACTCTTTTACAACAAAAAGGGATGCCGGCGGGCATGTCGCCTGAGGAGTTCGGTTGGCGGCAACCTCAAGCCGTTAAAGAAGTACATCAACTATATGTGGCTGCCGGCTCGCAGATCATCACCACGAACACTTTTGGCGCCACGCATTTTAAACTCCCGTCATCTTTAGATGTCGTGGCCTGCAACCGCCGGATGGCGGAACTCGCCCGCGAAGCCGCGGGAGACAGGGCCTGGGTCGCGGGAGGCGTGGGGCCGACTGGGCATTTTGTGCGCCCCATGGGTGATCTTGAATTCCGTGACCTCGTCAAGGCCTTTGCCGAACAGATCAAAGGACTTGTACAAGGTGGAGCGGATTTCATTTTGGCCGAAACGCATTTCGACCTGGCCGAAGCGCGGGCCGCGGTTGTGGCGGCGCGGGAGGTGTGTTCCCTGCCCGTGGGCGTTTCCATGACGTTCGACAAAGGAACGTGTCTGACCGGCACCGATCCCTTGACCTTTGTGGACTCCATGCAGAACATGGGGGTGGACGTCGTGGCCACGAACTGTAGCGCCGGACCCGCGCAGTTCGTAGACATCGTGCGCGCCATGCTGCCCAGATTGTCCACACCTCTGCTGGTATATCCCAATGCCGGATTGCCCGTGCTTGAAGGTGAGAAAACGGTTTTCACCATGAGACCGCAGGAGTTCGCGGAACAATGCGTCAAGCTTGTGGAATTGGGCGCTTCTCTTGTCGGGGGGTGTTGCGGCACCGGTCCTGAGCATATCCGCGCCCTGGCCGGCGCTGTTTCCTCCATGAGCGTGTCCCGTCCCGCCGTGGCGCCGTCAGAATGCATGGTCATCACCTCGCGCACCATCTCGGTGCCTGTTGGCGTGGATTTGCCCACCGTGCTGATCGGTGAACGGATCAACCCCACGGGGAAAAAGCAGCTTACGGCCGAATTGCAGGAAGGGCAGTTCCATACCGCCCTGCAGTTCGCCGAGGAACAGATCAACATGGGCGCCCATGTGTTGGATGTCAACGTGGGCGCGGCAATGATCGAGGAATCCACTTTGCTGCCGGAGCTTGTGCATACCCTGGTGGCGCGGCATCAAACGCCTCTGTGCCTGGATACCTCTGACCCTGAAGCGGTGCGGACCGGCTTGGAGGCCTATCCGGGGGCGCCTCTGGTCAATTCCATCAGCGGTGAGGAAGGACGCATGGAGTTGCTGGGACCGTTGTGTAGATTGTACGGCGCCCCATGTATTTTGCTGCCTCTTGAAGGCAAGCATTTGCCTGTCACCGCCAAGGAACGCATCGCGATCATCGACCGCCTGGTGCAACAGGCCCTGGATTTGGGATTGCCGAAACGATTGCTGATGATTGACGTTCTGGCGCTCACAGTTTCATCCAAATCCGAGGCGGCCAGGGCGTGCCTGGAAACCATCGACTATTGCAGCAGAACCTTGGGATTGCCCACGGTTTTCGGCTTGTCCAACATATCGTTCGGTTTGCCTGCCCGTCCGTTGCTCAACAGCACGTTTTTGAGCATGTCCATGGCTCGGGGATTGACTGCGTGTATCGCCAACCCCAGCGCACCATTGTTGCGCGAAGCACTTCTCGCGGGCGAAGTCCTGCTTGCCCGCGATCCGCAGGCAGAGGCGTTCATCCATTCCTTTTCCACCTGGAAACCCGGTGAAGGCGGCGGGACGGCAGGTGGGGGGCCGGTAAAGAAAGCCAAGGCCAAAACATTGGAACAGGCCGTTATTCAGGGAGAAAAAGATTCCATTCTTGATTTGCTGGACCATGCGTTACAAAATGGGGCGCGCCCCTTCGACCTGGTCAACGATCATCTCATCCCGGCCATCAACAAGGTCGGCGACCGCTATGAGCGGCGGGAATGCTTTTTGCCCCAGCTGATCCAGTCCGCGGAAACCATGCAACGGGCCTTTGGCCGTCTTAAACCGTTGCTGGAGGAGCAGGCCGGCACTGAAAGCCGCCCGGTGATCATTATGGCGACAGTGGAGGGCGATATTCATGATATCGGCAAGAATATAGTTATTCTTATGTTGCGCAACCACGGCTTCGATGTCGTGGATTTGGGGAAAAACGTCCCCGCGGCTGATATCGTGGCTGCAGCCAGAAAGCATCGCGCCCAACTCATAGGCCTTTCCGCGCTTATGACCACAACCATGGTGCGGATGCGCGATGTGATAGAGATGGTGCGCGAACAAGGCCTTTCCGTAAAAGTCATGATCGGCGGCGCAGTGGTGACCGAGGCGTTTTCCGTATCCATCGGGGCCGACGGGCACGCCCTGGACGCTGTAAGCGCAGTGCGTTTGGCGGAGCAACTTGTTGTTCGGAGTTGACCTTTTTGAAGCGCGGTCAATGTCGCACACATTGCATCAACGTCTCGAAAAGCATAAAGAGTTCGGGAGGAAGCATATATGCTCCGAATGATGCGGGGAGTGCTGGCCGCTTTTTTCGCGGCTCTGGTACTGTTTATCGGCGCGCACCATGTGCAGGCTGCCGAGATGCAGGAAATTCGACATATAGAGCTGTTAAAAGCCATTAACGCCGCTCGGGGCAAAGTCGTTGTGATCAATTTTTTCGCCTCGTGGTGTCAGCCCTGCAAAATGGAAATTCCGGGTTTGATCAACATCCGGCGATCTTTGCCCGAAGACGAACTCGTGCTTTTGGGCGTTTCCATGGATGAAGATCTAAAGGCCTTGCAAAAGTATATGGAAACAACACCGTTCAATTTTCCCGTATATCACGGCGACATCAACGTAGCTCGCGTGTTTCAGGTATCCTCTCTCCCTAAGATGCTGATCTACAACGCCCGCGGAGGCCTGGTTGCGAAACATGATGGTTTTGTTACGGAACAGGAACTACGTGCGATAATAGAGCCCTTATTGCAACAATGAACGCTCAGAAAAACAACTACTACATTCGTAAAGCTCGTGTGCAGGACGTAAAACGCATTCACGCCATGCTTATGCATTTTTCACGTCTGGGTTTGTTATTGCCGCGGTCTTTCAATGAATTGTATAATCATTTACGGGATTTTATGGTTCTCGCCCCACTTGATGGAGGGGCGATCGTAGGCTGTTGCGCCCTCGCCATTACCTGGGAGGATTTGGGAGAGATCCGCTCCCTCGTGGTGGAGCAAGAACTGCAAGGGCGAGGATGGGGTAAGCGTCTTGTGGAAGCGTGCCTCAGCGAGGCCATCACTCTTGGCATTTTTCGCATTTTTTCGTTGACGTATCAGGATGTATTTTTTGCGAAAATGGATTTTAAGGAAGTCAATAAAGACGTTCTTCCCCAAAAAGTATGGTCTGATTGCATTAAATGTCCGAAATTTCCTGATTGCGACGAGATTTGCATGTTGCTGGATCTTTGATTGCGGAGGAACCGGGCAGTCGTTGGCCGTGGATCAATGTTTAGCTAGAGATTGGCGCATTTTCACATTGAAACAAGGCTTGCACCTGAAACAACTGTTGTTTCAGACAGACGCACAAGAGTAGCCGGGGGGGAAACCCGAGCGTTTTTTCCTCCGTAAAAGAATATATGTGTAGAGACACCCTAATGCCAGTTGATTTCATTGCATATCAAAGCTATGTTTTGACCCGACCGTCGTTATGTGGCGGATCACAGGTCAACACCACGGGTTTCCAATGATACTCGTATGTCCCAATTGTGAAACGAAATATAATTTTCCTGACGATAAGTACAAGGAAGGCCGCAAGGTAAAATGCACCATCTGCGGCCATATCTTCGTGTTACCTCCGCAACAGGCGCCGCGTCCCGAAGCTGTTGCGCCGGCTTCTCCAGGCAAGGATACCGGACCGGAGCAGGAAGATTTTTTTGGAGCCGACGCGGATGATTCCGGATTGGACGGCCTGTTTGAAGAAGAAGCGTCCGAGACCGCTCCCGATAGCGCCGAGGAGGCAGCCTCTTTCGACACCGTAGATGAGGAACCGGTTGCAGAACCGGCAGCTTCCAAAAAGAAACGGGTCAAGGAAGAGTTCAGCCTGGATATTGACTCGGGCAAGGGGATCGACCTTGATGCCTTGGTCGAGAAAGAGAAGGGTGCGTCTCCGGCGCGTCGGTCCAAGCTGACTGTTGTCATGGGGCTCGTAACGCTTTTTGTGCTTGTCGGATTTGGCTATTATTTCTTCATGCCCACCTTGCAGAAGGACGCTGCCAAGGATCAGAAAGCCGAAGAAACGGAACAAGTGATCACCACCGAGCAGATCAAGGATTTTTCCCTTGAAAACGTCAAGCAGTACTATGTGGACAATGAAAAGGTCGGCAAGCTGTTCGTTGTTCAGGGCAAAGTGGTGAATAATTTTTCCACGCCTAAAGAATTGATAAAGATAGAAGCCAATCTCTTCGATGTGAACGGTGCAAGCGTCGTCAAAAAGACCATGCTCATCGGCAACACCGTTTCGCTTTTTCAATTGCAGATGCTCAGCAAGGACGAGCTTGAATCCGCCATCAACAATAAAGTGGGTATTCTTACGGCCAATACAAACGTACCATCTGGGGGCGAGGTGCCTTTTGTGGTCGTATTTTATGATCCTCCCGACACGGTGCAGGAATTTGGGATTAAAGTCGTATCGGCCAAAGATCCGCCTAAAGAATAATAGAGCCACTTTGCCGTTTCGTTGTCTTTTCCTTCCGAATAGCTGTAGGCTTACTTCGTGAAAGAACGTCATATTTATATTTGCACGGCCTGCGGTGCGCAGATTCCACAATGGCGAGGGCAATGCCCCCGCTGTAACGCTTGGAACACGTTGGAAAAACGTACCGTTTCCTCACAAAGGGCATCCGGTCCTGTACGGGCGATGCGCCAGGATGCGGTGCCATTGCTCGGATTGGAGGTCGAGTCCCGTCTCAATGTAAGCACTGGACAGGAAGTCCTGGACAAGTTCCTTGGGGGCGGGTTGGCGGCCGGGGGAGCGGTGTTGCTTGGCGGCGCCCCCGGCATCGGTAAATCCACATTGCTGTTGCAACTTGCCGGCGCCGTGGCCAGTCAAGGTCTGGAATGCGTTTATCTATCCGGCGAAGAATCCTTGCCGCAACTCAAAGTACGTGCCGAACGCCTGGGAGTGTTGCACGACCGGCTCCTGGCCATAAACAGCAACAATGCGGCCGATGGCGTGCGGCTTATGACTGAGGGCGGCCTCTCCCTGTTGATAGTGGATTCCGTGCAAACCTTGCACTCGCCCCATGCCGAAGGGTTGCCGGGCAGTGTGTCGCAAGTGCGGGCTGTGGCGACGGAGCTCATCGAAGAGGCCAAACGCGCCGGTGTGGCCTTGATCCTCGTGGGGCACGTCACCAAAGAGGGGCAGATAGCCGGTCCCAAGCTGTTGGAACACATGGTGGACACGGTGCTTTATCTCGAAGGCGACAGACAGCAGGCGTTCCGTTTGTTGCGCGTGTTGAAAAATCGTTTCGGACCATGTCTTGATGTCCTTGTTTTCAGCATGGGCGGCAAAGGGATGGAACTGGTGCATGATCCCTCAACGCTTTTTCTCGAAGCGCGCAATGCCGAGTTGAGCGGAACCGCCCTCGCCATGGCAATGGATGGCCAACGCCCTTTTGTTGTTGAAGTCCAAGCGCTTGCCTGTCGCAGTTATCTTTCCATCCCTCGCCGGACAGCACTTGGCGTTGATGCCAACCGCCTTTATCTGCTCCTGGCGGTTCTCGAAAAAAGGTTGCATCTCAATTTGGGAGAGATGGATATTTACGCCAAGCTGGCCGGGGGGTTGCGCCTCAATGACCCGGGCATGGATTTGGCGTTGGCCGCAGCGGTTCTTTCTTCCTTTTATGATCGCCCCTTGCCTGAACGGAGTGTATATTGGGGGGAAGTGGATCTTAACGGTCAAATCCGGCCGGTAGGGGGGCGTGATATCCGTATGAATCAAGCCGTACGCCTTGGTTATACCCCTGTTTTTCATCCTGGAACCGATGATGCAGGAAGTGGAGTGCATACCTTACAGCAATTGCAGCAAGCCCTTTTTGGTGCCGATCAATAATCCTTTCTTGATTAACCCAAGATAGCCATGTAGTAATAATACTATTCATTCTTGTCTGTGCTGTGATGACAGGTAACGGCGCTTGAACCCGGATGTAAAACAAGGAGCGATCAACGTGCAGGTGGTTCTGGGAATTATTGCCTGTTTATTGCCTGTGGCTGTGTTTTTTTTCCCCAATATATGGGTACTCCTGGCGGCTATCGCATGTGGCCTGGGTATTTCGTGGTTGCTCTATAGTCAGTCGGGAGCACGAAAGCTGAATATCGGCGAGGTGCTGCAAAAAGCATTGCTCGATGGCGATGTTCAAGTCCTTTCCTCCTTATCACGCAAAGGTGGGGATGCCGCCTTGGAGCGCGTGATTCATGCCCTTGAATCCTCCTTTGCGGAAAACCGTTGCCGTCAAGCGGCTGTTGAATCCAGCCCGCTCCCGTTTTTCTTTACGGACGCCTCGGGCAACATACGTTTCGCGAGCAATGGATTTGGGGCGTTGTTCGGTGCCGCCCCCAGTGATTGTTTGGGCAAATCCTTTGCTTCCTTTTTTGAAAAGGGCGAGCGTGTTTTTTCCCGCGCCCTAGGCGGTGAAAGTATTCGCGGGGAGCAGACGGAGTTTGTATTGAAAGGGGGGCACGTTCTGCCGGCACTCGTCCACGCGGCTTTCGTGAAAATCGATAAAGGCGCCTTGACCGGCATGGTTGCGGCATTGACCGATGTGCATGGTTTGACGGACGAACTCGTTGGATTGCGTCGGGAGCATGAGCGTTTGTTGGCTACAGGCAATACCATCACGGATGTCGCCCAACGCGTGGCTTCGGCCTCGGAAGAACTTTCCGCATCCGCCGATGAGCAGGCGCGGGGCGCGCAACGACAAAAATCCCAATCTGAAACCGTGGCGACAGCCATGGAGGAGATGACGGCCACGGTGTTGGAGGTGGCGCAAAACGCCTCGGCCACCGCCGAAGCAGCCGACGAGGCCCAGCGGGCAGCCAGAGACGGTGTCGATTTGGTCTCCCAAGCCCTTGAAGGCAGCAATCGTGTTGCGGAGGCCTCGTCAAAGCTCGCCGGCGTCTTGGCGCAGCTTGACGGTCAGGCTGAGGAAATTGGCCGTATTATCGGCGTGATCAACGATATTGCCGATCAGACCAATTTGCTGGCCCTGAATGCGGCCATTGAAGCTGCACGTGCCGGTGAGGCGGGCCGGGGATTTGCCGTTGTGGCCGATGAAGTGCGCAAACTCGCGGAAAAAACAATGAGCGCCACCAAAGAGGTGGAGTCGGCCATTAAGACCATCCAAAACAGTTCGCAGGAAGCCATGGTTTCCATGGATGAGACGCAAAGGCAGGTCGGTGAAAGTACGGAACTTTCGCATCAAACAAGCGAAGCATTGCACCAGATCATGGGCCGCATTGAAGATATGGCCATGCGTGTATCCCAAATCGCCACTGCCGCCGAGGAGCAATCCGCCGCAGCGGAAGAAATCAACCAGAGTATAGAAGACATCGCGACTGTTGCCAGAGAGGCGGATGAAGGCGCGGATCAAACCGCCGGCGCGACCCGTGAGCTTGCGGAGTTGTCTCAGGATCTGCTGACCCTGGCCATGAAGCTCGGAACGGACAGTAAAAGCGATAAACTCTGGAAATCAGAAGGCAAAATGCGCGGCGTGTTGCCGAAATTGCTGCAGGATTTCGTAAAAGGGAAATACGGTAAGGATGTCTTCACATTCATGCAACACGAAATGGGAAATCCCACCTTTTTGCCGACAAGCAATTACCCGGAAGTTGTCCTGAAACAGATGGCTGAACTGGTTTCCAAAAAAAGCGGAACCAGCAGCAGAGATGTTTTTCTCGCTTTCGGGGGTTATACCATGAAGCAGTTCGATAAGATGTATCATCGTTATATAAAGGCCAAGAATCTTAGAGAACTTTACCTTTCCATAGATAAAATGCACAAACAGCTGACCAAGGATTATCCCGGTATCAAGCCTCCTTCATTCACCTATAAGGAACAGGATAAGACACTGGTGATGACCTATCACTCCAGCAGGGGGCTTTTTGATTATTTTGAGGGAATATTGTTGGGTGCTGCGGAATTTATGGGAGAGCGTGTGAAACTCTCGGTAAAATCCGTGGATAAACACACGGCTGTCGCTGAGATTCGCATTCTATGACGTCCACTGGATATTTTAACTTTATGATGGGGTAGGTTGGGGCTCCACCCCAAATTCCGCCAGGGGAGAACGCCCCCCCTGGACTTGCGAATACCATGCTTAAAATTTTCAATATACTCGGTGGGTTATGCGGATTGAATTGTTTTGGAGATTCTTAAGAACCATTTTCAAAAGGTTCGTAAGCCGCAGGAGGTAGAGCAATTTCAAAGAGATGATGCTCCAGGCAAGGCGTTTATCAAGCGGATGGGAAACGCCAGTGCTAATACCGACTAACTACGCGATTTTGTCTTTTCATGGAGCTGACCGAGTTGCTTTTCTTAGCGCATTTTCGCCTTGAAACAAGGCTCTCCCCTGAAACAATTTCCAA
>CAZFCK010000108.1:0-15268 GCA_964517355.1 uncultured Desulfovibrionaceae bacterium | reverse complement strand
CCAGGGGCCTCCCCTGGTCGTCGTGCGGGCGCGAAAGCCCGCGACTTTATTCCTTAATCCGTATCCTCACGGCCCGGCGGGATGATGGGGGAAGTCGCCCATATCCATGGTATGGCAGGGTTCGCAATTCTGGTCGTAGCCGAAGGCCCTGGACTGGCGCGAGTAGCTGCGGGGCTGCATATTGTCGCGCTCTTCGCCGTAGGGGTTCACCGCGGGGTACAGCGCATGGGGGCTGTTATGGCACGCCGTGCACATCATGGCGCCCAATTCTCCCTGGCGCATGTGGAACAGGTTTTCCTCGCCGGCCTCAGTCCAGAAGTTGAAGGCGCTCGAACGCACCACCTCGCCCCCGGCTCCGTCCAGCTCGTGGCAGCCCAGGCAATCCGGCTGCTGCACCCAGGCCTTGCGCGGGGCGACGGCATCCGTATTTTCCACCTCTTGCGGCGCGAGCCCCCGCATGAGCCGTGCGGCGCCTGGCTTGCCCTTCTGTTCCTCGGCCTTGAGCAGCGCCAGGGAATGATCGATCATGCCGCCGTGGCAGTCCGTGCACACCAGACCCATTTCATTGTGCAGCCCGCGCAGCATGCGCGTGCCCCCCATGGGAGAACCAGCATGGCAGGCGTTGCAGGCTTCCTCGCCGCGCCTCGCCAAATAGGGGGCGTGAAACCCGTGAACGGCCGCTGATAGCCCCAGATTATCCTTTTTGCCTTGATAGCGGGTCATGGCCGCATCCTCGTGGCAGAACTGGCAGGGCTTGGGATGCCCCCACTGCGCCTCCTTGAGAAGTTTCGTGCCGGAGCGCTTGTCGTGCATGGCCAACACGTCCCTGGCCGTCTCGTCGGCCAGCCCCATGACGGGGGCGCTTTCGGGCATGCGCCACGTTCCCCCGTGGCAATTCTTGCAGCCCATTTCCGTGGACGCGGGAGCCACGGCCTTGGTGGACGCCAGCAACTCGCCCGTTTCGGCGTCGCGCGCCTCCACCGTGACCAGGGGGTAAGGCAACACCGAACCGTCTTCGGCGTAGGGCGAGACCGGCACCATATCCGTGGTCCAGGCCCGGCGTTCGGCATCCAGGTGCAAGGTCCCGCTGGGGAAATTGCCCGTTATCCCCTGGTTCGGCTTGCGCTCCAGGTGAAACGTGGGGATCATGAACTCCCACAAACGCAGATGTTTCACAGGCTCCCCAAAGCCCTGCTCCAGGGTGTAGTAGAGCTTCACGCCCTCGGTGACCAGCTCGGGCTGGGCATCGCGCCGCAACAACTGCGCATAAAACGTATTGCCCGGGGGCAGCACCGAAAAAAAGCGCCCCGCGTCGGAAAAGGTATGCATACCCTGGGCGCTCCACGCCAGAAGCAGGTATTCACCGTCCTCGTCCCAGGCGAGCTCCGGCGTTTCAAGCTGGGGCGGCCGCACCTCGGCCACATGTTCCTCCTTACCATGCAGCCCGCGCACCACATAGGCGGCCAAGGCCGCCTTTTCGGCGTCGTTGCCCACAAAAGGCGGCATATAGGGGCTGCGCACCCCCTGCCCGGTCAGCTGCGCCTCCATGCCGAACTGCGAATATTTCGCGGTCCGCGGCAGGATGTCGAGCATGGCGCCGCCGATGCTGTGGCATGTGGCGCACTGCAAGCGGAAAAGGTCTTCCCCGGCTTCCAACATGTTGGCTTCCGTCACTTCCTTGTGCCGCACCCATCTGGCGCGGGGCAGGATGCCCGACTGGTCGAGCGCCCCCGCCTCCGCGACCGGAATGCTGTTGGAATACATGTCGCCCCAAATGAGATAAGGTCTGCGCCCGGCCTCGCGCGTCCATTCAAAAGCGCCCAGTTGCACAAAGGAGAGCAGCAGGAGCAGCCAGGCCAGAATGGGACGGTTCCGCGCCGGCGTCAGAAAGGCCATGGCCAGGGCGCCCAAGAATATCAGCGGCGTGCACACCGCGAACAATCGCATCACCGGGGGTATTTCCTGGGATTTTTGCAATACCATGTCCAGTTGCGGACCGGGCAGGGCCAGGAGATACCAGGCCGAGGAAAGCACCAGCGGCAGAAAGGGCGCCGCGGCCCACCACGTGGAAAAGCGCACCATGCGCTCGCGCACCGCGGCATCCGGTATGCGCAGGGCGGTGAGATAGCCGAACACCCCGGCCAACATCACGCACAGCGCCGTACGGAAGGCCAGGGACGGCCAGAACGTGGGGTTGAAGAAGCCGTCCCAGAAATCCTTGCTTTGAGTCCACGCGCCGGGCGTGAGCATGAAGCCCACGATGCCGTTGATCATGAACAGCGAAAGCCAGCCGAAGATGAAATAGAGCCAGATCACAATCTGGTGCTCCCGGCCGCGCATTTTGCCGAAGGTGTAGTAATAGACCATCAGCGTCACGATCTCACCGATGAAAAACACCCATTCCGTGGCCCAGCCGAACATGAAAATATGGATCAGCTCGCTCGTGGCCGCCGGACTGGCCACGCCGATGACGAACCAGATGCCCACGCCCGTGAGTCCCCCGGCCACGAGGGTCAACAGCAGGAAAAAGCGGGTATGCTTCTTCACGTAATCCAAAACCGGCTGCCCGCCCCGCTTCAGGCCCACCCGCTCGGCCAGGGCCAGAAACAAACCGCCGCCGATGGCGAAATGGGCGATGAACACATGGACTATGGCGATGACCGCCACGGGCAGCGCGGCGCTCAGACTCGGAATCCACCAGACCGGATAATCCATCTCAGCCCTCCTGCCCGTTATGGCCCGTGGCGCGCGCTCCCGCCGCAAGAGCCAGTTTCAGGACCCAGGCGATGACCGCCAGTCCCAGGAGCAATGAAATCATGAACAACGCAAAGGGGCCGTATTGCGGCGCCACCGCCAGATCCTCCATGGAAAAATACGGCGCAAGGTAGGCCGCCCGCACCAGGGCGCGCATGACGGTCATGACCAGCACCAGCGCGACCAGGGTCCAAACCGTGGCCCGGATGTTGCGGCGGAACCCGAAATACAGCGAAAGAACCAGCAGCACCAAGGAGGCCGCGAAAAGCGCGGTGTGCGGCGCGCCCTTGCCCATGAAGAGCAGCATGACGGGGCGCGGCAGGGCGAGCAGAAACCACGTTCCCACAACGAGCTGCAGCAACGTGGCGTGGGTGAACCAGCGCAGGCCCAGGTTAACGCGCCGTTCCGCGTCCTGGGGAGTCATTTTTTCCCGCTTGCGTTTGAAATTCGCGGCAACTGCCAGGAACAATCCGCCCACGGCAAGAGCGGAAACCACCATGTGCAAATAGCGCGGGAGCAGGGTCGGCTCGGCCAAATGCAGTAGCGCCCCCCCCGGTGCGTCGAAATAGCGCAGCCAGCTTTCGGGCTTGAGCATCAGCGTCATGTTGTTGCTGAACAAAAAGGCCACGCACAGAAGCAGCGCCGCGCAGGCGCCCAGCAGCAACGGGCGCCTGCGGCCCAGGTGGTTATACCTGAAATTATAGAGATACAGCCCGTAGTAGGCCACAATGAGCACCCCCAGCAACCCCAGCCAGAACCAGGCCATGAGCGTGGAGCTGGTGTACAGGAACTGACCGTAGAGCACTTGCAAAAACAACAGCGGCGCCACGCCCATATTGACGGCCAGGGCCAGGGTCATGGTCATTTTTGTGGAAAGCTCGCGCCCCACGGGTGTGCCTGCGGTTTGCTTCCTGTTCCGCAACTCCTCGACCAGGGCCACGACGCTCCCCCCAACCACGATGTTCATCAAGAGCAAATGCAGCGCGAACGTGAGCACCAGCAGCACTTGCAACAACCAGGGCTGCATGGGAATCGCGGCGGCCTCGGGAATCAGGCTGGCAGGATCCATACGGTTCTCCCTTTCCTGTTAAAGCATGTTAACGGTAAGAGGGGTCGTTTTGAGGCTTCGCCCCAACCCCCGCCAGGGGGGAACGTCCCCCTGGACTCGCGAATACCACGCACTAAAACAAACAATATATCAACAAATTACACAAGATAAAATGTTTTGAAGATTCAT
Source organism: uncultured Desulfovibrionaceae bacterium (assembly GCA_964517355.1). Lineage (GTDB taxonomy): Bacteria > Desulfobacterota > Desulfovibrionia > Desulfovibrionales > Desulfovibrionaceae > CAZFCK01. Next base: position 11,277 of record CAZFCK010000108.1, on the reverse strand, counting down.
AAAAAACCTTTTTCAAAAGGTTCTTAACCTGATGGAGGCATTCCTGCTTCAACGTCGATATGCGCTCAAAAAATTTACGGCTGGAATCACCAAAAGAAAATTTCTTCTCAGCAGCGGACAGAACTCCGCAAGAACATGGAGTTCCCCCCCTTTCGACGCCATACATTTTTTTCCGTAACGCGGCAATGTTGTCAATAAAACACCGTATAAAAGCATGCGCGTCCCTCGCGGCCTGCCGGCTTTTCCTTAATGGGGGCAGAAAAGATGAAAAATTTGTGCACCCGGTAATATGTTTTCGGTGCGTTGCGCATGCGCGGGATGTAGCCAGTCCCGCGCAAATCTGATAGCGGCTAGCACGTGCGCCCGCTTCGTGATATCAACAGCACTCATTAAGGAGAACCGGTCCATATGGCGCGCTATACCCTGCTCTGCGACATCGGCAACACCAACGTCAAGCTCGGGCTCCACCAGCACGGGCACGGCATGGCGCACAAATACACCCTGCCTGTCAATCCGGCGGAAACAGCCGATTCCCTCGGGCTCTCCATGCTCGGGTTCCTGGCCCACGCCGGCGTGAAGCCCCAGGAGATCGACGCCTGCGCCGCCTGTTCCGTGGTCCCGGCGCTGGACGAGGTCGTACGCGGCGCATGCGGGCGCTATGCGGGATGCCCCACGATGTTTGCGGGGCGCGACATGCCCGTTCCCCTGGAAAACCGCTACGAACGCCCCCAGGAAGTGGGCGCGGACAGGCTGGTTCTGGCCTGGGCGGCCAAAGCAGTGACCGGGGCGCACACCTGCATCAATGTGGATTTCGGCACGGCCACCACATTTGACTGCGTGTCCGACAACGCTTATTTAGGCGGCCTTATTTGTCCAGGCGTGCTCTCATCGGCTGGAGCGCTGGCGAGCCGCACGGCGCAACTGCCCCGCATACGGTTGCAGGTCGAATCCCCCACGTTGCGCATCGGCAGAAGCACGCTGCAATGCCTCAACCAAGGGATTCTATTCGGATTCGCAGCCATGTCCGAAGGGCTTTGCCGGCGCTTGCGCGAGGACCTGGTCCGGCAGGGCGCGCCCTCGGAAGGCATTGTGGTGGTCGCTTCCGGCGGTCTGGCCTCCGCCGTGGGCGCCGTGTGCTCCTGTTTTGATTTTTTGCACCCCGAGCTCTTGCTTGAAGGGCTTTGGCTTCTATATGAGGAAACCGCCCCCGCGACATAACCCCCGGGGGCGCAAACAACCGACCCGGACGCGGGCCATGGACGTTCCTGGTCCGCGGAACACATTTACTTACGGGGAACCCCGTCACGCCTACACCTTGCCAAAAGGAGACGTTTCATGAGCACCATCGTATCTGTCTGGGCCCGCGAAATTCTGGATTCGCGCGGCAATCCCACCGTGGAAGTGGAAGTGACCCTGGAATCCGGCGCCACGGGCCGCGCGGCCGTGCCTTCGGGCGCCTCCACCGGCACCCGCGAGGCCCTTGAATTGCGCGACGGCGACAAAAGCCGTTACGGCGGCAAGGGCGTGCTCAAAGCCATTGAGCACATTCAAGGCGAACTCACTGAAACCATTATCGGCATGAGCGCCCTGCGCCAGGTGGCGTTGGACAACCTGCTCATCGAGCTGGACGGCACGGAGAACAAATCCCGCCTGGGCGCCAACGCCATGCTGGGCGTGTCCATGGCCACGGCCCGCGCCGCGGCGGAACACGTGGGCCTGCCCCTGTATCAATACCTGGGCGGCGTCAACGGAAAAATCCTGCCCGTGCCCATGATGAACATCCTCAACGGCGGCGCGCACGCCCCCAACAATCTCGACATCCAGGAATTCATGATCATGCCCCTGTCCGCCGGCACCTTTGCCGACGCTCTGCGCATGGGCGCCGAGACCTTCCATACCTTGAAGACCATCCTGGCCAAGGACAAACACATCACCAGCGTGGGCGACGAAGGCGGCTTCGCCCCCAACCTGAAGGACCACCACGAGGCTTTCAGCTACATCATGAAAGCCATCAAGGAAGCCGGTTACATTCCGGGACGCGACATCGCCCTGGGCATCGACGCGGCCGCGTCCGAGTTTTTCAAGGACGGCAGATACGTGCTTGCCGGTGAAAACAAAAAGCTCACCGCCAATGAAATGGTGGAATACCTCAGCCAGTTCACCACCGAGTTTCCCCTTGTTTCCATCGAAGACGGTCTGGCCGAAGGCGACTGGGAAGGATGGGCCACGCTCACGGATACCCTGGGCGACCACATCCAGCTTGTGGGCGACGACATCTTCGTCACCAACCCCGAGATCCTCGCCCGCGGCATCGAAGAAGGCGTGGCCAACTCGATTCTCATCAAGCTCAACCAGATCGGCACGGTCACAGAAACCCTGGACACCATCCAAATGGCCAAGGAAGCCGCGTACACCACGGTCATCTCACACCGCTCCGGTGAAACCGAAGACACCTTCATCGCCGACCTGGCCGTGGGCATGAACGCGGGGCAGCTCAAGACCGGCTCCCTGTGCCGCAGCGACCGTCTGGCGAAATACAACCAGCTCCTGCGCATCGAAGAGGACCTGGAGGAGGAAGGCATCTTCTTCGGCCCCTTCATGGCCGCCCAGTTCGGTTTTGACGAAGACTAAGAGTTTTTTACGGCGCGACATGCGGACCGCGTGTTGCATATTGACGCGCATGCGCGCACCACAGCTTATCTGCAATCCGCGCCGGGCAGCTCTTCGCCCGGCGCGCCCTTTTTGAGGAGAAACAATGATCCTGCTCGACGGCAAAGCCACGGCTCAAGCCATCCGCACCGAATTGCGCGAAAACCTGCCCAACCTGCAACGCCAGGCCGGAAGACAGCCCTGTCTGGCCGTGATCATCGTGGGCGAAGATCCGGCATCGCAAATCTACGTCCGCAACAAGGCCAAGGCCTGCGCTGAGGTGGGCATCCGTTCCGAGACCCACCGCCTTGCCGCGGACTGCCGCGGCACCGCCATCAACAATCTTATCTTTGAACTCAACGAACGTACGGAAGTGGACGGCATCCTGCTGCAGCTGCCCCTGCCCCGCTCCCTGGATTCAACCGCGTGCCTGGCCTGCATCGCGCCGGACAAGGACGTGGACGGCTTTCATCCCGCGAGCATGGGGCGTCTGGCTCTGGGGCTCCCGGGCTTCCGGCCCTGCACGCCGGCCGGGGTGTTGGAACTGCTCAAGCGCTACGACCTGCCCACGGCCGGGAAAAAAGCCGTGGTGGTGGGACGCAGCAACATCGTGGGACGCCCCTTGTCCTTGCTGCTGGGCATGCGCGGCGCCTACGGCGACGCCACTGTGACCCTCTGCCACACCAAGACCCCGAACCTGGCCGCAGAAACCCTGCAGGCGGATTTTCTGTTCGCCGCCGTGGGACGCCCCGGCTGCATTACCGCGGACATGGTCAAGGAGGGCGCCGTGGTGGTGGACGTGGGTATCAATCGCACCGACGACGGGCTGCGCGGTGATTGCGATTTCGAGGGCATCAGCAAAAAAGCCAAGGCCATGACTCCGGTGCCCGGCGGCGTGGGTCCCATGACCATCGCCCAACTGCTGATCAACACCGTACGCGCCTACAAGGCGCATACCGGTATTGCGCTGTAAGAGAGATAAGGCCTCCGGCGGCTTAAGAACCTTTTAAAAAAGGTTCTTAAGAATCTCCAAAATTTTATATTTTGTATAACTTTATAGAATAGTTACATTTCCATACATGACATTCGCGGGGCCAGGGGGGCGTTCCCCCCCCCCTGGTCGCCGTGCGGGCGCGAAAGCCCGCGACGTTATTCCTTAATAATCCATACGCCAGTTCAATCCGATACCGCTTTGCGAATCCGCGCCCATTTCGGTTTCCAGGCCCAGATGCGGTGTGATCTCCACCTCCACGCTCAGGGAATCGTCACGCGGATCAAGACCTTTGGTGCCCTTCACATACACGTCGTCCGTGATGTGTTTGCCCGCCTGCAGGACCATATCCCCGGAAGCGCCCTCGCCAGCTGAAAGTTCGTCCACGCCGAGCATGCGCTTGAGGTTTTGCATCACCTCGATGTCGTAGCCGCTGGCCGAGCCGGTAATCTGATCCACGGCGCGGGCCAGGCGCACCGCCTGCAAGGGCGTGATCTTATCCAGGGGCTTGCCGAACAGCACCGCGGCAAGGATCTCGTTATCCGGCCTGGGCGGTTCGGAACTCAGGGTGATGCTGAGATACTGGATGGTGCCGGAAATGGTCACCTTGGCCAGGATGTCGTTGGCCTGCGACGAGGTGACGACATTGATCACGGGAGACGGCGGCGAGCCGCCGGCAAAGCGCAACTCCCCTTCGTCGATGTTGAACACGTTGTCCAGAAAATCGAAGGTCCCTCTGGACACGCCGAGCTTGCCGGTAATGCGCGGATCGTTGGCCGACCCGCCGATATGCAGCTTGCCGTTCCATTCCGAATCCAGGCCCTTGCCGCGCACGTAAATCTGCCCCGGCATGAGTATGGTGATGTCCAGGCGCACGGGAACGGGTTTCGCAGCGGCCTGATCTTTGAGAGGCGGAGCGGATTCCGAGCCGTCATCCTGGATGACCCGGATATCGGTGATGTCCGGCGGCAGGGATTTGGGCAGGAGCACAATGGCGTGGTCCACGTCCAGTTTGCCCGTCACGTCGGCCCCGTCCTTGGCGTTGCCGCGCACGTCCACGGTGCCGCTCAGGGTGCCCTTGAAAATGTCCATCTGCACGGGGGTGAGCATATCCATGGATATGGCCGCCTGAAACGGGAAATCACCATCCAGGTCCACGCTGCCCTGCCCCTTGACGCTGCCGCCCCCGCCATCATTGGCGGAGAGTTGCGTTATCGTGATGGTGTCCCCTTTTCCTTCCAGTTGCAGGACGATATCCGTGAGCAGCGTGCCCAGTTTGAGATTTTCGTAACGCCCCTTCTTCAAACCTATGTGGCCTTCAACGTCCGGATCGTCGAGCCGGCCCCCGATGGCCAGGTTGAAATCAATGTGACCCTGCACGATTTGGTCCGTGACGGCCAGGGCGTCCTTGAACATGTCCAGGTCCAGGCCGCCTTTGAGCGCGCCATTCAAGGGGGCGCTCTCGGCCAGTTCAAAGGCGAAGGGCTGCAGCGCCAGCTTCACGGGCACCGTCAGTTCGAGGTCGGCCAGGGACGTTGTCTTGTGCGCCAGATTGGCCTTGGCCGCGAGGCGTCCGTCGCCGAGATCGGCCTCGAGCCGCAGATCCAGCGGCGGGAGTTCCGGGGGCTGAGGCGCTTCCGGCCCGGCACTCTGCATCTCCATCTCCACGTCATCGGCGCGCACCGCGACATGCACGCGGGGCGCGGCCAAAGCGCCCTTGAGCGTCGTTTCCACGGTCACGCTACCGGAAAGCGCGGGGGCGTCGAACTGTTGCAATTTTCGCAACAGGCCAAGGTCGCTCAGGAGCACGCTGGCCTTGAGATCGGCGTCCGCAGGACCGTACGCGCCGTCCGCGCGCACCTCCGCGCCCGCAACGCCCAGGTGCAGGCCTTGCACGGTAACGCCCCCACCCGCGGCGATAATGGTGGCCGGAGCGGCGAGCTTGAAAGGCAGGGCGTCGTATGAGCCCGCGAGCGAGGCGATGCGCGCCTCTATGCGTTCTGGCGCGGGTTTTACGGTGGCCTTCACGGCCACGTCGAACGGTTTGTCCGCCCGGCCGTTGGTTTTCAGATCGAGCTGCACCGCGCCTCCGGCCATGGCCGCATTCACGAGCAGGTCCTCGGCATAGGCGTCCGGGGTTCCGGCATGGGTGGCCTGGAGCCGCATGGAGGCCGTGCCCGCCCCCTGCATGGCGCCGTAAACGTCGTCGCACTGCGCCTGCACGGCCAGAGAGCGCACGGAGGCCTCGGGCACGCCTGCATCTCGCGCTTCCGCCTTGATGCGCACCCCCTGCTTGGCGGCGGGAGCCGAGAGGTCCACGTCGGCCTTGACCGCGCCTTGCAGCTTCAGGCCCAGGAGGTCGGCATAGGCGGCCAGGCGCTTGGCCTCGATCGTGATCGCGCCATTGAGCAACGTGCTGTCCATGGCCAGGCGAAGCGCTCCGCGAATGCTGGTTTCCGGGCCGCGGACATTGATTTCCGAAAGTTCGAGGATTTTTTCCAGAAGGCGGTAGCGGCTGGAGGCGATCAGGCCTATCTGGTCGGTTTTAAGGTCCAGTGAAAAAAGTTCGTCGCCCGATTGCGGGGATTGCGGCCGCAGGGGCACGCCCGCGGCCAGGTCGAGCGCCAGGCCGGTGAAACTGCGCCCCGGCAGAATCGCCTTGTCCGCGCGTGAACGCGCCGTCACGTCCAGACGCTCCTGCAGGCTGCCCTTGGCCGTGAGGTCCAAAGGCGCGAGTCCCTGCACCTGCAAGGGCGCGGGGTCGCCGGGGAGCGTCAAGGTTTCGGGGGGCGTCACCGTAAGCATGGCGTCGAGGGCCCGCCCTTCCATGGTGTAGACGCCCGAGGCCGTCAGGCTGGTGCGGCCTTTCACGTCCAGACCGTGAAGCTGCACGTGTTTTTCATCCACAAAGGCCTTGGCCGCCAGGTTCAGACTGTCGCCCAGCAGAGCCGCGACCTGGGGGTCCAGCCCCTTGATGCGGCTGAGGTCCATGGTCACGGCGGCGTCGATGCCTTGCGCCATGGCGCCGGTGGCGTCGGCCTTGAGACTGATGGCGGCGTCCAGGGGCGTGAGGGTCATGAGCGCCCCCGCATGGGGCAGCTCCGCTTCAACGTGGGCCTGCACCTGCTGTTTGGGGATGTCCACCTCGCCGTTGGCCTGGAGGGTGTTCTCGCCGTTGTTCAGGGTCAGGGAGGCGATATGCACCTGTTGGGTGCGCTCGTTCAGGCCCAGGTCAAAGGCCAGTTCCAACGCCTGGTCAAGGGTATAGTCCCGGGGCGCCTGGAGGCCGTCCACCCGCAGCGTGCCCTTGGCCGCGATTTCCCGTTTTTCAGGATCCAGGGGCGCGCCCAGAGTGACCACGGTGTGCAACGTGGCGGGGTTGCTGGTCAGATCCGGCATGGTCAGGGCGCCCAGCCCCGCCCGGAGTTCCAGAACCGCCTTGTCTTCATCCCCTTCCAACGACGCGGCCACCGTGGGCTTGCCGGCCAGGGCGTCTGAGGTGACATGGGGCAGTATGGCGGGGTCCAGAATATCCAGCGTCAGGGTCGCGCTGCAAGCCGCATCGCGCATGGAAGCGGCCAGGGACAGGGAAAAGGTGGGGCTGACCAGCTTGCACGTATCCAGGCTGGACAGTTCCGCGAGCCGGCCGTCGAGAGGCAGGGTCACGGCCAGGTCGAAATCCGCGTTGTCGCCGCTCAGGCGAACGATATCGGGGGGCAGCAAGGACGCGGGGTCCTGCAGATGTCCTTTGAGCGCGGCGCGGAAGAGTCCGGCGTCCTGCTCAAGGCGCAGATTGACGGTGCCGGAAAGCAGGGCCGTCCGCCCCACGTTGAGACGCATCTCCCCAAGCCAGTGCTCCAGGCTACCCGTGCCGCGCAATCCGCCGGAAATGGCGGTGCCCGCGTCCACGCCCAGGGCCTGTCCCAGAAGGCCGCCGGAGCCCTCTTCAAGGGAGGCGTCCACGGCCAGGATGTTGTCCGGTTGCCGCAGCCGCGCCTCCAGTGAGAGCTTGTCCGGCCGGAATCCATCGCTGCCCTCATCGGGTCCGGGCACCTCGTCCACATCGAGCCGCACCACGAAATCAGGCCCTTCGGGGCGCACCAATCCGTTGCAGGTAAAGGTCTTGACTTCGCCTTGGGCCGCGCCTTCAGGCGGGGGCAGATGCAGCACGGCGCGCCCCACCCGTAAGGTGTCGACGCGCAGCGGAGGAATCTTGGGCAGTTCCAGGGAAAAAGGTTGAGCCGGGGGCTCTTCTTCAGGTGGTTCCCGGGTAAGAGGGGCGCGCAGATAGACGACCTGTTCCAGGGTGATGCGGTCGAAGGCAATGGCGCCGCCGACAAGGGCCGCGAGATCCATGCCCACGTCCAGATCGTTGGCGGAGAGCCAAACCCCGCCGGCGTCCGCCAGAGTCAGGGAGCCGAGGCGCAGATCCCAGGGCATGGCCGCGCGTAGATTTTCCAGGGAGATGGTCATGGACTCGGAGGAGGCCAGTTCATTGACCAAAGAGGCGACTTTGTCGCGTCCGGCCTGCGTGTGCAGCGCGGTGATCACAGCGCCGAGCGATAGGAAGACAAGAATGAGCAGGCCGAGTACGCCCCACCCTAGCCATTTAAGGAATCGTAGCGCGTTGGGATGGATTGTCATCAAGGTGTGTCTCTACGTGATTGTATGCCGTTTCGAGGATAAGTCCCTTGATCGAAAGGGAACCTTCCGCGCAGTGCGACGAGGCGATGGAAATTAAAAGGATTGTCCCAGACTGATGTAAATTTGATAATAATCATCTTCACCGGAGCGGCGGTTGAGCGGGAAGGCCACGTCAAGGCCGATGGGCCCCACAAAGCTGTAGTAGCGGAATCCGGTGCCCGCGCCCACGAAAAGCTCTTCATCGAAGTTCGGGAACTGGTCTTCGAAGGCCCGGCCGACGTCCGTGAAGAACACCATGCCCAGATCGCCCAGGAAGCGCCAACGGAGTTCCGCGGTGGATTCGAAAACCGAGCGCCCCCCGATGGGATCGCCGTCTTTGTCAAGGTCGCCCGCCTTGCGATACGCATAACCGCGGATGGAACTGCCGCCTCCGGCGTAGAAACGCACGTTGGAGGGCACGTCGTCGAGCTGCGCGCCCTGGGTGACGCCCAGCAGGCCGCGCAGGGCCAGGATGAGCGTATCCTCTCCGATCAGCCGCAGGTAGTGGGTATAGGACACCAGCCCTTGCATGAAATCGGTGGAGGAGCCCAAGGTATCGAAATACGGCGTGCCCGAAAGAGAAAAACGCCAGCCCTTGGTGGGGTTGAGGATGTCGTTGCGGCTGTCCCAGCTCAGGACCGCGGGCACGGAAAGCAGGCCGTAGGTTTCCTTTCCCTTGTCGTTTTCGTCCAGGCGGGAAAGATGGTAGGCGACGCCCGCGCCGAGGGTCAGCCTTTTGTTGAGGCGGTATTCGAGCCCCACGGAGCTGTGCAGGGTGTCGCCGTCGTAAGCGTCGTCGCGCTCGCGCATGTATTTTTGCTGCACCAGCAGCGAGAGGTCGTCGTTCATGAGCGCGGGTTTTCTGAAGGTAAGGTCGAACTGCTGCTTGACCTTGTCCACGTCCACCGCGGCGCTGAAGTGTTCCCCGTTGCCGAACAGGGTCCTGTGCTCCCATTCCAGTTTGGCACCGGGACCGGTGTCGGTGCGGTAGCGCAGCCCTGCGCGCACGGTGCGCGGTTTGCGTTCCACAACGTCCATGGTCAGGGGCAGCACGCCTTCTTCGTTTACTGGCTCCTTGGAAAAATCGACCACATTGAACAGGCCGGATTGAATGAGACTTGCGCGCGCCTTTTCCAGGAGACGCTTGTCGTACAGCTGGCCCTTGGTCCAGGGCAGCTTGGAGAGAACGTAGTCCTGATCCACATAGTGCAGTCCGTTGACGGTTATGGAGCCGAACGAGGCGATTTTCCCGGTTTGCACGAGAAAATCCACGGTTACGGTATTGGTGGCATGGTCGGCGATGACTTCGCGGTCTTCAATGGCCGGATAGGGGTAGCCTTTTTCCTCCAGCGTGGTGAGTATGAACGACTGGGCGCTGAGCACGCTTTTGGCCAGATACGGGGCGCCCCGGACAAGCCCGGCCTCTTCGGATGTGGGCAAAGGCGCTTTTTTGTCACCCTGGGGCGCCAGAAGGATGGTTGTTTTGCCGAAGCAAAAACGCGGTCCCGGAGCGACGGTGAATATGGCCTGTGGGGGGGCCTGTCGCCCGGTCTCCAGCGCGATTTTCACGGTGCCCTTGAAATAGCCTCGCGAGCTGAGCACCTTTTTCGCCGTGAGCACATCGTCGCTCATGCGCCGGCGCAGCAGGTTGAGCGAACGCGGTGGCGTTTGCTGCAACGTGAAAGTGTCCAGGGAAGCGGTGAGCAATTCCTGAAGCTCTTCGTTGTCCACGCCGCGCAATACGGGGGTGTAAGCCTGCAGTTCTTGAGCGCCGGCAACGGAGGGAGCGGCGTCTTGAGACGATTCTGCGGCGTGCAACATTGCCGCTGAAGACAGGAACAGCGTGAACAGGAGAATCCGGATCAGTAGTGTTTTCATACGCTCAACAATAGCAAAAGGTCTGTCATCATCACATTGCAGACACGAAAAACATGCCGCACGGTTGCCTCACACAAAAAGAACAGCTACGAAAGGGTAACGTTCAAAGGCGTTACTGATGATGAACTGCTTATTCTCCGGAGCGGCGGGTTGTTCTGGTGCGGCTCCCGCGGTTTCACCCCATGCCCCGCCCGTGGCGCGGCCCTCCATGACGTTCGATGTGGATAACTATATCATTTCTGCAACTATTAATAACAACAGAAAGCACAAAAAGGGAACTCTTGATTTTGACATAATAATATCAGCAAGTTAAACTTGACAGCATGTTGCGTCTACGCTGCAGCGTGTTCCGTGCCTACGGCTTGGCGTGCAACAACCATGAAACTGACGGAGGATACTCCATGACCGTGGAAAACCAAACCGCATTGCGCAGGAAGATCGGTGAAGACTGGGAACGCTTTATGGAATTGGCTCCGGAAATAGGACAAGCCTATCAGGAATTGCCGCAAGCCGTATACAAGAACGGGGCGCTGGACGCCAAGACAAAACGGTTGATGGCTTTGAGCGCGGCGCTTGTGGGAGGATGCCGGGGCTGCATCTTGTTCCAGGCCGAGCATGCGCTGCAATTGGGCGCAACGGTGGCAGAGATCCTGGAGGCGTGCGGCGTCGCCATTTCCCTTGGAGGTACAATGGCGGCCGCCCAGGCCACGCGGGTTGTGGAGTATCTGCGCGAGCGCGGCGACATCGCTTAGAGCATCTTGACTACGACTTTCCGACTTAATGAAAAAACGTATAAAGCCGCGGGCTTTCTCGCCCGCAGTACGACCAGGGGAGACCCCTGGACGCCGGAAAAAGGACATTTTTAATTCTTTTTTTTTAAACAAATGCAGACTCTTAACGCATACGTTCCGCTCAGAAAGCCGAGAGCTTACCTTTGAAAAAATAACGATGCTCTTATGCCTTTCCCTGAAATCATAAACATTTTTTCAGGAGGGAACCTTATCCAAAGGCGAGAATGCGCTAGCGCATTTTCGCCTTGAAACAAGGCTCTCCACTGAAACAATTTCCAATTGTTC
>CAZFCK010000107.1:0-15480 GCA_964517355.1 uncultured Desulfovibrionaceae bacterium | reverse complement strand
TACTGATAAGACCGCCTTTAGGCGGCTAACGGTGTTCAACCGCTTTGAGCGGTTATAATTTTCAAGCCCCCGGCTTTGCCGGGGGTATATGACTAGGAATGCCTCCGGCGGCTTAAGAACCTTTTGAAAAAGGTTCTTAAGAATCTCCAAAACATTTTAATGAAATCGTGTTTTAAATCAGATAGATATCCAGGGTGAAAACGTAAGCACTACCGTTGCCATCCATAAGGCGCACAACGCCCCGCCTGTGGGTTACGGCGTTAACGATTATTTTTCAAAATTAGAAAGTTTCGGAAGGGGGGTCCGGGGGGAGAACCTTTTTCAAAGGGTTTCTCCTCTCGCACTTTTTTTGTAATAAAAAAATGTGAGATAGTTATGAATTCAAACATGCTAACCGCGGATACAGGAGCGTTCCCCCCCTGGCGGGGCTTGGGGCGGAGCCCCTAACTATCCCACTTCAAATTTGCTTTGCCTTGGAGCTTGTCCCCCCGGTATCCCTTTATTATTGTCCTTTGTGTTTGGCGGCGTCATCCTGCATCCGCAATTCGGCCAAGCGGGCGTATTTGTGAAAGGCGTAGAAAAAGCCGTGAATGGCCAGCACAAGACCGGCGCGGCCGTCCAGGAATCCACGGCGCACGACATATATTTTGAAAAACCGGGCGAGCCCGTGCCCCAGGGCGCTGCCGAGCCCGGCGCGGCGTCCCTTGGCATGCAAGTCCTTGGCCGCTTCCTGGGTATAGTAATTCACTTTGGCCACGTGTTCATGCAGCCCCGCATAGGGGTGATGTACGATGTCCCCGTTCAAAGTGGACGTGGGACCCAGTGCGCGGAACGAATAATGCGGCCCTGATGCTTCGACTTTCATGCGCTCTTTATGATAAACACGCAGCAATCTGTCCGGATACCAACCGCTGTGCCGCATGTAGCGGTCAAAATAAAAGGAGCGCCGTGAACAGAAATAGCCCGCCAGATGTTCCAGGCGGCCAGGCTCCCGAAACAATTGCTCCATCTCCCGGCGTAATTCAGGGCTCAACCATTCGTCTTGATCCAGACTCACCACCCACAGTGTATCCACCTGCTCCAAAGCAAAGGCGAACTGCGGCAAGGGCCCCTGCCAGGGGCGCACCAGCACGGCAGCGCCATGCGCAGCCGCAATGTCGCGCGTTTTGTCCCGGCTTTCCGAGTCCACCACAAGCAGTTTGTCGCAAAAGGAAAGTGAATTAAGACAGTTGGATAAATATCGCTCCCCGTCTTTCGTCAATACCAATCCCGTCACAGTCTGGGCCATGCTTTCTCCCTTGATTCCGGATCACGTTGCCGTGAGTATGACATGCTCAAACATGGTTGATTGTATCATTGGGAAATCCATGGCCTTTGCGCGCCGTCTTGCCCCCAATGCGGCAAGAGGCTACAAACATTCGGTGCTATGTAAAGTCCCTTTGCGGCACAAGCAAGTCTTACCCGATGCGGAAATGCGGTAATGTCCGTACTCGGTATGAGGAGCGATGTCATATTTTTAAAAAGAATAACGTCGTGGGCTTTCGCGCCCGCACGACGACCAGGGGAGGCCCCTGGACGCCGGGAAAACGAATTACACAGCAGTAAAGTTTAGGAGATTCTTAAGGAAACGCTGATTAATTCACTGGATATGCGAGGGGGAAACCCTTAGCGTTGCTGTCGCCATCCGTAAGGCGCGAAACGACCGCGCCTAACGGCTGCCGCTAAAAAGGGTTCTCCCCCTCGCGCTCCCCCTTCCTAAACTTTGTCGCCAGACAAGTATGTTTGTAGTACATTGAATTTATATGTATTTCAGCAAAAAGTCTTTGGAAACTTCAGCCCTTGGGCGCGGTCGTATCGCGCCTTAGGGATGAAGATAGCAGCGCTGGGGGGTCCGGGGGGAGAACCTTTCTCCAGAAAGGTTTCCCCCCGGACAAACCTAACAAGTCTTTAATCAGCGTTTCCTTAAGAACCTTTTTCAAAAGGTTCTTAAGCCGCCGGAGGCAGACCAATTTCAAACGTAACATGCTCTAATAGCAAGCCGGGCCATTGGCGCATCACGGTTCCCGAGCGGGCCCAGGGCCTGCGGCTCGATCGTTTTTTGGGCGAAATCCTGCACGACGAGGGCATATCCCGCGAAAAGATCAAAGCCTGGATCAAGGCCGGATGCCTATTGCGCAACGGTTTGCCGTGTTCCAAGCCCAACACGTTGCTGGAAGGCGGAGAGGCGCTTGAACTTCAGGGCGAAGCTCCCGCTTCCTCCATCGTGCCGGAAAAAGGTGCGTTGGCGCTCATGTATGAAGATGCCGATTGCCTGGTCCTGAACAAGCCGGCAGGCCTGACCGTGCATCCGGCGCCGGGGCTTGAGGCTGGCACTCTAGCCCACAGGCTGGTGCACCGCTACCCCGAGCTGGCGGAGCTCGATCCGCAACGCCCCGGAATTGTGCACCGTATCGACAAGGACACCAGCGGCTTGCTGCTGGTGGCGCGCAACGAACGCACCCGCCTGGCCCTGGCCAAGGCCTTTGCCGTCCGCAGCATTGAAAAGGAATATCTGGCGTTGGTGGCGGGAGTGCCTGATCCGCCGAGCGGGGATATCCGCGCCCCCATAGGCCGCCACCCCACGCAGAAAGTGAAAATGGCCGTGGTCGCCAAAGGGGGGCGCAGCGCGCACAGCCAGTACCGCGTGCTCCATGCGGCCGAAGACCGCTCCTGGAGTTTGTTGGCGGTACGCATCCATACGGGGCGCACCCACCAGATTCGCGTGCATTTGCAGCATATCGGCCACCCCATTCTGGGAGACCGGGTCTACGGCCCCGGGCAAGCCGCATGTCCGGCGGCATGCAGGCCGGAGATGTTGGACAAACTCGCTTCCAGGCAACTTCTGCATGCCTGGCGTTTGCGCTTCGAACACCCTCATAGCGGGGAAAAGCTCGGTTTTTCATGTCCGCCGCCTCCCGATTTTTTGCGGGTGGCCCTGTATTTGTCGCGGCGAGTGCAGCGTGTGGCCGTTACCGGCCTGCCCGGCTGCGGCAAATCGACTGTGGCGCGTTTGTTGGAGCGGGAAAACATCCCTTTGTTCAGCGCCGATGCCGAGGTCGCCGCGTTATACGAACCGGGGCGGGATGGATGGTTGTTCATCAAGAACCGGTTTGGCGAGGCTTTTCTGCACGAGACGCCAGGGCTGCCACCGGAGAAATGTCCTGTGGATAAACGTTGTCTTTTCAGTGAGTTGAAAAAAAACGAACAGCTGCGGCGGGAAGTGGAATCCGCGGTGCATCCCATGGTTCGTCATCGGTTGGAATTGTTTTGGGGGCGCCATCGCCGCCAACGTGTGGCTCTGGCCGAAATTCCGCTGTTGCTGGAAGCCGGGGCCTCATGGCGCGACAAGGCCGTGGATATTGTCGCCGGAGTCTACTGTCCCGCAACGTTGCGGCTTGAACGGCTGCGTTCAACGCGGCATTGGGACGTGGAAACTTTGGCCACCATGGATTCCTGGCAATGGCCCGAAGCGACCAAACTGAACGCCTGCGATTTGATAATCGACAACAGCAAGGATTTGGCGGCCCTTGAGCGGCATACGCAGGGAGTGCTGCGGGTGTTGCGCTGGCTGCGCGTTGGCCGCATGCGCCGCCTGGCTGCCGCGCTGCGCGGGCTTTGGGAAAATGGCGGATGAAAGTCATCGTCATCTTGAACAAACATGCGGGCGTCGTTTTCAAGCTTTTCCGCCGCTATTCGCCGGAAGCCGTGCGCAAGGCCTTCAACGCCGCCGGTCTGGAGCCTGCCATACTGTTCACCAAAGCGGGCAACATGGCGCACGTGTTGCGTCAGGCCGTGGCGGAGCGTCCGGACGTCATTGTCGTGGCCGGCGGCGACGGCAGCGTGAACACCGCGGCCTCGATATTGGGCGGGAGCGGCATCGCCCTGGCCGTTCTGCCCATGGGCACCTTCAATCTTTTCGCCCGGCATATGGGGCTGCCTTTTCATCCGGAAAAAATCGCCCGCCTCGTGGCCCAGGGGCACAGCACCCACCTGGAAGTGGGCACGGTCAACGGCAGGGTCTTCACCCTTTTTTCTTCCATCGGCGTCTATCCGCAATTTGTGCGCGAACGAAAGATCCTCCAACGCAGGCGGGGATGGTGGAAACCGCTGGCCATGTTTTGGGCGCTCGTCAAATCCATGATCCGCTACCCCCGTTTCACCTTGCGCATCCAAAGCGGCGGTGAACTCCGCATTCTGAACAGTGCGAGCATTATCGTCACCACCACGCCGGGGGCGGTAACGCCTCTGATACTTGACGACGACGGCGAGCGTTACCTTACGGATAATCTCCTGCATCTTTACGTGGGGCGTCAGGATTCGCGGAAAAGTTTGTTTTTCAGTTTTGTCGGGATCATATTCGGGGGAGCGCAACTGAAGGAGAATTTTCAAACGATCCCCGTCACGTCCCTGGCCGTTGACGTATCAGTGCGGAAACGCAGTGTGCTCGTAGCCTGCGACGGTGAGTTGTTTCGCCTGAAACCGCCCCTCCATTACGCTATCATTCCGAACCACCTGCGCGTGATTTTACCGAAAAATGAAGATGTAGGGCGGCACAAGCTTTTTTCGTAGAGCATAGTGACGTTGAAACAGGAATGCCCCCGGTGGCTTAAGAACCTTTTTGAAAAAGGTTCTTAAGGATCTCCAAAACTATTTATCTTGTATAACTTTTTGGCATAGTTGAATTTTTATGCATATTATTCGTGGGCCAAGGGGGCGTTCTCCCAACCCACAAAATCTTAACGGGAAAATGCTTTAGGCCTTCTTCGTTGGTATGGCCGGGGCGGTGGTGTTATCTGCTTCGCCACCAGCGCCATCCGAGAAAGAGAAAGGGTGTTGTTGCGAGAAGGACGCTCAACTCCCGCAGTCCCAAGGGGCGCGTGGCGAAAAAAAGCGCCGCGCCCAGGGCCAGGGCTGTAAAGATCGGATGCAGTTCTTTCCATTGAAAGATGTGCAGACTGCGGTGACAGAAGAAAGTGGTGCAACAGCCCACGGCGATACGGGTGGCCAGAACCGCCACCCCCGCCCCCAACAGGGGGCTGGCGGGAATGAGAATGGCGCACAACAGGATATTCAGGGTCAAGCCCGCGGCGTAAATGATCAGTACGGCGCGTTCATGCCCCTGGCTCATCATAAGATATGCCGCCAGGTTGTGTATGAAGCTGACGAGCACCAAAGGAGCCAGCCAGCGTTGCAGCCATATGGCGTCGGTATACTGGTTTCCGTAAATCAGGCCGATAATCCTGTCCGATTCCATGGCCAGAATGAAGACTGTGGGGATGGCGGCGCAGGCCAGCCAGCGCACGGCTGTGCGTGCGAGGGTCTTGAGTTGTTCCTGATCGCGGTGCCGGAGTTCAACAAAAAGCGGGTAGAGCACGTTGCGCAAGAGCAGGTTTGTGCCCAGGGCGGCAACGCTCTCCACAATGGCCCAGGTCACGCTGTATTGCGCCACGGCTTCGGGTCCTCCCGCCCTTTGCAGGAAAAAGATGTTGGCCTTGTTATAAAGGATGGAGAAAAGCGCGATACCCACGAAGGTCATACCCCCCCGGGCCGTACGCCAGGTGCGTAGAAATGGCTTTCTTCTGAGCCGCATGTTTTTCAGTTCTCTTTTGGAGAGGCTGACGAGCATGCTGCCGAATAGATTGATGCCGTTTTCCAGCAACTTGAAGCAGGCGACAACCGGAGGAGGCGCTCCCAGCAACAGGCTGGCCAGGCCGTAGCCGTAACCTACGCATCCCGCGATCATACGGATACGGGCCTCGAGATCCTGACGGCCGCGGACGCGGCAAGCCACGAAAAAACTGCTGGCCAACGCTTCAGTGGCCATTCCCGCGCCCAGCAGGCAGACCAGGACCATCAATCCGGCGTTGTAGTCCTGCATGAGGGCGAAGCCCACGGCGCCGCTCCATCCCAGGGATACGAGCAGCCCCTTTATCAGGGTGTAGCGGGAAAGCACGTCTCCCTTATTGGCGTAAGGGCGTCCCAGGTCTGTGACCAGGGCCTGGTTGAGTCCGAATTCGCCGACGAAAAGCACGATGAATCCCAACTCGAAAGCCACCATGAATTCACCGTAAAATCCTGAAGAAGACCGGGCGAGGGCGATCATGAAAAGGGTGTTCAACAGGTCTTTGACCCATTGGGCTGAGAGCAGATGCATGAATCTGCGAGGAATGCTGAGTGAGGATTTTTCTGTTTGTCTCGGCATGGAAATGTGAACAGCGGGAAAAAATTCAGGACGCCCAAGGGAACCAGAGCATAAAAGTAGTTTTTTTCCTTGAAACGGCCGTCAATCGTGGTAAACACGCCTTCACCCCTCGGGCAGGCTGGTGATACGCGACTCCAGGGGGCAAGGCAAGACCGCTTTGTGAATGAAAGAACATTTTCGTTTTTTGAATGGACATTTTACATAAATGGATTATTATATGGTGATGTACAAGGGGTTCATGCTTTTTTCGTTGCCTGACACAGAGCCTTGCACACCGCAGTATCTCAAGAAAGTCCATCCTTTGTTGTGTGCCGACGCGGCAGCACTATCACCTTGGGAACCATCCACGTCGCCGGCGGGCCTTGCCGGGGGCATGGTGTGGAGAAGCGCATGCGCCGCTCCAGTTCCCATTCTGATGTGCGGGGAATGTTCTTCGAGTCTGGATGTGGCCTGGGAGGTGACGAGAGCATGGAAGTTGGCCCCGTGGTCAAGCGTTTTGGCGACAACGCAAAATCAAGGACGCGGACAGTTGCGCCGGTTTTGGCAGTCTCCGCCCGGCAATGTGTACGCCGCCATGCTTTTGCCCCCTGATTTCTTGAAGTTTAAGGAATTGGCGTCCATTGCCGCGGGAGTTTGCCTGGCCAGGGCGCTACGCGAGACCGGACTTGAAATATGGTTGAAATGGCCCAACGACATGCTTTTGGCCGATAAAAAAGTCGGGGGGATTTTGTTGGAGGAACGCGGAGGACAACTCATGGCCGGAGTGGGCATCAATCTCGCGCAAGCGCCTGATGCGGCCATGCTGCAACGCGCCTCCTCTGCGCCTGAAGCAGGTTGCTTGGCGGGTGAAAATGCAGTGCGCTCCATAGGTCCGTTACGGCTTTGGGCCAAAATGGTGCAGGGAATTCGCGAGGCTTTCTGGGCTATTGACAATGCCGGCAGAGATTCTCTTCTTAACTCCATCGAGGAAATATTGGCTTGGAAGGGCCGGCAGGTGCGTGTGCGCGAACCCGGATGTTGCGGCGCGCAGGGCACAGACTTTGACAAGCCGGGGGGGCAGGTTGTAGGAATCACTGTTGACGGCGCACTTCGTCTTGTCCGTAACGGGGGCGAAATCCATGTGCGATCCGGCAGCATTGTCTTGGCAACACATTAGTTCCCAATACTTTTTTTTGTGGCAGCTCTGGCATTCCGTTCTGATGTGGCATGTCATTTCGTTTATCAAGAATTATTAGCGGCGAGGTCTGAGGAAGACGTATGCAGAAGAAAACGTTTGAGCAGGTTTTGAAAGAGGTTAAAGGCAAACCGTTTCTTGTGGCCAACCGAGGTATTCCCGCGCGCAGAATTTTGCGGACCATCGCCGAAAGGTTCCAGGGCATCCCCGTTCTCACAGCCACGGATGTGGACAAAGCTTCCCCCGCGACATCGGGGGCACGTGAGCTTTTATTGCTGGGTGCTGATCCGCGTTCCTATCTTGATGTGGACCTCATTATCAAAAAAGCCAAGGCGAGGGGTATTGTCGGCATCCATCCAGGCTGGGGCTTCGCGTCCGAAGACGAAAGCTTCCCCGCGAAATGTGAAGCGGCGGGCATCAATTTCATAGGCTCCAACGCCACTTCCATGCGCCTTTTGGGCAACAAGGTCGAATTGCGGCGTCTCGCCCGCAAAGAGGGAGTGCCGGTCGTTCCTGGCTCGGAAGGCGCCGTGGACATCCCCGGAGCCAGGGAAGTGGCTCGTGAAATCGGTTTCCCCATCATGCTCAAGGCCGAAGGCGGCGGCGGGGGACGCGGCATTTATGAAATCCACAACGAATCGCAGCTGGAACGCGCTTTTGAAAAAGCGACCGCCATGGCCAAGGCCTCTTTCGGCAATCCCAGACTGTTTGTGGAAAAATTGCTGACGAACATCCGCCACATCGAAATACAGGTGATTGCCGATAAATACGGCAATGTTTTCGCCTTTGACGAACGCGATTGCTCCGTGCAGCGCAACCATCAGAAACTCGTGGAGATAACGCCCTCCCCCTGGAAGACGTTCAACCCGGAACTTCGCGAGCAACTCAAGGAATACTCCAGGCAACTGGTGCGGGCGGTGAACTACTACTCCCTGGCCACTGTCGAGTATCTTGTGGACGAAACGGGGCGTCCGTACCTTATTGAAGCCAATACCCGCCTGCAGGTGGAGCACGGCATTACGGAATGCCGGTACGGCATCGACCTTGTGGAAGAGCAGATCAACGTGGCTTTTGACGGCGAATTGCGTTTCACGCCCGAAAAAACCAAGGCCATGCACAACGCCATGCAGGTACGCATCAATTTTGAGGATCCGCAAGACAATTTCGCCCCCAATTCGGGAATGATCACGCGCTACATCTCCACGGGCGGCCCCGGCGTGCGTTTGGACTCCTGCATCAGCGCGGGGTATGAATTTCCCTCGCAATACGATTCCGCCGGTTCCCTGCTCATCGCCTATGGCTACGACTGGAACAAGACCCTGAGCATTATGGACCGCGCCTTGCGCGAATATGTCATCGGCGGCGTGAAAACGACCATTCCCTTTCATCGGATGCTGGTGCAGCATCCCACGTTCCGTGAAGGGAACTGCGATACGAAATTTATCAATTCCGCTCCGGGGTTGATGTATTATCAGGATTTGGAATCCGAATCCGCCAGGCTTTCGCGGCTGGTGGCCGAAGTATCGGCCAAGGGCTACAACCCCCATGTCCAGCTCGGGAAGTATCGCAACCGGGAAACTCCCAGACTGCAACCGAAAGCGTTCGAACCCGTGTTGCCCCCCATTTATGGAAGCAAGACATCGCCGTATCCCCGGGGAGACCGCAAGGCGTTGCTGGATTGTATCCGCGATAGCGATTACGTGCATTTCACCGACACCACGGCCCGCGACATCACCCAATCCAACAGCGGCAACCGCTTTCGTCTGGCTGAAGACCGCATCATGGGCCCCTACCTTGACAATTGCGGCTTCTTTTCTCTGGAGAACGGCGGCGGCGCTCATTTCCACGTGGCCATGCTGGCGAACATGACCTATCCTTTTTCCGAAGCCGCGGAGTGGAACAAGTTCGCTCCGAAAACGTGCAAGCAACTTCTCGTGCGTTCCACCAACGTGTTGGGTTACAAGCCGCAACCGCGGAATCTGATGCGCATGACCGGAGAAATGATCTGCGAGCATTACGACGTGATCCGCTGTTTCGACTTTTTGAATCACATAGAAAATATGCGTCCGTTTGCGGAGGTCGCGCTCAACTCCGAGAAGAACATCTTTGAGCCGGCCATATCCCTGTCCTGGGCGCCTGGTTTCGACGTTCCCCATTATATGGGCGTTGTCGAGGAAATACTCGCCATGACGGCCAGCGTGGCCGGAGTGAGCACGGCCAAAGCCCAGAAGTTGATCATTCTCGGCCTCAAGGATATGGCGGGCATGTGCCCTCCGAGGTTCATTTCGGCTCTTGTCGCAACCTTGCGCAAGACCTATCCGGATCTGGTGCTGCATTACCACAGGCACTACACGGACGGTCTTTTTGTGCCGGCGTGCGGCGCTGCCGCCAAAGCCGGGGCGCATATCGTGGATACGGCCATCGGCTCCACGGTGCGTTGGTACGGGCAGGGCGACGTCATGGCCACGGCCGCTTATATCGAAGGCGAGTTGGGACTCAAGCACAACTTGAATTGGGAGATGTTGCGCACCACCAATTTCGTGCTCAAACAGGTCATGCCGTATTATGACCGTTACACGGCTCCTTACTTCCAGGGCATTGATCACGATGTTGTGGAACACGGTATGCCGGGAGGCGCCACTTCCTCGTCTCAGGAAGGCGCCATGAAACAGGGCTACATCCAGCTTTTGCCCTACATGCTGAAATTCCTTTCCGGAACTCGTAAGATCGTGCGTTACCACGATGTGACTCCGGGATCGCAAATCACCTGGAACACCGCGTTCCTGGCGGTTACTTCGGCCTACAAGCGCGGTGGAGAAAATGAAGTCCAGTATATGCTCGAGGTGCTGGAAAACGTGAACAAGCATCCGGAGCAGAATTTGCCGGAACAAATCAAGGAAGCGCGCTTGATGCTTTACAGAGACAGCAACGACGCGTTCCGCGATTTGCTGTTGGGCAAATTCGGCCGGTTGCCTCTGGGTTTCCCCGCGGACTGGGTGTATCAAAGCGCCTTTGGTTCCAACTGGCAGGAAGCCGTGAAAAAACGCACTGAAAATTCTCCGCTGGAAGTGCTGGCCGACATGGAGATGGACGAGGAACACGAGGCCTTGTGCAGGCACATCAAGCGTGAACCCACCGAGGAAGAATTCGTCTTGTATCTGAATCATCCTGCGGATGCCTTGAAGACCATCCATTTTGTGGAGGAGTTCGGCAATCCGAATTGCCTGCCCCTGGATATCTGGTTTGAAGGCCTGGAGCAGGGGCGCGTTCTGGAATTCATGGACAGTGGCGGCAAACCGCATCAGATGGAGATTTTGAGTATCTCGCATCCGGATAAGCGTGGTCAGTGCATGGTGCGTTACTCCCTTGATTCGGAGTTCATGCGTTGCGAGGTGCAGGTGGCGCAGCCTGAAGTGGGTGGCCCCGGCGGTATCGAACTGGCCGATCCGGGCGACAAGTATCAGGTGGCCTCTCCCAGCACCGGCGAGTTGTGGGTCATGTACGTACACCCCGGCGACATGGTGAAGGAAGGGGAGGAACTCTTCAATATCTCGATCATGAAGCAGGAAAAAGCCGTACTTTCACCGGTGAACGGCATTGTAAAACGCGTGTTGAAGACCGCGAATTTCAATGAGGACCGTAAAATGGTGCCGGTGAAGGAAGGAGAATTGCTGGTTGAATTGGGTCCTGCGCCCACTACATGCGGGTCGTGCAAGCAACCTTTGACCATGAACAATTGTGAGTATTGCCCCTTTTGCGGAACAAAACTTTGACCTTTGTTTTTCTGTGTGGCAGAGCAAAACCCCTGGCTTTTTCCAGGGGTTTTTTGATCCTTGTGTGGATGTGTGCGTTACGCATGCTTCTCGCGGGGTTTTCATTGACGAAGAACGTATCCCCAAGGTATATGGATAGAAGAAAAAATACCTTTGTCAGAACCAGATGCAGTGATTTGTCATGTAACTGGCACAGGTGTTGTAACATTTCCAATCCTGTCAGGGGTTCTGCGTGACATAGGTTCAACGGGGGATGTTGTGGCACGATGTTGCCCCGTTTGCCTGTTCCAGTTCAGAACTCATCCCGAACGAGCCCCGAACGATCAAGGAGGAGAGACGATGGCGAAAGCGCCCAATCCAAAGGCCGCGGCAAAACAAATTGAGCCTGACAAGCCTCTGGAGCAAAAGCCGGAATCTGCGCTTGAGCATGCGGTGGAACCGGAAAATGATACATCGATGCATGATGCTTCCAACGAGCATGCCGCCAAGGTGGCGCAGCTCCAAAAGCAATTAGTGCTCAATGGCGCCGAGATAGTGACCATCGGCGAGGAAGCCGAGCTTTTGGTTGGCGGTAAGAATTATAATACCGCTCTCATCAGTCAGGTTGCTGGAATCCGGGCGCCGCAGTTTCGGGCAATTTCCTCGGACGCGTTTCATCTGCTTCTCGATCAGACCAAAGTAAACGCCACCATGATCCGATCCGTGGTGGACAAGGAATACAATCGTATTGATTGGGGTGGCGCTGAAATAAACAAGGATTCTGAATTCTTGCAGAAATTCGTGCGCCGTCTTGGTCGCGAGGTGAAAGAGGAAAGCGCTCGCCGTGCCTCCGGCACGCCGGTTAAACTGCGGACGTTTATCAACAACGTTGTGGAAGGCTTCGCCACTTCACCCGAAGGCATCGACCAGTTGCGCAAGCGTTCCGTATTGGTGCAGGTCGCCATTCTTTCCGTGGAGTTGCCCAAGGAGGTGGAGAAAGCGGTTCGCGGCGCTTATCTCGATATCTGTAAGGAAGCCGGCGTGGAAGACGTTCCCGTGGCGGTGCGTTCTTCCGCCGCTGGTGAAGACAGCCGGAAAAAGGCGTTTGCCGGCTTGCAGGATACCTACCTTAACGTGGTGGGCGAAGCCCATTGCGTGGAGGCTTATCATTGGGATTGCGCTTCGGCTTATAACCTGCGCTCCATGACGTATCGCCGTGAAGCCATTCTGGACGCCATTGCCCGCGCCGAAACAACAGGCGACGACGCCATAGCCCAAAAAGCCAAGGTCGAATGGTCCATTGAAAATACGTCGTTGTCCGTGTGCGTCATGCGCATGATCAATCCGGTCATTTCCGGAACGGCATTCAGCGCCGATACCGCCACAGGTTGCCGGGGCACGGACCGCAAGGATCTGGTCTCCATCGACGCAAGCTACGGCCTGGGCGAGGCCGTTGTGGGCGGCATGGTCACTCCCGACAAATTTTACGTGTTCAAGCGTGATGACGGCATTGAAGTCGTTATCCGCAACATGGGTTTTAAAGACAAAAAGATCGTCTATTGCCGTGACGGGGGCACAGAAAGGGTGGATGTGCCCGAAGTCGAGGCGTATCAGTGGTCCTTGTCTCTGGCCCAGGCCGAAGAAGTGGCGCAGGGAGTGCGCGCCATCAGCAAGGCCTATGGCGGCATGATCATGGATACCGAATTCTGCATAGACAGCGAGTCCCGGCTTTGGTTCGTCCAGGCCCGTCCGGAAACCCGCTGGAACGAGGAATTTGAAAAACACCCCCATACGATTTTCATGCGCCGGCTCGAAGTGGTCTCCAAAGCCCTCGTTAATGCGGACGTGGTGATTGAGGGCAACGGCGCCTCCCGCGGTGCTGGGCAGGGCGTGGTGAAGTACCTGCGCTCCGCCTTGGAGCTGAATAAGATCAATAAGGGCGACATCCTCGCGGCCGAACGCACCGACCCCGACATGGTGCCGGGCATGCGCATCGCCTCCGCCATTCTCGCGGACGTGGGCGGCGACACCAGCCACGCGGCCATTACCTCCAGAGAATTGGGCATCCCGGCGGTCATAGGCATCCAGCGACTAGAGGTCCTGCGCGCCTTGGACGGCCAGGAAATAACCGTGGACGGCTCCCGCGGACGCGCCTACAGGGGACTTTTGCCCCTGGAGGAAGTGGGGGGCGAAATTGATGTGGACAAGCTTCCCGACACGCGCACCAAAGTCGGGCTGATTCTTGCCGACGTGGGACAGGCAATGGTCCTTTCGCGATTGCGCGATGTGCCCGACTTCGAAGTGGGGCTCTTGCGGGCCGAGTTCATGCTCGGCAACATCAGTATCCACCCTCTGGCCCTAGAGGCGTACGACCACGGAACGCTGGATAAGGTCGTCCAAACCAAGATCGACGAACTGGACGAGCAACTTACCAAATTGGTTACGGATCAGCTCGCTTCCGGTGCGGTGACTCTGGATTTTCGCCTGCGAAATTATGTCGGACAGGTCACGGGCCTGGCTTCGGAGATGGAAAAGCTTACCGAAGCCGAGTCGTCCAAGAGCACTGAAGAGGTTTTGGCCGTGCATCGCGAGTTGCGCGAACTCGACCATAAACTGGACGAGCATGTGGGCATCGCCAGCCGCCGCATCGGCATATTGAAATCCTCACTCGATCTTGAAGAACATGTGGCCGTGATTTTGGGTTACAAAGACGTGCTCGATTCCTTGATAGGGCACGATCCTGAAACCTTGCGCCGCAAACGCGAGATTGAGGAGAAGATCAAGGCTCATGCCGCGTCCGTAAAAAACAACCCGGCAATTCAGGAAACATTGGCCCGGATTGGCAACATGCGCGATGAAGTTGCGCAGGCCTCCGGGATAAAGAGCAAGATGGAAGACGTGCGCAGCATCCCGGTGCGCATCAAGGACATGATTAAGTCCCGCGGCTATCGCTCGGGCCGCGAACACTACACTCAGACGTTGGCCCAGGGGCTTGCCCTCTTCGCCATGGCCTTTTACGGTAAGGACATTATTTACCGGACCACTGATTTCAAGTCCAACGAATACCGGAATTTGCTCGGAGGCTCCCTTTTCGAGCACTTTGAAGACAATCCCATGCTGGGGTATCGCGGCGTTTCACGCAATATCCACGATTGGGAGATCGAGGCCTTCAAGCTGGCCCGCGGCATATACGGCGGCAGAAATCTGCAAATGATGCTGCCCTTTGTGCGTACGCTGGAAGAAGCGCGCAGTATGAAACGCTATCTGGAGCAGGTACACAAGCTTAAAAGCGGCAACGACGGGCTTAAGCTTATTCTGATGTCCGAAATTCCCAACAATGCGATCCTGGCCAAGCATTTTATTGAGGAATTCGACGGCTTCTCCATCGGCTCCAACGATATGACCCAGATGGTTTTGGCCACGGACCGTGACAACTCACGTCTCAGCCATATCTACGATGAAGAAGATCCTGGTGTCATTTGGGCCATTCTCGTGACCATCTTTACAGGTCAAAAGTACTGTAAAAAAGTGGGGTTCTGCGGCCAGGGCGTTTCCAACAGCCTCATTTTACGGGGACTGGTGGCCATTGCCGGCATTGTCTCGGCCTCGGTGGTGCCCGATACCTATGCGCAGACCAAACATAGCATGGCCGAAGTCGAGGCCTTGAACATACCTGTTTCCAAACTGGGGCAGTGGCTCTCGGAACAATTCCTGATTCGTTTGCAAAAGTTGCTCAAGGAACATAACTACGAGCACATTCTTAAGAAATACGAAAGTGCGGGCGATCTTATGGATTGGTATGAAGGAGAGCTCGCCAGACTGCATGAACAGCTGCGCGATAATCTCGATAGCGAAAAAGAAAACTTTTATCGCCAGGAAATGAACCACTTCCGTAGAACATTCCATAAGCCGGTCATTTACGCCAATTGGGATTGGAGCGGCACTGTTGAGGACGCCATGCATCAGGCCGGCTTCGCAACTTTTGAAGAACAGACGCAGGCCATGATCGCTCAGCGTGCCAAAAGACTCTAATAGCACGAAGCCCGAACCGGTTATCAACGGTTCGGGCTTCTTCGCCATAGTATAAGGTTTAGGAAGGGTTGAGAGCGAGGGGGGGGAAACCCTTTTCAAAAGGGTTCCCCTCTCGCACTTTTTTTTTCATGACGAATTTAGAGCACATTGACTTTGAATCAAGAATGCCTCCGGAGGGTTCATTCCAATTCCATTTCAATACGTAATTCCAAATACGACTTTCGGGCTAGCGCATTTTCGCCTTGAAACAAGGCTCTACCCTGAAACAATTTCCAATTGTT
>CAZFCK010000106.1:0-15527 GCA_964517355.1 uncultured Desulfovibrionaceae bacterium | reverse complement strand
CCAGGGAAATGCATAAGAGCATCTAGCGCTTTTCAAGCGTGAGATGCTCTAGTACATTCCGTCTGGGGCAATGGCGAAACCTTTCGGTTGCAGATTTTCATAGTTGTCGAAATCGTCCACAAAATCGATGATGTCGGTTTGCTGCTCCAAAACGCCGCCATCGCCTTTGTAGAGGCGGTCGGTTTTGACCGTATCGAGGCGGTGGTGCGTGGCAAGAGTCCAGCCATTGCCCACGTCGTTCATGGCGGGCGCTTTATCCTGCAGGGGAAACTGATACGAGGTCCTGGGCACATAGAAATCGCGCACGAGCACCGAAGTGCCGCCCGTGCCGGGTATGCCGAAGGCATAGGCCTCGTCGGCCGGGATTGCGTACGTGGCGTCGTACACATATCCGATCTCGACTTGCGCCGTGGCATTGGGAGCGGGGTTGCCGCGCAGATCCAGGCCGTCCCAGATTATCGTCTCGACGAGGTTTTTCTGTGGCGGAAGTTCCCGCTCGTAGAGTTTTCCCGCCACGCAGACACGCAGCCTGATGACTTTGCATGATTCGGGGAGCGTGCCGTCACTGACGGGGATGTCGATTCTCTGCTTGTATCCCGCGGCCCGATTACTCGCGTAATAAATCGAGACATCCGTTCCGGGAATGGCCACGTCCTTGTGGTAGACCTGATCACGATGGGAAACAAAGGACCCGACCGTGTTTTTACAGGGAGGGCATTCCGGGGGCGGGGGCGTGCCCTTGGGGGCCGCGGCATCCGCAGGCAGCCAGACGGGAAAATTGCAATCCCAGGGCGAGAAGTGGCCGATCCTGGCGAGCATGAAAACCGCACCCGGCTGCGCGTCCTCCCGTCCCTTAATCTCGTCCAGGAACAGTTCGTCGCCGTCCAAATCGTCGGGCTGGCCGTCGCCGTCGGCATCCAGAGCGTCAACCAGGGCATCGCCGTCCGTGTCGAGCAACTCGACGATGACGCCGTTTTCCGAAGCCCCCCAGACCGCCTTGTCGCGGTCGTAATAACCGACAGGGACTGTCATCCCCACGGGAAAATTCAGGAAATTGTCGATCCAGACGCTTACGGGCTCGCTGAAGCGGACCTTGTCCGCGCCGTCCACGGTGAATTCGCCACACCAGGTGTACACGGATGTCGGGGGCAGGATGGCGGGCATGGACTCCGGCGTGGCGTATTCCGTGACCCGTACAGTGAACGAGGTGAGCTCTGTTTCGCTTCCGTCCCGCTCCTCGCGATAGGCCTTGATGTCGCCGGGAAAGACCACGGCAACGGAACGCGATCCGTGCTGGTCCGTGACGATGCCGCTCCGGTGTACGGTGAAATGGGCGGGGTTGCCGTCGGGCGCGACCAGGGTGGACGCGGTGTCGTAGGTTGTAAGCGCGACGGCTTCGGCCACGGCGATATCGTTCCAGGGAACCTGGATGTTGCGTTGCGCCTCGATGTAGCCGTCCTTGTGGTAGCGGATGGTCATCAGACCGCCCCCTTCCACGGGGATGGAGAAGTTGCCCGCGGCGTCGGTGTATGCCGCTCCGTAGAGGCTTTCCGCGCCATGGAAGGTAATGCCGACGCCGGCAAGGGGTTGTCCCGCGGTGTCTGTGACGGAACCGGAAACCACGGCGAATCTGACCGGGTCGAAGGTTTCAATGGCGGCGTTTGGCGGAATGAGGTCCTCGTATTGTTGGCCGAAAGAGTTTTCGGGCAGAGGCTCGGCCACGGCCTGGACATCGATGGAAACGGCGTCGGTGGCGACGCCTCCCGGACCGGCGGCGGTCAGGGTGTAGGTCGTGTCCTTTGCGGGGGAGACCGTCGCCGTGCCCGTGGGGCCCACAGTGCCTATCTCCGGATCGATGGTCACAGTGTCGGCGTGCTCGGTGGTCCAGGAGAGTTCGACGGATCCGCCATAGGTTATCGTTTCGGCTGAGTCGGACAACGTGGCGGTGGGCGGCTGGACTTCCTGCCTGGCTATGATTTCGATGCGGATCGAAGCCCTTTTCTGGCCGCGCATAAACAGGAACAGGCGGTTGCGCGCGTTCGGCTTCAGTGAAATTTCCTGTTCGAAGACTTCGTCGTTTCCTCTGAGGAAACCGCGAAATCCGTTGATCCATTGTTGATTGAGACAGAGCAACCCCCCGCTTATGGATTTATCGGGAGTGCGTTTGGTAATGCGCAGAGTTGCGGTGTCGTTGTCTCCATTTTGAAATGAGTCGTAGGCGAGCGCAAGGCGGAGCCAGCCCAGCGTGTAATCATGCTGAAAAAGAATTTCCTCATCGGAAGATGTCTGCGCCCGGGATGGGGAAAAGCAAGAGATGAAGAAGGCACATAAAACCAGGACGGTAAGAAGGGAAGCGGTTTTGTAACGCACGATATCCTCCTGGAAAACAATATAGCATGATGCGGATGCATGCAGTAGAATGTGCCTTGTTTCAAGGCGAAAATGCGCTAGCAAATCGATACGGATATCGCAAGAAATATTCATAAAAGGTAAGAATAGTATTAAACAAGGTGCAAGCACTACCGTTCGCAACCGTTAAGATGGGTACGCCTCCAACGACTTACAAACATTTCCAAAAGGTTCGCAAAGATCACCAAAAATTACATATCGATGTAACTAGCGAGCATATTGGGTATTATAAGCACACCTTCCGCAGGTCCGAAGAGCGCAATCCCCTATAGGAGAGTGAGGCAAGGCCCCATGGTGTAATGAGTAAAGCCTCTTTGTCGTGGCATAATTAAGAAATGACTACAAAGGAATCTTCTATAAAACAGTTATCTTAAATTAACTTTTTACGTTGTTTATTTATGCTTACGTATTTATCTTACCGGAGGCATGCGCCGCGCACGTCGGCGACCATCCCAGCCGGCAAGGTCTCCCGCCGGGAAAGACGCATCTTATTCCTTTTCCCCCTCCAATTGATCCATTTTGCGGCGCATGGTCTCCAGCTTTTCAATGAGTTCTCTTGAAACGGGATCCGAGTTGTGTGAGACGACATAAGGCGTCACCGCGATAAGGAGTTCGGTGCGTTCGTGCTCCACCGTCTTGGTGGACGTGAAGAAACTGAGCACCGGGATGTTGGAAAGAACGGGCACCCCGGTACGGTTGTTCACGGCGTGCTGCTGGATGATGCCGCCGATGACCATGGTGTCGCCGCTTTCGGCGATGAGCGACGTCTGAAGCTGCCGTTCCGTGAAGCGCGGCGTGTTGAGATCCACGCCCGGGATGGCCTGGGGATTGACGCTTGTGATCCGCTGGTCCACTTCCAGCCGCACGAGGCCGCTGGAATTGATATGCGGTGTGACGGTGAGAATGATGCCGGTATCCTGATAGCTGATGTCGTTGACGATGGAGGCGTCGCTTGATGCGTCCTTGGACACGCGGGAGATGGTTGGTTCGCGCCCCCCGACGGTGAACGAGGCCGGCGTGTTGTCCATGGCCAGCAATGTGGGCGTGGAGAGGATGTGTACCTTGTTCTTGGCGTCGAGCAGGTTCACGAGGGCCGCGAATTCGTCCCAAGTTCCTATGGAACCGGCGAAAAGGGAAAGTCCGCCGGGGATCAGGCCCTCTCCGGAATCGCCCAGCTCGAATTCACGAGTAAAGCCTGTGCCCGTGTCGAAACTACCCCCAACGAATGCGTTGGAGTTGCGGGTCCGGAAGAACCATTCCACGCCGTAACGCAACTCGTCCGAGAGATCGACCTCGGCAATGACCATCTTGATAAGCACGGCTCGCGGCATGATGTCCAGTGTGTGAATGATTTCAAGGATTTTGGCCAGGTCCGCGGTGTTCGCTTTGACGACGATGGCGTTGTTTTCCTCATCGGCGATGATCAGCGCTTTTCCGGAGAGCTCGGCCACAAGGCCAGAGATGCCGGAGCCCTCGGCGACTTCAGCCGTCACCTCCTTGGTGTTTTTTCTTGTGTACGCCTGCGCGCCCGGAGCGGCGTTGCCACTGCCCTCGCCCTCCGCATTGGCGAAAAGCTCCTGCAGAATGGGAGCGATTTTGGAAGCCAGGCCGTTTTCCAGATGATAGACAAACACCTGTTCCCCCGCCGCTTCGGTATGCACATCCAGGGCGGCCAGCCACCCTCTGACCGCTTGCAGGGCTTCAGGGTAAGGCGACACCACGAGCACGCCCGGCAAGCGGTCCAGGGGAATGAACACCGTGGAATCGCCGATGCGGCTTTTGTTGAGTTGTCCCTGCCCGGCGATTATCTCCCGCAAGCGATCAACGGCCTCCTGCGGGGGGATTGCTGCCAGCGGCACGATCTCGAACCCCATTTCACCGAGCACGTTTACATCCAGGGAGTGCAAAAGCTGAATGACTCGTCGCGCGGCCAGGGGCCGGTCCGCAAAGAAAAGGGTGTTTGTTTCGGGAAAAACGGCCAGGGGGCGATCCTTGCCCAGGAAATTTTTGACGGCTTTCTGCGCCTGCTCCGCCTCCACGTAGCGCAGGCGGTAAACGACCACCTGTGGAGCATCCCTGAACCCGGAGTCCGTGAGCCCCACTATATCGAGTCCATCGGCCGAAAGCATGGGTCGCAGCACATAAAGCCCCTCCTGTTCAACGATGTCAACGCCGTTGACAGCGAGGGCTTCCGCAAGCAGGGACAAGAGTTCGCCCCTGGTGTAGTCTCCCTCGATATGCAGGTTTATCTCGCCGGAAACGTCCGGCGAAACGGCGTAATCCAGTCCCAGTTCCTTGCCCAGCACGATTTCCGCGACTTCGGCAACGGGGGCGTGGTTAAAGGAAAGCACGCGAGCAGTCTGTGTCCGCGCTCCGGGAGAAGATAACGTGGCGCGATCACTCTTGATCACCTTTTTCGATCCGAGCACGCCGGCACGCAGGCTCGGATACTTACGCGGCAAGGGTTTGCGCGGCACAGGGCCTTGCACCGCGTCCGTATCCCGCGAGGCATCCTCAGGGGGCGGGGCTTCTTCCTGCTCCATATACGGGGGGGCGACCTGCGCGCCACTCCGCACCCCGTCGTGGGAACTACAGGAACAAAGCAGCATCAAAAGACAAATCGCAGGGATGCAATAATGGAAGCAACATCGGCAAGGAGTTGACATATACAGTTCTCGTTAAGGCTTCAGATTTTCATGCACATTGCTGATCACGCCGAGTTGCAGCCGAATATCGAGAGGGGGTTCGCGCCTGGGCGAAGCTTTAACGCAGATTTCGCGTGTCAGGAGCGGCGCGTCGAAATCATGCAGGCCGTTGAGCAAGGCGGCCAGGCCGTGAATGTCTCCGATCATTTCGTATTCAAACACCGCCAGAGTCACGTCGCCTGCGCGTTCGTCCCGCCCGGGGCGATATCTGACCTTGCGCAGTTTGCCCGGCGCGAGCCGCGAGAGGCTCGCATCTAATTTCGAGGCCCAGGGCTTCCACGGACATATCCAGTCCGGCAAAGGCCGTGAGCCGCGCCAGTGGTTCGTCCATGTTTTGCAATCCACGCATTTTCTTTTCCATCTCCTGAATTTTGTCCGCATAGTGGTCGGCGAGATCGGCCTGGGCCGTAATGGAATCCCCAAGCTCGTTGATTTCGCCTTGTTTCAAGGCGAAAATGCGCTAGTGGGATGAGGAAGACGCAGTCAACGAGTAGAAGAATGCTTAAGACACTCGTTACGAGGAACAAGGATTTCTTGCGCCGGACGACGGGTAAGGGGGAGCTGACGGTGAGACGTTGTCTCACTGAAAGCGCGATGCGGCGTACATGGCCGGTCATGGTTTTGTCCTTGCTTTGCGGTCCGCTTTCAGTGCGGCGTTGTCCACATCGAGTGACATGACGAACTGCTCCCGGCCTATGTCCCGGCTTTTCGTGATGCTGCCCTCGAACTCCACATTGCTGAACATCTCTTGAGAGGCGAGAATGGTGCGGTATGCGAGGGCTTCCGGGGCTTCACCGTACAACGTCAGCCGGTTGCCCTCCAGGCGGGCCTCGCGCAACCAGGTGTTTTTCGGCGTGAGTTCGGTCAGGGCGACAAAAAGCGGTTCCAACGGAATCGACGCGGCTTCCAGAGCGGCGAGGCGCTTTTCCGATTCCTGCAGATTGCGGAACAACTCGCTCTGTTTTCGCAAGGGCTCCCATGTCCGGCGAAGCTCCAGCACGGCCGATTTGTTCGCCGCGAGGATTTCGACCTGCACGTCGCGGTGCCTGCTCGCCAGGGCAAAAAAAGCACAATGCGCGAGCGCAAGAAGGGCGAGGATCCAAATGGCGCAGGACAATCGTTTGGGCGCGATGCGCAGCTCTCCCTCGAACGTCCGCACGGGATCTACATGCAGGAGGCTTTGCGTCATCTCGACGGCCCAGGGCGCCACAAGGCAGGCGCTTTGTGCTTCGGGGGGCGCGGCATGGAGGGATTCGCGAGTTTGCCGTTCACGATCGGGATGCAGATGCACTACCGGCACGTAGAGACCGCGCTGCGCAATTTTCGCGGACCATAATTGCGTGAGCGGTGAATCCGGACTGAACACAAGAGCTTCGGCCACGGCGTTCGACACTATGGAATACCCGGACGCGAGGGCGCCCCGCTCGCGCATGAGGACCCCGTGAGGGGCGCCGGGGCAGAGCCGCCTCCAGAATTGCGGCAGCAGGATCGCGTCAGGCAGGATATGGACGTTGCCCATGGACGTGGTTTTGAAGGATTCCATAAGGGCCGTATGCAGCGTACGCTCCATGGCGTAAAATGGCAGGGAGAGCATTGAACCGTCATCATGCGGCGCGGCGTAATAAAAGAGCAGTTTGTCCGGGGGGCGCAGGGCGTGCTCGGACAGATCGTACTCGAGTATTTTCCCCAACCGTTTGCCCGCTGTCCTGGGGTAACGCACAAGGCGCGTTTCATAGTGTTCCGGTTCAAGGACGACAACGACCCAACAACGCGGGGCCTTTGTGTTGGCAACCAGTGGCGGGGGCGTTTCGATCAGGCCCGGAGAGGCGACGCATCCAGAAGCGGACTCCTCGATTGCCCATGCGCCGTTACAATATTCCGCACGGACCCAGGCGACTTCTTCGGCACCGTAATGGACCAGGATCAGGCTGCGGCGGCGGGTCGGCGACATTCGAAGATCAGGCCCGCGCATCACAACACCCTCCGATGCAGGACAATGTAGCCGGAGGACCGCACAGGAACCTTGCGCGCCGTGACCCAGAACAGCACGGAAGACTCGCCGCTACGCCCCAAAGAGAGAATGCGGTACGTATGTCCTTGTAGAAATTCAGCGGTATTTTGGCGTTTTTCGGCCTCACTCAGCGTTTGCGATCCGCCATGTACCGTGAGCAGGTCCATGAGCGCATGGTCTGTCTTGGTGTTCTTCCTGGAGCGCTCCACGTCATGGATACCGCAGGGGCCATGGTCGCCGAGGAAAATTTCAGGCGGAACGCCGGGAACAAGGAGCAACCGATCCAGAGAACCGAGAGGCCAGTACGGCGGGCCGTGTCCTTTCGTTCGCGCGTTCGCCAGGGTGGCGGCGAGTTCCCTTGGTTCTTCCAGTCCTCCCTCCCTGAAGGCCGCATGGAGTTCCGTTTCCGAAGCGATGTTCACATCGAGCATCCCTGCCGTGTCCGTGATCATGAAAACAGCCTCGCCGTAGTCGTAGTTGACGGTGTGCGCCGCCCCGTCCGGCCGCGCATCGTTTGACAATCCAGCCACACGGGCCAAGGCTTCGGCGACACCGCCATGGGCGAGGTAAAGCGCACGGGTTTTCTCCAGATGAATACGTTTTTCCGCGAGAGCGCCGCGGCGCGAGAGGGCCGCCATGCCGGCGATGCCGGCGACGGCTATGGTGAAGAAAAGGACAGGCAGCAGAATCATACCGTTTTCCACGCAGGAGGCGTTGCGCATCATTGCCTGCCTCCTGCACAGTCGAATGCGGCGGGATATAACGCGGTTTCCACCGGGGCCTTCATTCCGGGGGTCTGATAGCGGCAGACCACCGCCTGGGGCAATTCGGCGACATGGGCCCAGGCCATAAACATTCACTCCTTCCTTTTCAGCCGCTATTCTCAGAAATTTATCCCCAGTGAGAAGTGAGCACTCCTCCTGCTTGGCTAATGACAATGCGAAGAGATCATTACGGCTTGGATGCCTGTAAGATTGTGCCATTTGAAAAGCAATAAGCATGAATTCAGCTCTTAATGCTCTTTGCTCCAATCCAAAGTCCCAAAAATGTGCATTGAGTTCGGATAGCTCTTCGACGAAAAGAATGTCAGGAATGATGAATTTGCATTCAAGATTAAACATGGAGACCAGCAATCCGCCTTCCTCCATGTCAATCAAGATGTTCGCATCACTGACAAGGAGCAGTATCTATCTCTTCCATGCCACGGTAACGGCGAAATTTTTCCAAAGGAAGATTGAGAAGTTCAGCGGCTTTGGCGTCTCCGATGTACTCTTCTGCAAGTGCGTGAAAAACAAGGTTGCAGAAGAATGCGCTAACAACTTGCATAGCGTCCTCGAATAGATTAAAATAATATTTAAGTAATAAGTCGCCATGTAATCAGTTTCTTTACCTTATTTTCATCCAGCCCTCAGCCGATTCTTGACCCATTTTTGCTCAATATCCGTGACCAGTTCCCTTCGTGTTCGTATTATTCTCTGGCCAGAGATTTTCGAAAATAAGTAAATCTTAAGAATTTATTGACTTATTTATTTTTTTGCTATATTT
This sequence comes from uncultured Desulfovibrionaceae bacterium, assembly GCA_964517355.1. GTDB lineage: Bacteria > Desulfobacterota > Desulfovibrionia > Desulfovibrionales > Desulfovibrionaceae > CAZFCK01. The sequence continues at coordinate 6,857 of CAZFCK010000106.1, read as the reverse complement.
AATTTAGTTAATTTCTGGTTATTATAGGGTATTCTACATAATTTTAAACAGGGTACTACGCATGACGAAAAACATTAAAGCCGTCCTTTTCGACGCCTTTGGGACTCTGTGCCGGATAGATAATCCACAGCTCCCATACCGTCTTCTCATGAAGAGGTGGCCGAAGGGTGTGGCTGATTGCTATCAGACTATTATGACGCGCGATATCTCTATGGAAACATTGGCAGTGGAAGCAGGGCTGTCTCATGACGAAATCGCTGCTCTCAACGAAAAAGTTGATCTGGAGATCCAGTCGATGAGTTTGTATCCGGAAGTAAAGCAAACGCTCGATACCTTACGTGATCATGGGATCAAAGTTGCCGTGGTTTCGAACCTCGCTAAGCCCTACGGAAAACCGCTCCGCGAACTTTTTTCATACGAACCGGATGAATGGGCGCTTTCCTATGAAGTTGGGTCTCGAAAGCCGGAAGATTTTATTTATCGCTATATCCAAGACTTTTTTGCTTTTTCTCCTGAACGGCTACTCATGATTGGTGATTCATTCCAAAATGACTACGAGAAGCCTTTGTCACTCGGAATACAAGCCCTGTGGCTTAATAGAAGAAGTATTTTACAACATTCTGAAGAAGAGTATACCGTCAGTGCTGTTGATCAAATATTGAACATAGTCGGCATCTAACAAATGATGTAGACGTTCAACTTGAGCTTTCATGCTTAAACAAGATGGTGACTCTAGACGGTAAACAGCCTATAGCCTCCTTTGAATATCCATCCTTTCATGAAGTACACCAATAATATTGATATATTGCCCAACAAGCATGTAAAAGATTATGTGCTTGTTGGCGCGTACAGAATAATACCCCAGCTTGATGTCCGGTCTGCTGCGGCCAATTTTGGGGTTTTCTTCTATAGCCCGGAATTTCGCATCAATAGTCATGAGATACGCATCCGCTTTTGCTTCGCCCCATGTTTCGTAGCTGTAATTCCAGATTTCCTTTAAGTCGTCCCTGGCGGCTGGCGTAAGGCGGACTTTATACATTGCGCTCGGCTTTGGCTTCTTGGATGATGGCGGACATATCCTGATCGACGAATTCATTGTTCGCTGCCTGCTGTTCGCCGACAGCCAGCTTTTTACGCATGGCTTCAATCTTCATGTAATCGACCAGCTCCTCGTTGGTGATCATGAAACGCAGGGCTTCGCGAACAACTTCGCTGGCGTTGTTGTAGTGGCCAGATTCCACACGGCTTTTTATATGAGCTTCCAGCTCGGGAGTGAGGGAAATGTGCATGGCTATCCTCCTTTGTCCAAAAAATAAGTCAGGATACAAAGATTGTCAAAGTATGTATGTAAGCTGTGTCAGTAACAGGTTGCAATAGAAGTAATTCCATCGTGTTGTTGGACTTAGTCGTCAATCACCCATCCACAAACCGATCCGTCATATTTTCGTGGAAAGCAATACGTATATCCTTATCGCTCCTCAGTGTTTTCGGTTCCGAAACAGTCGAAGAATTTTTTTCACACCGCCGTTGAGGTCGGGAAGACGTTTCGCCTGCCTTCCTCCATCCGAAAGCGCCCACGAGAGTCTCTTGAGGTCTTCATCATTATTAATCCGTTCAGCAATAAATGCATTGACCTTTGGCAATCTCGCCAACTCAAGCCTATAATCCGCATCCCGTATGCCGTATCCCCAGTGGTAGCCGCCGTAGAGGCAGGATGCGGCAAGGGTGACTGTCAGGACACACGCGGCGCAAAGCCAGCGGAGTCTGTTGGCGCGGGTACGGGCTTTGAGAACGGTTTCGGAATTTTCGATGACGGATTGCACCAGACGTCGCTGTATTTCACGCTCGCGCAGTTGGATGTTTTTTTCGGCCATGGCTCCGGCGAGTGATGCCGCTTTTTGCGTTTCCTCGGCTATCCGGGCGGGGATGGCGCGGGTGATGCTTTCGATGTGGCCGCAAAGAACCGCGAGCAGTACCTCTGGATTGTCCGGGTCGAGCTTGTAGTTGATGACCACCCGTTGCACATTGTTTTTCACGTCCTCGGGCAGGCCCTGGAGCAGATTATCGAGTAGCGGCATGTTCAGCCCCCGCTATTTTGGGGGTTTCGAAAAATACGCCGGCATCGCGCAAGGCCGTTTTGAATGCGTCGAGGAAATGGAAAATATTGCTCTTCTCCGCGCGCCGGAGTTTTGGCGAATGCATGGCTTCGGTGAACCCGAGACTGTACAAATCCAACAGCGCGTATTCACGCCCGCGCAATTTCGGCAGGCATAGAACCTGGCCGCCATGTTCGATCAACTTGCTGCGCCCCATGCCGCCGATGGAATTGCCCTCGGGATTCTGGAAACCATCAAAGAGAATGAAATCCTCATTATCCCCAAAGAAGAGATTTTTGACCGCGAGATAGTCATAAGCCGGGCCAAATTGCTTGATGATCCGGATGACATTGTTGGCCGAAGCCAGGATGTTGGAAATGACGATGGCCACGGTGATTGCATAGCCCGCGCGCTGATACTCCCCGGCCAGAGCTGTCATGCCGCGTTCGCTCTGCAAGACGTTTTGCAGGGCATCCAGAGCGCCGCCGGGAAAATCGAACAGCAGCATGTCGGCATAGTAATCCAGCGCATTGATCACATTGTCCCGTTGGATGGCGTCCCGGACGTCAAAGGGGAATACACCATTAAAGGGGTCTTGCTCCGGGAGCAGTTTGCCGTGTTCATCACGTTGGCCGTAGTATTGGAGCAGTTACCCGACAATGCCGTCCGCGTCGAACGCGGCCACGGAAAGCTGGACGCCGTTGCGAAAAGCATCCAGCAATGCGCGCGAAAAAGTGGATTTTCCCGAGCCGCCTTTTTGACTGACAACGAAAATGGCGCGTTTCATTCAGACCTCCTCTTCAAAACCCGCATGGGTGGTGGTTGAGACAAGTTGCCGTTTTTCGATCTGTGGCTGCGGCTGGGGCTGACGTTGTGGTGTTCCTGTTGGGGTATTGCCGCCGAACTGGGCGAATGGAAATGATTGGGCAACGGACGCGAGATCCGAAAGCAAGCGCAGGGTCTCTTCATGCGTGAGATCCTTGAACAGCTTCTTGTCTTTCGCGGATCAATGCCTGCTGCTGCTCCTGCGTATCTGCAGTCCAGTGCATAAATCCAGGATACTTTTGGTAGAGCGTCAGACCGTCCAGAAAGCGGCCCTCGGAAAAGTCCGTACTGGCCTGCTTCTGCCACTCGCTTTCCTGCCTGCGGACGTTGGTGATTTCCGCCGAACCAAAGCGCTCCTTGAACTCCGTGAACATGCAGCCTCGAGCCACTGAGGCAAGCTGCCGGTCGTCGCCTACCAGGATGATTTTGGCTCGTGCCTCGTCCGCATGGATAAGGATCTTCTCCATGATCTGCGTATCGAGCATGGCGGCTTCATCTATGAGGATGACTGTCTTCCGGTTCCACTTTTTGCAGCGCTGGTTGTTTTCCTGATGCCAGATGGCCGAATGCGCCGTGCTGGCCTCGCTGAAGCCGTCCCTTTTCATGTCCTGGGCAACCGTGTTTGTGGGCGACACCCCGACAACCAGGAATCCAGATGCTTCGTATGCCTCGCGTACGGCTCCCATGGTGTAGGACTTGCCCGCGCCCGCGCGGCCTTCGATGACTTTCAGGCCGCCGGGTTCAAGGGCATGGCGAAAGGCCGCTTCCTGTTCGGGGTCCATGGTCCGGGTTTTCAAGGCCTGCTGAAGAGCAGATGCACTGGTTGTATGGCCGGTGTCCGCATGCCTTTTGGTGGCCAAATTCATAACCCGCGTTTCTTGTTCGAATGCCTGCCGCGTAGTGAAGCCGGTGGCCTTACGGGTTTGCGGATCGTAGAGCTTGACCAGGTCGGGATGCGTGAGTAGCGTCTCTTGCAACGCGTCATTTTCCTGGGGCGAGGCCGTGAGTTTCAGCACGGCCCTGGCAATGTCGCGTTCGGTGAAAACGGATTTGTTACGCGTAAGTTGGGCCAGGATGTCCGCAGGGGCGCATTCTTTGTTGGCCTCGGCAATCTGCTCATTCAGAGCCTTGGTATGGACCTGCTCCCGCTTGTTATGCCAGACCGGCCCCACGTGCTGCTGCGCTGTGGCACCTGGAGCATCCACTTCGAGGTCCAAGCCGCGCGCCTGAAAAAAGCGGTTTTGGAAGGCTTCCCACTGCCGCCCCCAGTCATCCTTGTTCAAGACGTGTTTGCCCTTGGCAAAGCCGGGATTCAGATGTCGGGCCTTGTCGCAGAATCCGTCCGGCCCGAGCGTCCGGGTGGAGATGAGCAAATGCGCGTGCGGGTTGCCGTCGCCTTTATCGTGGATGACCATTTCCACGGCCAGGTCATGTTTTATAAAATGCTCGCGGGCGAACGAGCGCGCCAGCTCGATTTGCTGCTCCCGTGTCAGTTCGCGCTCCGCCGGAAGCGCCAAAACCATATGCTTGGCAAGCTGTGCGTTCTTCTTTATGGTGCCGTCCTTTTTCAGGTCCGCCTGTTCCGCCTCGTTCCAAAGCTTTTCGCCGGTGGTCCAATTTTCGCGCGTACGCGCTGAAAGAAGCAGTTCGCTGTGCACAAACTCGCCGGATGTGTCATGCGCTTTAGCCGTAAAGTCGAATTGTCTGCCGGTGGCATCCTGGCACATGCGGTCACGGTTCAGATAGGCGGAAAGGCCGACCGCGGAACCGCCCAGTTTGGTGGAAACGATTTCCACCCTCGCGAATGCTATGGCCATATGCATTCCTCCTTTTCAGCCTCGCAGAGCGCGATTATTTTTCCCCAAGAAAAATATATATTGCGTCTGTCCTCATTGCATTCGTCCAGATTTCCGACGCCTTCGTCAGCTTCGAACAACCTTGCTGGATTTTGTACTGCCTCTTTGATCCGTCCCGGTGGATTGAAATAAGTAAGAACAGACTCGCCAAATTTGGCCTTGAGGATTTTTTTTTGTCACTCACAACTTGAGAACGCCTTCTATTGCCCAAACATTGTTTCTTCATTTGACCATCAGTCGGTGCGCATATTGATTCGCGTACGGATTTTCGCTTGAGGTGCATTTGAACATTCCGGGGATTTTCCTTTTTCACGGTTCGCTCCAAGAGAAGAGGCATGACGATGACAAATCAGGAAGAATCGTTATTGGCCGGAACGGTCCAATCATTTTTTCCAAAACCGATGGATTCCTTGGGGCTGGTTCCATTTGCACCCAAAATTATGTCCTCAACGTCCTCAATGTCCTCAAGGCGTTGTCCTGCAATGGTTTGCGGCTGAAGATGTTGTGCTTCCAAAGTCCTCAAAGTCCTCACGCATGTTCTCTCGTCTGAGGACGTTGAGGACTTTGCACCAGTTAAGTCCTCGTCCTCAACATCCTGTAAAAACTGGCTTCGAGGACTTTGAGGACGTTGCCTTATGAATAGATCTGTTTTTTCATCCCAGCATAGGCAACGAACCCCGTTTCGTTCATTGGCGTGGTGCTTGCCTGCGGAAACAGTCAGTCCGAATCCACGCAAAACACGGCCCATTGCTCGCGATGTCTCGATCCGTTCCTCTGCGGGCGCCAGCATGTTGAACTGTTCCTGGATAAAACCGACGGCCAGGCGTCCGTTATCGGTTTGGTTTCGCAGTCCTTCGAAGGTTCGGGCAAGGAGCGAGGTACGTTCGGACATTTCCACGGGGGGAGCTGTTTTCCCATCCGATAAAAGCCGGACCGCATCCACCGCCTGGCCGAGATAAAATTCCATTATATCTATGCCTGCCCGTAGTGTGGCATCATTTATGTTTTCAGAAGGAGCGGAATTTGTAGAAAAGGATTCGAGGCAATGCAGCACACCCGCAATCCGGAGAATGTAAGAGAAACTTTTGGGGATGAATCCCCGCAACATCAGCGGCAACTCCAGTTTGGCGATGTCGCATTCGTTGCGCCACGTTTTGAACAGTTGCCAGGCCGCAGGGCTCAACCGCAAAGGGAGAGTCTCTCTGTTACGGGACTCGGCCCATTTCAATGCGGTCTTATAAACTCTCTCCCAAGGTGCGCGTTCCTCAGCTTTCCAGGTTTCATCGGTTACCTCAAAATGGCCCGTTGGCTCGTACGTATAGAGTCCGCGAAAAACGGTGCCATCCGAAAGATAAATGCCACCCTCCGAATTGAAAATTTTACTGAACGTACCTGGGTGTGTGCCCCCTACGACCTGGACACGTGCATCTTTTATAAAGCCGCTCCCGCCGGAGCGGACTGTGCGGACAGGGCTGCCGTCCCATAATTCGAGCCAGGACTCGCGGTCCGAGCCTTTGCCTCCTTTGTACTGGCCCTGGGCGGTCAGCAAGGAGGAAATTTCATTGAGGAGCATGATCAATCCACCAGTGGGATGATTTGATAGATCCGTGTACAGCCCCTCAATAGTCGCATTCGAAACATAATAACCGCGAGGGGGCGCTGGTTGACGTTCGTTCTTCCGCTCTTGTTCCGACAACTTCTCGTAATGCGTGAGTTCCTGTTCGTAACGCTCGTATTCCGATGCTTGCAGTTTTTTCAAATTGTCAGCCAGCAACCACATAGGAGCTGTTTTACCTTCTCCAGGATCGCGGATATCAAAATGCCAGAAAATGAGCGGTTCAACCCAGGATTCTTTCGCCTCTACACATATGGTGCTGCCCAGAGCGCTGCCGATAAGGCAAAAGATGTATCCAGGAAGTGGATTCGCGCTACCAGCAACGGCAACAGCTAGATTTTTAAGACTTCTTTCAAGGTCACCGGGAAGTGTATGCCAAGGAAAAGTCTTACGAGGATAATAATGGCGCGCTAGCGCATTTTCGCCTTGAAACAAGGCTCTCCCCTGAAACAATCTCCAATTGTT
>CAZFCK010000105.1:0-15571 GCA_964517355.1 uncultured Desulfovibrionaceae bacterium | reverse complement strand
GATCTTCATTGCCGCATGTTTAATTTGGTTGAAATAATTTAGAAACAGGCCCTAAACAACGTTCAATTTTTGAAGAAATCCTAATCCGCACATCGCATAGGACTTCAGTGCCCCCGCCCGGCACACACCGAAACACGAACGGCGGCGCTATGCCCGGTTTTCCTTATCTTCGAGGGGAGCGCCGCACCAGGCAAGGCACTCCGTGTAATTTGTGCAAAATTTCACAATAAGCTTCACAAAACCCGTTGCTCCCAATCTCCGCACAAGAAAATACTCCAGGGCGAATCAGAGCACCCGAGATGTGAACTCTATGTTTTCAATGGAGAGTTCGAGGGGAAAAACCTTGTCCAAAAGGCATTCCCCTCGAAATGACAACGATTACGTTCGAAAAACGTCTATAGCTTCCCTACGCACGGGCGAATTCCCGCGCAAGATATGCGTATCCTCTATCGACGGAGTATTCATACGGCATATCCCAATGGATGCGCGCGCTCATTGCGATGTGCGGCAGGGGAATGAATTTTTTCGGCGTGCTGAGGAGAGACTTGTAGCAGGGGTCGGCGATTACGCAATCCACCCGGGGATTGTTCATAAGGGCGGCTATTTCCTGTTCAGAGTCGGTTTCCACGTCGCCAGGTCCTTGTTCCGCCAACGTTCCCTTGCAGCCTTCGGCCTGCTCGAATAGGCACCGGCCGGGAACTACGGATACCACATCCACACTGGAAAAACCGAAGTCATGAAGCAAACAATGTTTGAGCCCGTAGTTGAGCACGGGCTCTCCAATGGCCAGGGCGTGATTGAAGCGTGTGGTGCTTGACGCAGAGGCAGATGAAACAGGCTGTTCCCCGCGCAGCAAGGCCAGAAAATCATCGCGCCCCCGAAGCCCGACGGGCATCCCAACGACATAAGGCATGCCGTATGCGGCATACATGTGGTGCGCCAATTCCAGACCGCTAGTGGAGACCACGATATTGAGTTGCGCGCCGGGGGCGTTGCGCACGCCCTCCAGAGGGTCGATTGCGTTCGGGGGCGGAGCAGAAAGCACGCCTGTGAGCGTGTACCCCGCCTGCTCAATAGTATCCAGCAATGGCGTCAGATGCTGTTCCTTGCCGATGGCCAGATGGATGGCGCCCAGCACATTGACCCCGTTGTCCACCTTGGGCGCGTCAGGGCGCATGAAGGTTTTCGCCAGAGCCATATACGCTTTGGACGCGCCTTCGGGGTAGGGCTCGGAACCCGCCGTAGGCACCATGAACACGGGAATGGAGCTGCGTTTTTGTATGGTTTTGGCAAAGCCCTTGAGGTCTGTGCCGATGATCTCCGATATGGGAGTGCCCGCCAGAGCGACGAATGAGCGTTGTAGACTGGTGGCCATTTTGGTGATGTTGTCGATGAACTTGTCGTCGTTGCCCAGTATCACGTCCATCTCCAGAAGCCCCGCTCCCACCACTGTGGCGGGGCCGCGATACCAGCGCGGTTCGTCTTCGATGTTAATATGCCAGGCGCCCCCGGCCGGCCCATAGACCACAATGAGTCCGCCGAACGCATAAAGGGCCGAACTGAGACCGAAATAGCCCGTGGCCAGGGGGAGAGTTCTATGGTATTCTTGCATGTTGTAACAACCTTATCTAACAGTAGATATTTTTAGTTACGTGTTCAGCTGTCAAATGAGAAAATTGTGCGCATAAATCCAGTCATGGTTGCTCACAGGATGCGCAAGGGCCTCGCTTGTCTGCTCCAACATCCAGAGGGTGTTTTCATAGCCATACTTTTGCGGTTGGTACCGGGAAAGGGGCACATTGGCCGCATTGGCGCAAAAAATGCCCGCATCCACACCATAGGCCACGTCTATATGGTCGAAGGGAGCGGTCTGCCCGCAGAGCACCGGGTGTGAGACGTTATAGACCATAATATCGGGATTATATTCACGTAGACGTTCTATCAGCGTCCATTCATAGGGTTTTATCGTACCGCGGGCGAACAGGGTATCCACATTGAGTCCGGACTCGGCAAAGAACAAGGCCAATTCAAAACAACTGCCGTTTATGCTGCATCCCACAGCCAGGGATTTGCCCCGCAACGTCTCCATTAAGGGCGCTGCGGCTTGTCTGGCCGTTTGCTCCCAAGACGTCGCATCCAGTTCAATCTGCAACGCCTGGCTGATTTTTCCGTATTGATCAGCAATGGTTGTAAAGCTGTAGGACGTGGGAGCGAACACTGAGGGAATGCCCATGTGTGTGCGCATCTTGTCGTTCAGGCCGTTGGCCAGAGGGTGCAGCACCACCGAAGCCCTGGCATGCACCATCTGGGAAAACGCATCCAACGTGGAGCAAAGGGGGATTTGCACCACGCGATTCACCCCCGCCTCTCGCAGCACCTCGTAAAACTCGCTGGATTCGGCGAGGGGCATGAATGTTCCCAGAATGTTCACCAAATTCGGATCTGGATCTCGGTCATGACCTTGCAGAAAATCATAAAACGAGGTGTAGGCGGACGTGAAGGGGGAAGACTTCAGACCAATGGTGATGGGCGCCATGGCGGCGAGGATAATCCTTTTCCCCGTGACCTCCTCCAAGCGTTTGATGACACCGCTGAAGTCCGTGCCCAGGATGTAATCCGGACAACCGACGACGAGAAACAAGACCTTCTCGCTTCTACGGGAGGCAATGTCCAGAACGCCTCGCTCAACTTTCTCCAGATGTTTCCCAAGGGTCATATCCAGCTCGGACATGCAGAGCATGTAAAAGCGATCGGTGAACCCCCTGGCGTGAGCCATGAAGGAAGAATGCCGCAGGCAGGCCGAGGGCCCCACCATGACGCATATGGATTCCGGCAGCAGTAAACATGTTTCGATAACGCCCCATCCCGCGAGGTTCGGACCGACACCCTCCAGAGGGGCAAAAGGAAAATCACCCTTTGAGCGGAGATTTTCAACAGTAACTCGCGTTTGATCCAACAACATGTATTGTTCCTCTTGAGACCGCCCCATTGTCGTGGGGCCTTCAGGGTCAGGCGGCTTTTCGCTTGGCCCCAAGGTTGATGATGGTTTGAGCCAGTTCGAAAAAGCATGCCGAGGTGGGCAAAGCCGGATCGCCCTCGACAATGGTCTTGCCCTGCTCTTCAAAGGCATGGATGGCGTTGTCCCGCGGTATGACACCGATGATGGACGTTTGCATGGCTTCGGCGAACTCCTCCACCCTCTGCACTTCATCTTCCATGTTGCGGCAATTACAGATAAGGCCGCCCAATTCCGCGTAATTGCGGTCGGCGAAATTGCGCAGAGCGAGAATGATGTTTTTCGCCGCGAGCAAGGCCATTTTTTCGCCCGAGGTGACGATAACCACCTTGTCCGCCAATCCTTCGCGCATGGGCACGGCGATACCGCCGCAGACGATGTCGGCCAGGATGTCGTACAACACAACATCGGGCTGAAAGGCGGCGTAAGCGTCCATTTCCTCCAGGAGTTCAAAGGCAGTAAGCATGCCGCGGCCGAAGCAGCCTACGCCCGGCGTGGGTCCGCCCACTTCCATACAGACCGTGCCGCCGAAACCTTTGCGCGTTATGGCGTCCAGGGTTTCAGGGGTTCCGTTTTCCTGCATATATTGCAAAATAGGTGGCGGAGCGCTGCCTCCAAGCAAATTGATCGTGGAATCCGTCTTCGGATCGCAACCGATCTGCATTACATTGTATCCCCGCATCCCCAAAGCCGCGGAAATGCCGGACGTTACGGTCGATTTCCCAATGCCGCCTTTGCCGTAAATCGCAACCTTGATCAAAGCCGTCCTCCTTGCAGTTTTAAAGAATCTCCCTTGCCTTGATCCATGGTTCTACCTGCGCGTTGTAGAACGTCCTTGGCATCATCAATGGAGACGTAACGCTTGTGGGTTGTAATTTGAAATTCATATTCAATTTTGTCCGTCTTGCTTTTCACAAAGGGATTGCAATTGGGCATGAGCACATTCGCACCGCCATGGATAAAAGCGAGATACTGCCCGTCTTCCGGGAACAGGGTGGCGACGGTGTTGGCCGCGGCCAGATGGGTGTTTCTTGTAACGATGCGTGTCAACGCGAAGACGCGCAGCATGAGATTGAGGTCTCCAGGCGCTTCCTGATTCAGGGGCGTCTGGGCATGGGGAATAAATGGGCCCACATTCACCATGTCTGGCTGAAGATGCTGAAAATAAACAATATCCTCACATAAATCCTCCATGGTTTGACCAGGTAGCCCCACAATATTGCCCACGCCCACCTGAAAGCCGACATCGCGCAAAAACTCAATGTTGCGCAGGCGGTCTTCCAGTTTCTGGCCTGGCCGCATTTTGGCATAGAGCGCCGGGTTCATGGTTTCATGCTTCATCAAATAGCGGGCGGCGCCTGCGTCTTTGAAGGCCCGCAATTCATCATGGGGGCGTTCGCCCAGGCTCAACGTGATGACCACGTCCACCTTTGACAGAATGCGTTCAATGATGGAGCACAGCATGGCGCATGTATAGTGATAATCTTCACCGGACTGGAGCACCACTGTGCGCAGGCCGGCATCGGCAATGGCACATGCGGTTTCCACAATCATGTCTTCGGACATGCGGAAACGTTTCGTCGCCGTGTTGAAGTTTGCAAGACCGCAATACAAGTCATTTTTACAGCAATAATTTGAAAAATGAACTACACCGCGCAATTGGGCGGCGTCACCGCAATGCTCTTTGCGGACGTTGTCTGCTTGTGTGAAAAGGTATTCTTCATTTTCAACATGCTTCAATGCATCGAGAATATCTGCTCGTTTCATGCGCTTTTTCCTTATCTATATATGCGCATTGCTTATTTTGCGGTAACAAGAGAGATGTGTTCGGTATCGGAAGAATCAACCAGAAGCAGCTGGGTATTACAGGGGTCAAAGGCGTGCACTGTGCGCAAAATCTCCAGGGGATGCGCCGCATCGGCCACCGGGGTCTGCAATAACGCTTGTTCCAAGGGACCGCGCCGTCCTTCTCCTCGCGGAGAAAACCCCCATAAGGTGGGGATGAGATAATCATGCTTAATGATCGTGTTATTCTCGAGTTCAACGCGGTGGAGCAGTCCCCCGCGGGACACTTCCACCAGGCCCAGGCCACTGCCGCATGCAGGCAGTGAATAAGGATGCCGTAGGCAGCTATCCCCGTGCGTCAAGGCCGTATCCAATGCCGTGAGCCATTTTTTCGCCGCCGCGACAAGGCAGGCGCATTCAATGCCGCGCGCAAGTACCCGCCCCATAGTGGAGCACAAGGCTTGCAGCGGCAATTTCGCCTGAGAAAGAGCCGCATCCACTGCGGGGCGCACCTGCGATTCACCGCTGGCATAGGCGCCCAGCACACGAGCCAACGGTCCCACTTCATAGGGCATGCCATCGTGACGCGGCGCCGTAATCCAGGAAAGTGATTGCTCACTCCAGCGGCAGGATGGACCGCGAGAACCGAACCGCAGCCGGTAATAGTCCGCGTCTTCGGACGTCCAGGAGGAGGCATCGAGTTCCCGGACCTGTTGCGGGGCCGCAGGGTGCGCATGCAGGGCCATGCCGTTTAGTGCATCTGGTTCAGCGGTGAACACACCGCTCGGGTACAGCAGGGCATCCTCCGCAGGGTGCGTGAAATCGCCCCAGGTGAGAAAGGAATCGAACCGCCCTTCCCTCGTCCATTGCGGATAGGCGCCGGCTATGCGCAATTGGTCCGGCAGCAGAATTTCAGCAACAAATCGCTCAAACGCATCAAGACGGCAAAATATGGCGTCTCGAACGGACGCGTCAAGACAAATGGAATCGGATAATCCTCCAATTTCATAGACAGCATGACAAATACCTTTGCAGCCGAGTAACTCAATGATCTGCGAAAGTGTGGAACGTACTGCGAGAGAGTCCTGTACATGGCTCAAGAGGAGAAGATGCAACGCATCTTCCCCCTGGTAGGCGCTATGATCCCTGTGAGCCGTCTGTTGCGCCTTGATCCTTAAGGAATTTTGAAATTCTTTGAAAAAAGGCGTGTCTTTGTCCTGGCAAGCCGCCAGGAGCATGGATTGCCGCGGATCGGCGTGCAACGCCCGGGCCGTGCTTGCCCAATCCTCAAGATAAAAATGGTAAAAATGGAGCAAGTGATCTTGAATGCACTGCACGGCCTGCACCAAGCTGCGAACCAGACGGGCGTTTTTCGGCGGCGTAACACCGGCTATCGCCTCAAATGCACGCACAGTGGCCAACGTATGGGCATCGTTGCACAGGCAATAGGCACGTTGCACAAAATGCGGTTCTCCACTTTGCGACATCTCCTTTTTCAGCAGCGCGTCGATGATGCGCACCATTTTGCCGGTGCTCCAGGCGTCTTCAACGCGCCCCTCACGGATGCGCGTGCTGAGAACAAAAGTATTTCCAACACATACCACATCATTGGATGGATTAGTGCTCATAATGGGTCCTCCCGGAGTCGGGGGAGAAGAGCGAATGCGGTCGATAGTATTTCCATGGGCAACATATGATGTGGGTGATGACTTTTTTACCAGGAGAAAAACCCTGATCAACGAGCATGATGCTGTCCAGTGATGCATCTTGAAAGATCAGACCAGAGAAATACGAATTCGGGCGGAAAAGACAGGCTTGCAAGGTATTGCGGGAGGTTAAGTGGTCAGGCAAAACCCTTGCGGTACGGCGTGGGATGGATAGCACGTTACGCCTCCTCAAAATGGCAGAGTTTTAGTCGATTTAGAATAATTACAAGCATAACAGTGTTTTGAATTGTTATATTTTTCACAAACCTTGCTACCACAGCCTTCGACATCTTGTAAAGTGACATCACTACATACAATATACTGAAATCAAAGATTATTTTAACGGCAGCCATTATCCCGCCAAAGTGTTACCAGCGATTATTGGAAGATCGCATCCTGTCTTAAATATCGTATTATTTAAAGGTTATACTTTTAAAAAAAGTAACACTCAGTGTATACTGCCAAGATAAAAATATCAAGAATAGCTTAAAAAGTGACAATGCCGTGACATTAATAGCGTGAGTGGCAATGAATCCGCGGCGGGCTGGAAGGGACGGTGGAATAAATGGTATTACACGGGAGCTGTTCGCAATGCGGATACGCTACGATACAGCTCTCTCATGAGCGAATTGCTATTCAAAGCGCAGGCAAGGGGAAGCCGGGACGGGACGAACACGTTTCATTCGCGCTTTCCCCTTGGAAATTCTGGGGGCTTTTCGCCCTGCTTTGCTGAGAGAAATTATCGGCGGGCCTTCAGACGGCGTGTTCTCCTGAAAACCGTCCGAAAGCCTGCCGTACTATTCGATTCGAAACACATAGCGAGGTGATCATCTGTAGGAAAAAACCTGTAGGAACAAAGCCGCGTTAGCGCATTTTCGCCTTTGGATAAGGCTCACCCCTGAAACAATGTTCATAATTTCAGGGAAATGCATAAGAGCATCTATACTTTTTCAAAGATGAGATTACGACTTTCGGACTTAAAGAAAAAAAGAATAAAGTCGCGGGCTTTCGCGCCCGCACGACGGCCAGGAGAGGCCCTTGGACGCCTGAAAACGGACAATTTGATTCTTATTTTTTCAACAAATATGCACTGTTACAGTATGCGTCCCGCGCAGAAAGTCGAGGTTGAGATGCTCTCATATCAACCGAATCCGGAAGTCCAGAAAGACGCGACGGTAGTTGGTCATCCGGTGCGTGATAAGGCGGTTCCGCCAAATCCACACGGGCAAAGCGTCTTACCGGCGTCCAGGGGCTTCCCCCTGTCGTCCTGATGGAGTGAAAGTCAACGATTCAATTCATTCTTAAGTTCAAAAGTCGTAGTCAATATGCATAAGAGCATCTCACGCTTGAAAAGCGCTAGATGCTCTTATGCATTTCACTGGAACAATTGGAAATTGTTTCAGGTGAGAGCCTTGTTTCAAGGCGAAAATGCGCTAATCGCGTTCGTTGCGGTCCACTTTCACCAATTTGCCTTGCTGATCGAATACCAGGCCCACCACGTTGTACCACTTGAACCGCCCCTGGTTGTACCACAGGTAGAGCCGGGTGCCATCGCCAATATCCTGATAACCTTGAGGTTCTCCGTAATCCTGTTGCGCCTGCTCCAAAGTGTAAACACCTATGCGCTCATTCCAATCGATTGGAGGCGAACCGCCGCCGCAATGCACAACGCTCAAACAAAGCCACAGGCAAAGGGCGAGAACCAGCAAACGTTGACAACCAAACTTATGAAACAAACCTTTCATCATGGTAGAGACTCCGTAAGAGGGATGGATGCGGTCTTGTACCGCATCATTGCGCAATATGTAGCAAAGCTCAGGGCACAGGTCCAGAGGCCCGTTCATGGGCCGCTCAAGTCCCGCCGGTATTGACGTATTATTGACAAGGTCCCGAGGGCGATTTATTAACTGAGCGGAATGTATCAGACGGACCGCTCTCTTACATCCTTATACCTCAGCCACCTTTTGCTGCCGACGTGCCCACGCTTCGCAGCAGGTTCCACGAAGCCCGGCACATTTGCTCATTAACCTTTTCCGGCATTGCAGCCGCATCAGGGGGCATGGGTCATGTTTTTCACCAAAAAGAAAAAAACGAGCCGGACCTGTGATGTCGCCCGCTGCTTCAGTGCCGCCTACGAAGCTGCTCAAGTCCATGCGCAGGAGGCTCCTGTCATTGTCCACGGAGTCATACGCCACAGGGGGCGTTATCTTGTCTATGCATGGTGCGAAGTCGATGACATGGTGTACGACTATACGCTGAATATGCATCCCATTCCCCGAGAATATTATTACGAAGGAAACAATGTAGTTGAAAATGGCCTGAAGTGTTACACTTATGCGGAATATCGCGCACTTCTTCTCAAAAACA
Source organism: uncultured Desulfovibrionaceae bacterium (assembly GCA_964517355.1). Taxonomy (GTDB): domain Bacteria; phylum Desulfobacterota; class Desulfovibrionia; order Desulfovibrionales; family Desulfovibrionaceae; genus CAZFCK01. The sequence goes on along the minus strand of CAZFCK010000105.1, from coordinate 6,697 downwards.
GCGGGTTCGGGCCATTTGAAAAAACTTTTTTCCAAAATGTCATTACAGACTTGCAATTGCAAAAATAACCATTCCACAGCTCTTGCCGTCGCTTTCGCTTTACAATGTTCGATGCGTTACTACAGCACAGCAAAATGAAAAATCTCTTCATAGCGCAGTAGTCGGGGGAACTCCCCCAGCAAACCTTACCGCTTTTCTCTCCCAACGTCCTTAATCTCCCTTCAAAAAAGTTGAATATTTGGCTCGCAGTGTGTATTGGTATTACGATTCATTCTTTCAAAGCAACTATACCACTGCGGGAACAAAATACATATCCATTTGTTCCTCAAGGCGACGGGGGGGCCTGCGGCCGAGACCGCATCAGCGGCTGATGGTTATCGGTGCATAATTTTTTAATTATCCCGCACCAACTCATAAGAAAGGCCACGACGTTGGCGGGGCCAGCGGCGAATGCCGCGGGAGCTGGCCGTTATAAATTTTACCGCTCCCATCAATAATCCCATCTGCTCAGCACATAATAACTTTCTCAAAGGGTTCCATACGCACATGAGCAACAAAAAGCGCTTGAACGTCCTGCTGTTTGTGTTCGCCCTCGCTATAGGCGTGGCCATTTTCGTCTTATTGATGCGTTCGCGCACTCCCCCAAGCCGGGAATCCCTCGTTGAGCACAGCCGCTCCGTGCGTGTCATACAGGCGCCCAAAGTCGCCGTTGTGCCCCGCGCCATCGGATATGGCAGCGTGCAGCCGGGCATTACCTGGGAGGCCGTGTCCCAAGTCGGGGGCACCATCGTCACAATGCATCCGGACCTGGATGTGGGCGGCATCATTCCCAAAGACGCCCTGCTGTTCCGCATCGACCCCGAGGAATACGGATTGGCCACCACAAAAGGTGAAGCGGACGTGGCTGATCTACGGGCGCGGATCACCGAACTGGAGCAGCGGCAGCACAACTATGAACGCATTCTTGAAATCGAACGCCGCTCGCTCGAAATCTCGGCCAAAGAATTGCAACGCAAACGCCAGCTTGTTGAAAAGGGCACCATTTCCAAATCGGAAGTGGACCAACAAGAGCAGAAATTCCTCTCGCAAAAAAACGCGGTCCAAAATCTGGAAAACAGCCTGAATCTGCTCCCCGCGGAACGCGAATCCCTGGAAGCGCAGTTGGAATCCGGCCGTTCGCAACTCGCTGGCACCCGTCTCGATGTGGGGCGCACGGAAATCCGCGCACCCTTCACGCTACGCATTGAAAAGCTCAATGTTGAACTTCATGAATACGCTCCTCCAGGGAGCGTGCTGGCCCAAGCCTACGACATCGCCGCGGCTGAAATACCCGCCCAAATGCCGCTCGCGGCCATGCGCCGCGTGGTTTCGGGCAAGGGCTTCAAACAAATGGCGGCGCAGAACAAATTCTCCATGGATGATCTCCGGACCATGTTGGGGCTCAAAGCCGTGGTACGCTTGCCCCTAGGAGACGATACCCTTGAATGGCAAGCCCGCTTTTCGCGCATGGGCGAGGAAATTGACCCGCAAACCCGTACGGTGCCGGTCTACGTGGTGGTGGACGATCCTTACGTTCAAGCCATTCCGGGCGAACGCCCTCCTCTTCTGAAAAACATGTACTGCCAGGTGGAACTGCAAGGCCAGCCGCGCCCTGCCGAAGTCGTCATCCCCCGCATCGCCCTGCGCCAAGGAAACGTGGTCTACGTGGTGAACAACGCCAGCCGCCTGGAACTGCGCAACGTAAAGCCGGGCTACGCCCAGGGAAGCATTGTCGCCATCGAGGAGGGGCTGGCGCCTGACGAACAAGTGGTCATCTCAGATCTTGAACCGGCCATAGCGGGGCAATTGCTTTTGCCCCAGCTCGACCCCGCCTTGCGCGAAGCGGTCATTGCCGAAGCCACTGCAGAGGCGCCGTTACAATGAACGCCCCTCCAGCCAGTCATACCGATTACAAGGGATTTGTAGCCTGGTTTGCCGCCCACCCCACCGCGGCCAATCTGCTCATGCTCATCTTCATCTTCATGGGGTTGACTACGCTGACGCAGCTCCAACGTGAAACGTTCCCCAGCTTCTCGCCCACCGTGGTGGAAATCTCTGTGCAATATCCCGGCGCCACGGCGGAAGAAGTCGAGGAAGCCGTGTGCCAGCGCATCGAAGACGCCCTTGACGGCATTCCCAACCTTAAAGAGATCCGTAGCGAAGCTCAGGAGAACATCGCCTATGTGCATGCGGAGATGACCGACAACGGTGATCTTGGGCAATTCCTGAGCGACGTGAAAACCGAAGTGGAGGCCATTGACGACTTCCCGGAAGACGTGGAGCAGCCTGTCACCAAACAGATAAACAGAACCGACCTGGTCATGAGCATCGCGGTGAGCGGGCCCATGAGCGTACCGCACCTCAAACTATTCTGTGAAGAACTCAAGGACCGACTGCTGCAGTTGCCCGAAGTCTCACAGGTCGATGTCCTGGGTTTTTCCGAGCACCAGCTGCGCGTCGAGATACCAAGCTTTGTGCTGCGGCAGCACGGCCTTTCCATTCAGGATGTGGCGCAAGCCATCGAGCGCCAAAGCGTCAACCTGCCCGCGGGAACTATAGAAACCCGCCGGGCGGACATTCTGGTGCGCTTTGCCGACGAACGCATCACCCCGCGAGAATTGGGGGAGTTGCTGGTCGTTTCCAGCAGTACCGGGGCTGAACTGCCTTTGGGGCAGATCGCGACCATCACGGATCGTTTTGAACTCGATGAGGAACGCATTCTTTTCAACGGCACCCGCGCGGGTATCTTGCAAATCAATAAAGCCAAAGATGAAGACGCGCTGCGCATCCGGGACGCTGTGGAACTATTTGTGGAACGTGAACGCCGGCTCTCCCCCCCAACAGTGCAGCTCACCGTCACGCAGGACGTATCGAAAATTGTGGGCGACAGGCTCCACCTGCTCACGGTCAACGGCATTCAAGGCTTGCTCCTGGTATTTTTTTCCATGTGGCTCTTTTTTTCGTTCCGTTTTTCCTTTTGGGTGGTCATGGGTTTGCCGGTATCGTTTCTTGGAGCCTTCTTCGCCATGCGCCACCTCGGCCTGAGCCTGAACATGATCACCATGGTCGGCCTGCTCCTGGCCCTGGGTCTGCTCATGGACGATGCCATCGTCATCGCGGAAAACGTGGCCGCGCATCTGGCAAAAGGCAAAAAGGCCCTTGCCGCGGCCATCGAAGGCACCACCGAAGTCCTGCCCGGTGTTTTCTCCTCCTATCTGACCACGGTATGCATCTTCGGCGCCATCGCCCTCTATATTGCCGGCGACATAGGCAAGGTTCTGTGGGTCATGCCCCTTGTACTTATTCTGACCCTCACCGTGAGCCTGGTGGAGGCTTTCTGCATTCTGCCCAACCATCTGGCCCATTCCTTGCGCGGTAAGGAAAATCTCCCTCCAGGGCGCTTTCGCAGTGTAGTCAACGCCGGAATCGATTATGCACGCGAAAAAATCCTTGGGCGCACGGTGGACTGGGCCCTGCGATGGCGCTACCTCTTTCTCGGGCTCGTACTTGGTGCATTCGTGGCTTCCGTGGGGATGGTGGCCTCGGGAAAACTCCCAACCTCGCCGTTTCCAGACACCGACGGCGACGTGCTCATGGCGCACATCCTGCTCCCGCAGGGAACACCGCTGCATCGCACCGAAGAAGTGGTGGCGGACGTGGTGGAGGGGTTGCAAAAAGCCAATGAAACCCTCACGCCGCTGCAGCCGAAGCTGAACGGCGCACAGCAGAGTCTGGTGCAAAACGTGAGCATACAATACAACCGCAACACCGACGCCGGAGAAAGCGGGCCGCACGTCGCCACGGTCACCGCCGATCTGCTCGAAGCGGAAAAACGCAACGCACGGCTCGAAGACCTGAAACACCTGTGGCGCGAAAACGTCGGACAGCTCCCGGACGTGTTGAGCATCGCCTACAAGCAACCGCAAGTCGGCCCCGCTGGAATGGCCATCGATATTCGGCTGCAAGGCAGCGACTTGCGGCGTCTCGACACGGCGTCCAGCGAATTGCAAGACTGGTTGCAAGGGTACAATGGCGTTGTGGATTTGCACGACGACTTGCGCCCCGGCAAGCCTGAATTGCGCGTCACGTTACGCGAGGGGGCGCTTTCACTGGGACTTGACGCGCAGACCGTCGCCAGACAACTCCGCGCCGCGTTTCACGGCATCACGGCGGCGGAAGTGCAACGCGGCAGCGAGGCCTATGAAATCGACGTGCGCCTGCCACGGAAGGACCGCGATTCTCTGGCCGATCTTGAATATTTCCAAGTCACTTTTCCCGATGGTCAGCATACGCCGCTACGCGCCATCGCATATATCCAACCGGGGCGGGGCTGGGCGCGCATAGCCCGCGTAGACTCCGTGCGGACCGTGACGATCCAGGGCGATGTGGACACACGTCTGGGCAACGCCAACGCCATTGTCAGCGACACCATGAACCGCTTCATGCCGCGGCTCAAAGATGAATACCCCGACCTGCGCTTTGAACTGCAAGGTCAATCCGCCGAGGGCGACGAAACCGAAACGTCCTTGCGCACGGCCCTTATTGTTGGGATTTTCGGCATCTTCGTGCTGCTTTCCTTCCAATTCCGCAGCTATATCGAACCGTTCATCGTCATTGCGGCCATTCCTCTGGCGCTTATCGGCGTCATATGGGGGCACATGCTCATGGGGTATGAACTCACCATGCCCGGCATCCTGGGCTTTGTCTCTCTGGCCGGCGTGGTGGTCAATGATTCGATCCTCCTGGTGCAATTCATAAAATTGAACATACAACAAGGCGAAAATCCCCTGAAAGCCGCCACTATGGCCAGCCGCATGCGATTCCGCGCCATTCTGCTCACCAGCGTGACCACTATTTTGGGGCTTGCGCCCCTGATGTTGGAAAAAAGCCTCCAGGCGCAAATCCTTATTCCTCTGGCGGTGAGCATTGTCTTCGGCCTGTTGGCCTCCACCCTGCTGGTGCTGCTGGTAGTGCCGGCACTCTATCTTGTGCTTGACGATTTCGGGCTCGCCGCCCGTATAACAGAGGAGCATTGACCATGCAGGTGCAGCAAGGAAAATTGGGGCGCGTGTTTGTACTGCGCCTTGAAGACGGGGATCGTCTCCCCGATTGCATAGAAAACTTTGCCCGTGAAAACGCCCTCCAGGGCGGACTGTGCGCCCTGCTCGGCGGGGTGGGCAAGGGAACCATGGTCGTGGGGCCTGAAGACGGCGACGCCGAACAGCTCAACGTCATGACCCGGGCCGTCAACGCCGTTCACGAGGCGGCCGCAGTGGGCACCCTTTTCCCGAACGCCGCCGGCGAAATGAAGCTGCATATGCACGCGGCCTTGGGACGGGCGGAAAAAACCATAACCGGATGCGTGCGCCTGGGCGCCTCCATCTGGAAAGTGGCCGAAGTCGTCATCATCGAGATAACCGATACCGGCCTTACCCGGAAGCTCGACCCGGGCATGGGGCTGGAACTCCTGTCCCGCTAGCGCATTTTCGCCTTGAAACAGGGCTCTCCCCTGAAACAATTATCAATTGATCCAGGGAAATGCATAAGAGCATCTAGCGCTTTTCAAGCGTGAGATGCTCTAGAGCATGTTGCTCAGAAATGTGAATGCCGGCGGCTCAAGAACCTTTTTTTGGAAAAGGTTCTTGAGAATCTCCAAGACTTTTCGACTGACATAACTTGTCAGTATGATGACAATGTTACAGACGATAACCGCAGCTTTATCATCCGTTATCCGGCGTCCAGGGGCCTCCCCTGGTCGTCGTGCGGGCGCGAAACCCCGCGACTTTATTCTTTTTTCTTTAAGTCCGAAAATCGAAATAATTACGCTTCACCCTGAGCGATTTGCAGATAGCGGTAATATTCATCATAGCCCTTGAGAGCCATGGCGAAGAGATCATGCCCCCGCTCGGTTTCATGAACGTTTATATAGGTGTTGATGCCCATTTTGAATGAAATGCGGGGATCAAGGCTTTGAGCGTGCTCGCCTATGCACACCACGTTGAGCTTTCTGCGTTTTATGCCCGGCCATAACCCAATTTCCCGAATGATGGGCGCGAACTGCGGCGTATCTTCCACAAGCAGCACATGATAGTCGTTCAGCCGCAATTTCATGACCGCCTCCTGCACATCTCGGGCGCGGCTCTCGTGATAGCCCATCTCCTGAAAAAAATTGGCGCTCTCTTCAATCCAACGTTTTGAGTTCAACGCCACAAACACAATACGCGCTCCCGGCGGAAAAATTTCCGGTTCAACATGGGGCGTTTTGACTTGCTCCTCCTCAAATTCCTGCTCATGCCGTAAATCAGGAGCCATCTCCAATTGAATCCCTTGATCCTGAGGCGCGTTTCTATCCAAGACGACGCGCTCCTGACAATGGGGGCATTTCACCTTGAAACGAGGCGTGTTGGGAAGCTTATCGTCGGGGATATTCAACTCTTTCTGGCAATTTGAACACTTAAAGAGCATGAAGGCTCCTTTTCCGGATGTCCGGCGCACATGGGGGAAGCACAAGGTGCTTTCCGGGAACAACTATGCGCCTTCTCCTCTTGAGGCAGAACGTTGTTGTTTCAATTGAAATCATCCGCATCATTTCAAAAGTGGGCGTTCCTAGCGCATTTTCGCCTTGAAACAAGGCTCTCCCCTGAAACAATTTCCAATT
>CAZFCK010000104.1:0-15608 GCA_964517355.1 uncultured Desulfovibrionaceae bacterium | reverse complement strand
CGACCAGGGGAGGCCCCTGGACGCCGGAAAAAGGACAATTCAATTCTTGTTTTTTCAACAAATATACAATGTTATGGTGTGTACTCTGCTCAGAAAATCGAGATGGTAATCTTGAAAAACTCCGGGTGGAAACCTTGTTGAAAAAAGGTTCCCACCCGAATCCTCATCCACAAACAATCAGCCAGGATGGCAAACTATTTCAATGGGTTATAAAAACCCAAAGGAAAACCTCTAGTAACGACAAACAGCAGGAGGGGCGTTTCGCGCCTTACGGCCGCCGGCGGCAACCCCAGAGGTTTTCCCCTGCCAAGCTTTTCCTGCTATTGAACACGCGCCGCAAAACGCCTTACGGACGTACCGTCAGCACGGGAATGGGAGAGCTTTTCACTACCTTTTCAGCAACGGAACCGAAAAGAATGCGGTCGATGCCGGTGCGTCCATGGGTGCCCATGACGATCATGTCCACCTGTTCCTCTTCCGCGGCCTTGATAATCTCTTCCGCCGCGTATCCGGTGACGACCTTGCCTTCCACCTGCAATCCGGGGAAGTTTTCGCTCAGATAGGTTTCCATGGTTTTTTCAGCGCCGGAAACGATTTCGCCCACGAAATTCTCGATGGAATTGGGCGGAACATGAAAGCCAACGTACTGGGAAAGAGACGGGGCAGCATAAATGACCAGCAGTTTGGCGTTATGCTTTGCCGCAAGGGTCTTGGCATAGTCGGAAATCTTTGAACTGGAATCCGAGAAGTCCACCGCGCACAGGATTTTTTTGATCTCGACCATTGTCGTGCCTCCTGGGTCCGCAAGGAACCCGCGTCTATGGTTTCATTGCCTAACAAACTTAAGCAGTTTTCATTGCGACCGATAACCTTAGTTATATGCTGTGCCAGAGCGCCGGGAAATAGACAAGATATTTCTTGTGGTTTACATTATAGTTATAGGACGTGTTTCCGATAAGGGCAATGACAAAGCATAAGCGATGCGGAAAAAACTTCCCAGGGCATTACGCAATTTCAGCATGTTACGATCAAAAAAAAGTTGGCAAGCTTATTGCTTGGATGTCAGCAAACATGAGAGAGGTGAGCAATGAAAATCCGAACTGATCAATTAACCCCTCTGCAGGACGTGGAACAACGGCAGCGGGTGAGATCGAGCGAAGAACCAGGAACGTTCGGTGAAATGCTCGCACAGGAAGTGCAAAAAAACTCGCCCGATACGGAAAAGGCCGCGGCTCCTCCCCCCGGTGCCGGAGTCCTGAGCGCCCAGGCCCTTCAGGCATTGCAAGGCGTTTCTCAGGTGGACAACCAGAGCCCTACAGAGCAAGAGGTCATGGATAATATCGACAGTCTCCTGAGCCAATGGGAAAATTATGCCCAGAAGTTGAGCACGCCTCTGGCCGAAGAAAGTTTACGCCAGGCATACGGCATGCTTGAAAGTATCCAGAGCGGCGTCCAGCAAATCAAGGCCGGCGTCCCGAATCTGGACCAGCAAAACCCGTCGCTGCATTCCATGGTCAATGAACTTGAAATTATGACTGTCACCGAGCAAGTGAAATTCAACCGCGGCGACTACTCGTAAACAGCCGCGTCCGTGGGGGCGTCCGCGCCCCTGGCGATGTCTTTTGACGTTACGTAACGGTCTTTGATGGGGGGGAACCTCGAAATGCGCAGCCGGCAACAAGGGGTTCCCCTCGCGGCACAACCGTTCTGAAACACGTTTTCAATACGGCTTTCGGACTAGCGCATTTTCGCCTTGAAACAAGGCTCTCCCCTGGAACAATTTCCAATTGTTCCAGAGAAATGCATAAGAGCATCTAGCGCTTTTCAAGCGTGAGATGCTCTAAAGGAAAAAAAACGACTATTCAATGCTTGTTTTTCAACAAATACGAAATGTTATAACACACGCACCACCCAGCAAGCCGAGTTTTCAATCTTTGGCTGTGAAAACGGTCAAAGGCGTATAAGCGGGGCCTCCGGGCCCGAGCACGCTCTTCCACAAAACGAACCGATCCATGGCGCATACGGGCCACTCCAGGGCGTGGAGTTCCTGCAGCAATGCGCCCCATGCGTCATCGGCGACGGCCTGTTTGACCCGCGCCAGAGTCAAATGCGCTCTGAATTCGCGATCTTCCGCCGGAATCCCCAGTGGAGCCAAGGCAGTTTCCACAGCACCGGCCAGCTGCGCGGTTTCACGCGCCCCTTGCCCCAATCCGACCCACACCACCCGTGGCCGCGGAGGTTTATTTGCTGGGGCGGGAGGGAAAAAACCTCCTGACGCGCCTTTCAAGGAAAACGCCTCCCAGCGTATGCACTCCAAGGCCTCTTGAATCCGGGGCACGGCAGCCTCTTGCGTATCACCCAAAAACTTAAGTGTAATGTGCCAATTGCCCGGCCTGGTCCAGGTCAACCTGGAACGCAATCGATACTGCCAGCGTTTGCGAAGCCTTTCCAGCTCCTGTTGATACGCTTCCGGAAGAGGCAAGCCCAAAAATGCGCGGACCGTCATCAGCGCCCCCATGTTCTTTTAGAGCATCTCACGCTTGAAAAGCGCTAGATGCTCTTATGCATTTCCCTGTAACAATTTGAAATTGTTTCAGGGGAGAGCCTTGTTTCAAGGCGAAAATGCGCTAATGGTTTCTCCCGGAAAAAAACAAAGGGAAATATTTTCTTGTATGGACAACGCCGGCCAAAGGCGCACGCCGCTACCCTTCCGCGGCGAAAAGCCCCGCGGGCAGGCGTTCCAACAGCAGATCCAGGGCCATGACCACCGTCTGCCGGCGTATGGAGGCCCGATCGCCTGTGAACAGGAATAGGTCGCTCATAACCAGTCCGTCAATCGCCATGCCGAAACAGACAGTGCCCACGGGTTTTTCCACACTCCCTCCGTCCGGTCCGGCAATACCTGAAGTGGCCACGCCCACAGGCACGTGAAGAAGACCGCAGATCCCCAAGGCCATGGCCTGCACGGTTTCCTTGCTCACAGCGCCATGTTGCTCGAGTATCGTCTGCGGCACCTTCAGCAGATCGCGCTTCACCTCATCCTGATAACTCACCACTCCCCCCTGAAACCACCGGGAGCTGCCCGGCAAAGAAGTGAGCAGGCCGGACAACAAGCCGCCCGTGCATGATTCGGCAGTGGCCATGCGCCAGTTTCTCGCAACTAGGACCTCGGCCAATTGTCGCAACTTTGGAGTGAGAATCTCTTGCATCTCCAGCATCGTTCCTCCTCTCAAGCAAACTCACGTTGGAAGGTGAAGGCTTACCCATTACGACTTTCTGACTAAAAAAAATCGAATAAAGTCGCGTGGTTTCGCGCCAGCACGACAACCAGGGGAGGCCCCCGGACGCCGGAAAACGGACAATTTTATTCTTATTTTTTCAACAAATATATAATGTTACAGTATGCGTCCTGTTCAAAACGTCGAGCTACTCATTGTGAATACTGATGTCGCTTATTGGAAGGCTTTTCGAGTCAGCGTTTTTTTAGGACACGTCCTGACAACACCAATTCACAATAAGCGTTTTGTATTTTTGTAAAACATAAAAACCTGTATGGATGCGCCTTTTTACGAAAACCACCGGCCCGGCGCGGCCGGCGCCACACAGCCGGGCGGCGGCCTTCTTGAAAAATTATTCATAACCGTTGCGCATCATAACATTCCACTTGCATTGCCGTGAATAGTGAGGCTCACACCTCGTTACTTCATACTTGTGAAAGCGCAATAAACATAAAATGCACTGCAACGGGAAGCAACCTCCGTATTCTCTTTTCAAACGCAACGTCGAAAGGTGGTTTTCCGAAAAAAAAACCTTCCCTGATAGTCTGAAAAACAGTATTGCGCCAACACACAATAACAGGACAATCCGCGACCTTCAACTCAGACTCGCGGTCAGAACCTTACGCCGCGGTTTGACAGCGCACGACGCAGTACGTAGAAACGATTATGTCATGGAGTTCAAACGATGGGCAACATGGACGATTATTTTAACGCCCTGGAGAAGGAAACTCTCCTGGAGATGGCTGAAAACTTCTTTGGTGAGCGCAGCTCACTGGATGAGGAAAAGGAGCGCTTTGCCCTCAAGGTCCAGCACCTGAACGACCAGGTATCATTGGTTTTGGAAAAAGCGGCCCTGCTCCATATGGTGTTGCTTGACCGGGAAAACGTGAAGACTTTATACGCCATGCTGGATGTCTCCGCGGACAAGCTGCCGCTTTGGACCGAGCAAGTCGAACCTCAGCGCCACTTTCCCGTTCCGCACGCCCTGTTTGCGAAAAACCGCTACATCAAGCTGGTGCTGCATGTTTATGAGATTGTTCAGCAAGCAATCGACGAGTATATGAACGGCAGGCTCCACACCCCGCGCGGCAGCACCCGCAAACTCGTTTCCATCAATTACAAAATGCTTATGGACTGGTCCGAGCAGATCAACGAACGTATTCGGAAAGTCAATGAAGGCCTCACCCCCTCCAGCGTGCTCGGATTTGCCCACTGCATGAATGTGTGCGAAATGGAAAAAGAACGCATCTCCGGCGCGACATTGCAGAATTTCTGTACGTCCTTGGATCAGGGACTTAAAATCGAACCAGTGGACTGCGAAAAGTTTGCCTTGAAAAAGCTCCCTGAGCTCCCCCCGGTCAAGCAGGCGAAGGACACGATCACAACTTTCGCAGGTAAACTTTATGCCGGGCATCCAACTGAAATCAGACAACTCATGACAAGCCTTGCGCACCGCACCCGTACTTGACAGCGCCCCCTCCAGCCAGTAGAGCCCTGTAGCCGTTTTTCTTCCCACATTTTATTCCAGCCAAAGCACCCCATGCCCCCAACCAGAACTCCACACCACCGCATATTGCACAAATTCGCGTATCTGTTCAGCGCTCATTGGGCTCGCGAACTTTTTCAAACCGTTTTTCTCATTTACCTCGCGCGTAATTTCAGCACCACATACGGGCAGTTCATGTTGGCCCTCTCCATCGGGCAAATCGTGCGTTTTGTGTCCGAATGCGGCTTGAACCAACATCTGGCCACCCTGCTTGCTCGCAAGGCCGACTACCCCACGGCGCTTGCCGCGCAATTCACTCTGCTTAAAGGCGTGTTGCTCCTCCTCTCGCTCCTGGGCATGGTGGGCTTCATCTTTTGGCAGGATTACAGCGCCGAACTCAGACTGCTGATCCTGGTCATCGGCACGGGCGTGGGCCTGGAAGCGCTCAACAGCACTTTTTTCGTGGTCCTGCAAATCCTCGGACGTCAGGATGTGGAGGGGCGCGTGCGCACGCTGGGAGCGGGGCTGGGGTTCAGCTACGGCCTGGCGGCATTGTTCATGGGGCTCTCTCCCGTGGGCGTAGGCTTTTTCAAGCTCGTGGAAACCGCGTGCAACATGGCGGGCTCGGCCTACGGCGTCATGCGGCGCGCGCACTTCCATATCGACTGGGGCAGATTAAACGCGGTGTGGATCACATGGAAGCAAAGCATCGTGTTCACGCTCATGGCGGTGGTCACAATCTTTTACAATAAAATCAATATCTTTTTCCTGCAGAACGCCGCCGGAGCCGAAGGCGTGGCCCAATACAGCGTCACCTGGCAGACCATCGAAGGTATTTCTTCCTTGATTTCGGCCATGCTGCTCGGCAAAATCATGTTTCCCATCTTCGCGAAGCTGTGGGTGAACGACAAGGAAGAGTTCAAACATCTGGCGCGCACTTCCTCGCGCTGGCTCATGGCCGCCGCAGTGTGCATCATGTTCGTGCTCTTCATCGAAAGCGACCGCATCATCCTGCTGATATACGGCGACACGTATCAGGACGCGGTATGGATGCAAAAATATCTCGTGGCCTGCATTTTTTTCGCCTTTATCCACAATCTGGCGGCTTACATCATGATCAGCGCGCAAAAACCGCCGCTGCTTCTGACCTTCTACTGCATCGGCCTGGCGCTGAACCTCGTGCTCTGCGCTGTGCTCATTCCGCAATGGCCCCTGCTGGGCACGGCCCTGGCCATCGTCATCACCAAGGGATTCGTGGGGCTGCTCTCCGTGGGGTACTGCCAACTGCGATTCCGTATGATTCCCTTGGACGCCGTGCTGCAACTCCTCCTGGCCATGCTTTTGGGAGCCGGTCTCTACTGGCTGGGGCACAAGTACCTGTTTCGCGAAATCGCAGAGGCCGCGGCCCTTGTACCCGTGCTCTACCTGGCCATACGCTGGCGCAAGGACTTCGCCAGCAAAACCGGCCGCTCCGGTCAATAGCCAATCCGCACTTCTTGCGTTACATAGCTCTGCGGCCGCGCGCCGTTGCATGCGCCAGGGCTGGGGAGCCCCTTGGAGAGCCTCTGGATACGCGCGGTTTTTCAGTGTAGCATATCGGCATGTAAGAAATCACTTTCGCGACTAGCGTCGTCAAATCTCACAACTGGGTGGAAACAATGAGTAAAGATTTTTCCAGAACCATGCAGGAATTCCGAGAACGCAAAGTGGTCGTACAGTCGCCCCCCCCTGTGGTCTATCTGGAATCCGTGCGTGGTTGTTGTTATACCTGCGCCATGTGTCACATCCGGGGCACCAAGCCCGTTCGCGCCGACGCGCCGCTCCTGCAGGCCATGGCCCCCTATTATAAGGATATGGAAGTGCTGGCCATCCACGGCCTGGGCGAACCGCTGCTGGCCGACCTGGATTATTTCGTGGATAAGGCCGTGGAACACGACATGGTGTTGCACATGAACACCACCGCCTTTTTCCTGAATAAAAAAGTGGCCGATCTCCTGGCCCAAACACGCCTTTCCATACGCTTCTCCATCCACTCCGGCAGAGCTGAAACATACAGACGCATCATGGGGCAGGATTTCGCCAAAATCAAAAAGAACATCGCCTACCTGGTGGAGCGTTGCGACGCCACGGGCAAGCGCCCCTATTTTTGTTTCTCGTTTATCGTGATGCAGGAAAACATCGACGAAATTGAAGATTTTCTGCGACTTGCCGCAGAACTGCGTATTCCGGAAGTCCGTTTTCAAAAGCTCAATCCCAACTGGTATTCCCTGAAGGGGCAAAAGATGCCGGACCGGGACTTCCATTTCAGTTATTACCGGCAGTTCAACCGCAACGTGATGCGCACTTTTCTGGAACGCAAGGCCGGATATGACGCCTTGGGCAAAGAACTGGGCCTTTCCATTGGATGGGGCACGATGCCCACCAAACTGTTTCAGGGCTACAACTGGAAAAACACCTGCAACAGCGCCAGCCGCGCCCTGTGCGGCCGCAACGTCTTTCCCTTGAAATTGCGCAAGGGCGCCTGCCTGGCTCCCTGGTTCGGTCAACTGCTGGTGCGCCAAAGCGGCAAGGTTTCTCTCTGTTGCGCCGCGCCCCAATATGTGCTGGGCAATCTCAAGGAAAACAGCCTGCAGGAAATCTGGAACGGCCCCCGCATGCAGGAGGTGCGGGAATCCTTCAGAAACGGCTACATCCCTCGCGTGTGCGGGTTCTGCCAAGGATTTTTCTTCGACAATTACCCGTCAAACGCCTTTACGGCCCTCCGCGACGGAGGTTTCTGAACACAACTCAAGGAAGGCGCGCCATGATGCAGCTTCTCAAGATTCTGGCCTGTGCTCTTATTTGCGCCCTGTCGCCTGGCTTTACAGGCAACGCCCTGGCCGTGGAACAGGGGGCGGCCCTGGTGCGCGATGAAGCGGTGCCCGACCCCTTGCAGGATACCGCCCGGGCTCCGGACTCCGGCTTCAGCCGCGATCAACCGGTACGACGCTATGTCTATGGTTACGACCGGGAATTCCCCCCGTTTTCCTACGAGCGCGAGGGCAAGGCCGATGGGTTCGATGTGGAACTGCTCCAGGCGGTGCTGCAAGGCAGCAACGTGAAACTCATGCCGCGCCCCTTGCCCTGGGAGCAGGTTCTCATGGACCTCTCCAGCGGCGATGTCCAGGTAAGCTCGGGTATGATCAAAACGGAGCAACGCGCGCTGTTGTACAAATTTTCCAGCCGCCCCACAGTGTCTCTCAAGGCCCGTTTCTTTATGAAGGATTTCAGGAGAGTGGCCAACATCAACCAGCTGGTTGCGCGAAAAGTCGGCGTGAAAAAGGCCTCGCTGTATGAAACCATGCTCAAAGAACGCGGCGGCATGATCGTGGTCGCCTTTGAAAGCGACCTGGAAGCTCTCAAAGCCGTGTACAACGAACAAGTGGACGCCTACTTCGGCGCGGACCGCACCGCGTTTTTCCTTCTGAAAAAGGTCGGTCTCAAGGGCATCAGCCCTGTAGGAACGCCTCTGGCAGTTACCAACGTGTATTACGCCGTGTATCGCGAAGAAGACGAACTTTTGGCGCTCATCAATCAGGGATTGCGCCAGATACGCGAATCCGGTGAATATGATAAAATCTTCCGCCGCTGGTTTGTGACGGAACTGGGCAAGGACGACATCCTGACTCTTGTGCAAAAGGCCCGCGAAGCGAGCGCTTTCGCCTATGCGCCCTACAGCGGCGTGAATATGGGGGCGGCCGTGCTGGGCCGCACCGGCACCATCTACACGGGATGCAACGTGGAAAACGGTCTTTCCCAGCTCAATGCCAGCGCCCTGGCAGTCGCCTTGCAAAATGCGGTGGCCTCCGGTGAAACGGATTTTCGCGCAGCGGCTGCGGTCCGCCCGGACGGCATGGCGGCCTCGCCTTCAGCCGAGGAAAGACGACTGCTCTATGAATTCGGTCCCGAGATTCTGGTCGTCACCGAACCGAGAAAAGGACAATATGAAACACTGATGGTGACACAACTGCTCCCTTATCCCCAGGAGGAGGAGCCGGAAGCGCTTCCGCAATCCATTGATTGACACCCATTGGAGATTACGCCATTTTTTAATTCAAAGCCGGGCCATGGTTAACCGCTCCAGGAGGACTGCGATGCAAGAAACAAGAAAACGCACCCGTGTCACGGGCCATTTCAAGGGGCGCATTGATTTACCGGGGCAATCCCTGGCCATAACCACTGAAAACGTAAGCCTCAAAGGCATGCTGTGCGATCTGGAACACCCCGTTGCGTCCATTGAAAAAGGATTGCCTTGCACCGTGACGCTTCCCCTGAGCGAAGACGTTCGCCTCACAATCCAGGGAAAAATCGTTCGCCACACGCATGCTCAGGTGGCTGTGGATTTTGAAGGCATGGATGAAGACAGCTACACACACTTACGCAATATAATACGCTTTTCTTCACAAGATCCCGACATGGTCGACAAGGAACAGATCGAAAAGCCTTTTATCGACGAATAACTTCGGACAGATATGCAATCAGCCAACAAGGAGCGATGCGCCAGTGCAGGTGATTGAAACTTCCATCCCGGGTCTTTACATCATCGAACCGCGGGTTTTTCGAGACGAACGGGGTTTTTTCTTTGAAAGCTACAATGCTCTCGCAATGCAAAAGCACGGCCTGCCGGTCTACCACTTTATCCAGGACAATCACGCGCGCAGCGAAACGGTGGGCGTCCTGCGGGGCCTGCACTTCCAGCAACCTCCCGCGGCGCAGACAAAGCTCGTGCGCGTGACCAGGGGGCGCGTCTACGATGTGGCCGTAGACTTACGCAAGGGCTCCCCGACCTACGGAAAATGGGAAGCCGTGGAACTTACCGCGGACAATTTTCGTCAATTTCTGATACCGAAGGGCTTTGCCCACGGGTATATGACGCTCGAACCCGGAAGTGAATTTCAGTACAAAGTGGATGCGCCATACTCGCCGGAAAACGACGCCGGGTTGATCTGGAACGACCCGGACCTGGCCATCCCCTGGCCCCTGAATGAAGCGCACCTCTCCGCGAAAGATCAGGAATTGCCCCGCTTGCAGGACTTTGCCTCGCCCTTCACCTATATATAAAGGACGCGACCTTCGGACAAAAAAAAAGAATAAAGTCGCGGGGGCTCGCTCCCGCACGACGGCCAGGGAGGTCCCTGGACGCCGGAAAAACGGTTTGTTCACACTTGTGTTTTCAACAAATGCGAAATGTTATAGCACATGCCCAACGTAAAACCTCGAGTAACGGATAAAAGCGATCGGTTATAACTCAAGGGGGAAGCGTGGACGTTTCCGCCTTGGCGGCATACGCGGCGCAGCCGTCAGGACGCCCCCTGCGCGGCAAAATGACGAATTTCGTCAATTTGGCGGCGCACTGTGCGCCTTATGCGTTTATGCGCCGGTTCAATCTGCCGTAACGATCTTTTTGTTCTTTCATTTTAGAGCATCTCACGCTTGAAAAGCGCTAGATGCTCTTATGCATTTCCCTGGAACAATTGGAAATTGTTTCAGGGGAGAGCCTTGTTTCAAGGCGAAAATGCGCTAGGGGAATTCGGCAGGGCAAGATGTCACCGCGCGCAACAATTCGTCTGACGTATAGCCCGCTCCGCAACGGCAGAAGCGCTGCTAATTCGCCATGAAAACAACAAGAATGCATAAGCTGTCGTTCGTGAATTGTTTCACCTTGACATAAATCAATGCTCATGCGTAGAAAGTGATTTGTGACACGGTGGGTAATTCCTTAATATTCAATTCTAAATGAGGCGGATAGGGATATGGAGGAAAGAAACAGCATGGTTTCTTGCGACCAGAAAAAGGGGCAGAGCAAATGTTCGGCAGCCCCCTTTTTCATTGGTGTCGTCGCTGCCTTGGTGGTCGGATGGTGGTTTTTCCCCAAAGCTCTTTTCAGCGAGCAACACCAGCCCGTAAAATTCAGTCATAAACTCCACATGGAAGAAGCAGGCATGGAGTGTGCCACATGCCACTACTTCAATGAGGACGGTTCGTATCACGGACTGCCCACGACTGAAGACTGCGCGGCCTGCCACGCCGACATGCTGGGTGAAAACCCTGAGGAAGTGAAATTTATTACTGATTATGTTGACAGGGAACGCGAGGTGAACTGGCTGGTGTATCAAAAGCAGCCTGACAATGTATTTTTCAGCCACGCCGTCCATACGCTGGACAATTGCGGTCAGTGCCATGACTACAACGAAGCGGAAATGTGCAGCCACTGCCACCCCAACGTGGCCGAAATGGACGAACCGCCGGCCTACCACGAAAACAGGCTAACAAAATACAGCAAGGACACGATGAAGATGTATACCTGTGAGGAGTGCCACGCTCTGGCCGACCACAGGGAAAACACCAACGCCAGCAACGCCTGTTTCGTGTGCCATAAATAAGCGAGGGTTGAACGATGGGACTTGATAGAAGAGGATTCATTCAATTCTTGGTCGGCGGGGCCGTGGGCAGCCTTTTCACGCCCATTCCCTGGAAATTGACTGACGACTTGGCAATCTGGACGCAAAACTGGCCCTGGATACCGCGCAACCTCAAAGGCGATTCGGAATACGTCAAGACCGTGAGCAAACTTTGCCCCACAAATTGCGCGCTGAACGTGCGCACCGTGGCCGGCAACCCCATCCGCGCCATCGGCGATAAAGACAATCCGCTTTCCGGCGGCGCGCTCTCCTCCATGGCCGCCGCAGAGGTGCAATTGCTCTACAGCCCCGCCCGGTTGAAACGGCCTTTGCTCAAATCCGACGACGACGCTTTCCTGGCCATTTCCTGGGAGCAGGCTTTCGCCATCATGGAAGAAAAGCTTGGTTCCATTAAAGGCGTGCAAGGGAAACTCGCGGTTGTTTCCGGCGACCAAAACGGCACCGTCAACGAAGTGCTTGCCGGCTTTTGCTCGTTGGCCGGTTCTGATAATTTTTTCATCATGCCCTGCGAAGCGCACAACGCCAACAGGGTGTGGCGCACCAAACTGCGCAATGCGGGTTTGATGGGCTACGATCTGGAAAACAGCGACTACGTGCTCGCCATCGGCGCGGATATCCTCGAATCCTGGGGACCGGCCATCCGCAACCGCCGGGTATTTTCCTCCAAGCGCCCCCACGGCGCAGACCCAAAGGCCATGTACGTCTATGCCGGACCGGTGCAGAACAACACCGCGGTGGGCGCCGATCAGTGGATGCCCATCAAGCCCGGTACGGAAGCCGTGCTCGCCGCCGCCCTGGCGAATCTGTTGATCAAGAAGGGCCGCAGTTTCGAAAGCATGGAATTCGAAGACTTCAAGGATGCCGTATCCGCTATCGACCTCGCCAAAGCCGCAGCCATCACCGGCCTGCCTGAAAAAAGCATCACGCTTCTCGCCGAGCAGATCCTCAAAGCTTCCCACCCGGCGATTATCGTGGATTCTTCTTTCAACCAGGGCGCCGGCGCGGCACCCATCATGGCGGGTATCGGCTTGAACCTGCTGGCCAACGGCATCAATAAAAAGGGCGGCATGGTGGCCCTGCCCGAGATCCCGCAGGTAGTGAAGGCCGCGCCGCGCAGCGCCGTCATGTTCAAGCAGGATCTGGTCAAAAGCCTGACCTCGGGCAAACTGCAACCGGAAATGCTGATAGTGTACGAAGCCAACCCGGTGTACGCCCTGCCCCAAAGCGCCAACATGGCCCAAGCCATGTCCGAAATTCCGTTCAAGGTCTCCTTCTCCAGTTTCCTGGATGAAACCGCCATGGCCTGCGACCTGGTGCTGCCCATGCCTCTCGGCCTGGAGCGCTACGACGATGTCTGCACCCCCTTCGCCATGAACGCCTCCATTTACTGCCCGGTACACCCGGTCATCGCCCCCCTGGTGGACGCGCCCATGGCCGCGGACGTGCTCATAGCCCTGGGCAAACGCCTGGGTATGGATATCGGTTATGAGACATTCAAGGACGTGCTGGACGCCAAGGCCCAGATGATCGGCGAAACCTTCGACGGCTTGCAAGGCAAATACGCCCAGGCCCCGAGTTTGGAAGACATCGGCATGCCCTCCGTGGGCGCCGAACCGCTGCGCAAGGCCCTCAAGGCCGCGGCTCCCCAGGACGCCCTGCAGCTGGCGCCGATGAACAAACTCAACTACGGCACGGCAACCACGTCCACACCGCCTTTCAACCTCAAAACGGTGCGCAATACCGTTCTTCTCGACGACAAATCCTTCGTGCACGTCAACAGCGCCACAGCCTCCAAACTGGGCGTGAACGAGGGCGACTTCGTGAAGGTCTCGAGCGAGGTCGGCGAGTGCCCCGCCCTGGTGCACATCGACGAGGGCGTGATGTCGGGCGTTGTGGCCGCTCCTCTTGGTTTCGGCCATACGGCCTTTGACGACTTCACCCGCGGCAAGGGCAGCAACACGGCCCAGCTGATGCAAGTCGCCGTGGAAGCCGGCAGCGGCTTCCCCGTCTGGACCAGCACTGCGGTCAAGATCGCGAAAATCTAAGCGCAAGGGACATTCGCCATGCAAAGTTACGAACACATAGACTTTACCATCAGATGGGGGATGGCCATCGACCTGGACAAATGCACGGGCTGCGGTGCGTGCATGGTGGCCTGCCAGGCCGAGAACAACGTACCCATTATGCAGCGCAGCGGTTTCGGACAGTACAACCGCGACCAAAGCAACAAACTGCGTTCAATGACCTGGATGCTGGTTTATCAGTTGTCCAACGGTAAGAGCTTCCCGGAACACGACACCGCCTATCTGCCGCGCCCCTGCATGCATTGCGGCATCCCTTCCTGCGTTTCGGTGTGTCCCGCCACCGTCACCAAAAAGGACGAAAACGGCGGCATAGTGAGCCAGATATATCCGCGTTGCTTCGGCTGCCGGTACTGCATGGCCTCCTGCCCTTACCATGCACGGTACTTCAACTGGTTTGATCCCGTCTGGCCCGAAGGCATGGAAAAGACCCTGTGCCCGGACGTGTCCGTACGTCCCCGCGGCGTTGTGGAAAAATGCACCTTTTGCCACCATCGCTGGATGAAGGCAAAAGACAAGGCCCGTGTTGAAGGACGCGATCCCTGGGATCTGGAAGACGGCGAATACGTCACCTCTTGCACCGAGGCATGCCCCAACGGTGCCATCATCTTCGGAGACCTGCGCAATCCCAACCATGCCGTACACAGTGTCGTTTTCAAGCAGGAGCCCTCGGACGAACAATACAAAGCCATGTTCGGCGAATACGGGCATGGACACGGCGAGCATCCGGGCGAGGATTATCTGCAGACCTTCAACCCGAACGTCCGCCGCATGCTGGAACGCCTCGGCACCTACCCGCAGGTATTTTACGTGAGCCGCCGGGAATGGGTGCTCAGGCAACTCGACAACTATCTGCCTGACGAAAAGGTCTAGGGGGAAAATGCCATGATTGATAAAGCACTGTTTCCCGAAGGACTGCCCAGATGCTCCTTCTGGCAGTTTCTCGCTTGGCTTGGCTTCATCGGCTTGTTTCTGGCCTGGGGCGCTTATGCCATTTTCTTTATCCTCGGCTTTGGTCTCGGTGTCACCGCCCTGGACGACTACTTCGGATTCGGCCTTTGGATCACCTTCGACCTCGCCGTCATCGCACTTGGCGCCGGTGCGTTCTTCACCGGTCTGCTGCGCTATATCCTCAATATCGATGAACTGAAAAACATCATCAACCTCGCCGTCATCGTGGGCTTCATCTGCTACTCGGGCGCCATGATCATCCTCGGACTCGACGTGGGGCAGCCGGTGCGCTCCTGGTTCGGTTTCTGGCACCCCAACGTCCACTCCATGCTCGTCGAAGTGATGTTCTGCATCACCTGTTACCTCGGTGTGCTGGCCATTGAATACGTTCCGCTGATCCTCGAGAACCGCCAGCTGAACAAGATTCCCCTGCTGCACGCCATTGCCCATAACTTCCACGTGACCATGCCCCTTTTCGCCGGCATGGGCGCTTTCCTTTCCTTCTTCCACCAAGGCTCTCTCGGCGGCATGTACGGCGTGCTCTTCGCCCGTCCTTTCGCCTTCCGCGAAGGCTTTTTCATCTGGCCCTGGACGTTCTTCCTGTTCGTGCTCTCCGCCGTGGGCTCCGGACCGGTATTCACCGTGCTTGTGTGCAAGCTCATGGAAATCCTCACCGGCCGCCAACTGGTCGATTTCAAGACCAAAGCTCTGATGGGCAAAATTGCCGGCACCATGCTTTCCATCTACGTCGTCTTCAAGATCCTTGATACCTTGGCCTGGGAATTCGGCTACTTGCCCAGCGTGGGGTTGACCTTTGACCAGATGTACAATGAAATCTACGGTACGTGGCTGCTCTGGGCGGAAGTGGGCCTGTGCGGCGTCGTTCCCGCCGTGATGCTGATGGTGCCGTCCTTTCGCAACAATCCGGCCCTGCTCTACACCGCGGCCATCCTCGACTGCACCGGCGTGACCATCAACCGTTTCGTCTTCACGGTCCAGTCCCTGGCCATTCCTGTGATGCCTTTCGACAAATGGCAGAGTTACGTTCCCAACTGGGCCGAATGGGCGCCGTCTTTCCTGGTTCTGGCTTACGGCTTCCTGATTCTGTCCCTCTCCTACCGGTACCTGCCGATCTTCCCGCAGGAAAAGAAGCTCAACCCAGGCACCTAATAGCAACAAGCACTGTAATCATCACTCGGAGGCCGGCTTTTGCCGGCCTCTTTTTTTTGAGCATGCCGACATTGAATGAGGAAAACCTTCGGCGGCTTAAGAAGCTGTTATACCATTTCCCATTTCTAAGGAAACGCTGACTAGAGCATCTCACGCTTGAAAAGCGCTAGATGCTCTTATG
>CAZFCK010000103.1:0-15955 GCA_964517355.1 uncultured Desulfovibrionaceae bacterium | reverse complement strand
TAGGCGGGCTTTGCCCGCCGTTAAGCGATCATTTCAAGCGTTAAATGCTCTAAAAGAAAAAAAGTATAAAGTCGCGGGCTTTCGCGCCCGCACGACGACCAGGGGAGGCCCCTGGACGCCGGTAAAAGGGCAATAATAATTATTATCGTCTATAACTGGAGAAAGTTATGGTGCAAACTCTACTCAGAAAGTCGAATTATCAAGCCGAAACAAACTGATTTTGGTTTACGTAACCATGCCAACGCAAAAGGAGACCGTCATGAGATTTCTTGCCCAATTGTTTCCTGAATTCACCGGCCTGCTTGATCAAATGGACTCTCTTTACCAGGCCAAACGAACCATCGATGAAAAAACATATCAATTCATCTGCTTCGCCCTTTCAATCAAAGCCCGCTCAAAACCCTGCGTCCTTAAACATTTTAAAGGAGCTCTCGATGCGGGAGCCAGTCTGCAGGAACTCGCCTACATTCTGGCTCTTGTCATGCGGGAAGCGGCCGGCGCTGATGACTGCTGGACTCATGACTTACTCGGTGAAGTAAAAGACATTATGGCCGGAAAAATTGCCTGCGAGTGCCAAAAATAGACCACTTCGCGGCAGAGTAAACAAAGGTGGATCATTGGGGAGCGCCGCCTCCCCTTTTTTGACGCGAGAATGGGAAATGGCATAAGGGGGAACCTCCGTGATGAAGATTCCCCCTCTTTCTTCTCTTTCGAATCGCTCAGGCCTTCATGGTTCCAATGACCTCCGCAAGCTCGTTAATCACATGTGACATGTGCGTTAACGCGGACTCTGAGGCGTTCATGGCCTCAAAGGTGGCTAAAGCGATGCGCTGTACCTCCTCCGTGGCCTGACCGATCTGCTGGCTTGTCGCTGATTGCTCCTCGGCGGCCGTGGCGATGGAGCGCACCTGCTGTGAAGTGTTGTCGACCATATTGACGATTTCTTCCAATGTAACGCCGGAAAGTCTGGCCAACTCTGAAGATTCTTTAACGCTTTCAACAGCTTTTCGCGTTCCTCGCACACTTTGTTGCACACTGGATTGGATGGAACGAATAAAGCTATCCACCTCGCCTGTTGCCGCCATGGTTTTTTCAGCAAGCTTTCGAACCTCGTCGGCAACCACGGCAAATCCGCGTCCCGCCTCTCCGGCTCTTGCGGCCTCGATCGCCGCATTGAGGGCCAGCAAATTCGTCTGATCCGCAATATCGCTGATCACATTGATGATGCGGCCAATACCCTCGGCCTGGGTGCCGAGTTCGTTCATACTATCGCCGAGCTGAGCGGTTTGCGTTTCCACGCTTTCAATTGTTTGCACCAAGTGCTGCACAGCCTTGGCGCCCTCGCGGGCTTTGGCCATGGAGGCGTCAGCCAAGCTGGAAAGATCACTGGCGTTTTGCGCCACCTCGCGTACGGTGGCGTTCATCTGCTCCATGGCGGTCGCCGTTTCAGTGGCGCGCTGCCGCTGCTGTTCGGCTCCTTCGGAAGCCACGGTGATGTTGCTGGATAGTTCCTGCGCCGCGGACAGCATCTCATCTCCCACTTCCCGGGCTTTGACCGCGCTGGCTTCAATGGCGTGATTCTTATCTTCGATGAGCTGTTGGTCGCGCTTGGCTTCGGTCATATCCGAAAACAACAGAAATCCGCCAATAAGGTTGCCATCCAAATCATACAGAGGGGCCGCGTTGAAGCGTAAAAACAGCGTGGCGCCCGACGGAACCGCGCGCTCGATATCCACATCCTTTATGCTTGTGCGTTCGCGCATGGCCCGGCTGACTACAGTTTGCCTGTCGCTGTCTTCATAAAGAAAAACGGACAACAGTTTCCCCTTGTGCGTCTCGAGTGAGCCGCTGTATTCGAAAAGATCAAGGCAGGTCTGATTGACGAATGTGACCTTTTCCTCGGTATCCACCACGATACAGGGGAAAGTCAGCCCGGCCAGCAAACCGTTGGAAAAGCCGAGCCTGGTTTTCAGGTCCTGCACCATGGCTTTTACCGCGCCAATAGTGCGCCCAATCACGTCGTCCGCCGGATAATCCAATGTGGCGTTGTAGTCTCCCGCGGCCACTTTACCCGCAAAAATCTGCATATTCTTAATGGGCTTGGTGGAAAAGCGCATAATGATGAAAATACACAGTCCCGCCACGACCAGAAGGACAAGACACGCGAGTAAATTGTTCCGATAAAAAATTTTATCGGCATGTTGGAGCATGTTGTCTCTGGTCATGCCCACCAGGATGAACCAATTCCACTCCGGAAATCTCTTCACGAACGTGATGTATTCGCTTCGAGCGTCTTTGTAGGTGGAAAAGCGCCCTTCCCTCAGCAGCATGTCCTCCAACACGCTTTGCTCACATATATCGGTGTTGGCGCCTTCTGAAGTCGCCAACACTTTGGCCTGCTTATCAAGCAACAGAGTGAACCCCTCACCGCCCAGGGTTGAATGATTGATGAGCGTGGTCACATCTTCACTCACCAAGGGGCGCCCCACCATCAAAACCCCGCCCAACTCATTATCGATATCCAAATGGAATCGTTTATACGCGACAAGCTGGTTACCGAATGAGAACTTTTCAATCAACGGAGTGTCGTCATATGTGAGCATCCGATCATACAAGGGAGACCCTTCGGGAATCCAACTACGGACGTCCCCGCCAGCCATAACCTCGGGCACAGGGGTCAAAGGGAGCAATCCACCGTCGACCTTTTCGAAAATGACGGCAAAACCGCCGTACTGGTCGGTGACCTCCTGTACCAGCTTCATGTCGGACAAATCCTGCCCGCCGCTGAATATGCGCAAAGGCTGGATGGAGGTCGTGGCGCCCCCGCGATAATCCTGAACCTTGATCGGTTCCTTTACCTTGTGTCCTTTGAGAACGACACCGGAAATCGCATTTTTTTCAAGATACTTGAGAGAGGCTAAGGTCTGATTTTTATTCATGCGGCTTTGCACGTCTATGGCGTCGAAAAGCGATAAGGCTGAGGCGTTGATACTCCTTCGTCCCACATTTGTTAGGGAATTGGTTACTTGAACAAGATTAAGCGAGGTCAGGACCACGATGCAAAAAAGCACCAGTCCACAAATCCAAAGGGCCAGTTTTACGGTGTAGGAAATTCGCGACAGCATGGGCACACTCGGAGGTTACGGGTTTCAACAGTACAACGAATCAACAGAGTTCAAAGGAAAAAAGCATATCCCTCGTGCCGCCCCCTTCATCGCAGCCAGATACTCGCTCCGCCTGCCAATGTCCCCCTCGGCAGTTGTGTACATCAACAAACGTTGATTAACTATAACTTTATCAAAGCATTGTTGGATAAACAATGAAAAATGCCAAATGTCTAACTAGTTAACATTTCAATTGTTATACTGATATACCATTGTGAAAAGTTATAATTATACCACCATAAAGAAGGGGCGCGCCACAACCTCGCGAACCTTTCGGAAGAATCCCTCGCATTACTCGTCCCTGGGAGGTTTTGTCATGCGGCCATAGATTGGCAGGCCATAACTTGGTGATGAGAAAAACTTTTCAACGATGCCCTAACCTTTTCAATAACACTCCATCGATGCCCAACCACAACAAGAATCGCACGACCATACCGGCTAGCGCATTTTCGCCTTGAAACAAGGCTCTCCCCTGGAACAATTATCAATTGTTCCAGGGAAATGCATAAGAGCATCTAGCGCTTTTCAAGCGTGAGATGCTCTAGAGCATACTCACTGCCTCCGGTGGCTTAAAAACTTTATGAAAAATATCCTCAAAAATCTCTATAGCTTGACGGTTGTCATAACATTTGAGTATGTAGACGTTGATAAATACGATAACTGCGGGTCCAGGAGAGCGTCCCTCCTTGCGGAGTTCGGAGCGGAACCCCAAACCACCTTGTCTTCCAGTCTGCAAGACCTATGGGGCGTCTACGTCCTTCCGGCGGGGGATGGAGGGAAGAACCCTGTCTGAATCCTGGTGTATCCTCATGAAATCCTCCTCCAGGATAGATGCCCAGGGCTTGCACCCCCGGCCCCTTCATGCTACCCCATGACTCGTTCAGAATTGCAAGACGTAGCGCATCTGGACACTTCAATCTTTCTGGTCTAGAAAGAAAATTTGTGCGTCAACAGAGCAATTCCAAACTTTTTCTCCAGCCCACGCGTTACATGCGCGCCTGATAATCCTGATGGAGCTGAACAACAGTTTTTTCCTCATGCTTTGCGTTGGCCTTTTGGGTTATGCCGTCACGTTTTTTTTCGTGCCCAAAGCCAAACTGCTCGCCCGGGTGCACGGCATTGTCTCCCGGCCCGGAGGCCATAGCAGGCACGCGCGCCCCATTCCAATGCTGGGAGGGCTTTCCATTTATTTCGCCTTTGCAACGGCCTTCGCGCTTTACTTCGCGTACGACCTCATCGCCGGCCCGCCGTATCCCGAACCCAGCCGGACCCAAATGCTTTCTTTGTTTATTGGTTCCACCTGGATGGTGCTTTTAGGCACCATCGACGACAAAATCCGCATGCGTTGGAAAGTGAAGCTGCTTGGCGAAATACTTGGAGTACTCATTCTTCTGCTCGGAGGGCACGGGCTGCTTTCCGCCACCATTCCCTTTATGGGGGTAGTGCATTTCGGCTGGTGGGGCATTCCTCTCTTTGCCCTGGTCGTGCTCACCATCACCAACGCCATAAACCTCATTGACGGCATCGACGGTCTCGCCGGCGGCATCTGTTTTTTCGCGGCCCTGGTTTCAGGCATTATCGGCCTGAGCAAGGGCGACATGTTTACCGCCACCATCGCCTTTGCCGTTTGCGGTGGCCTGGTGGGTTTTTTGCGCTTCAATTTTCCACCGGCGAGCATTTTCATGGGCGACGGCGGCAGCCTGATGCTGGGTTTTCTGCTCGGCACGCTGGCCACCAGCTCGGCTGCGCCGGAACCGGGCCAGCGTTCAGGAACCATGGTCATGCTCATGGCTCCGTTTTTTCCCTTCGGCATCGCCTTGCTCGACGTGATGCTCTCCATTGTCAGACGCGCCATTGCCGGGCAAAAGGTCTTTTTACCGGACACCAACCACCTGCACCACCGGCTCATGGAAACCATTGGCCGCCCCCGCGCGGTTGTGAGCATTCTTTATGGGTTCAGCGCTCTTCTCTCGGCCATGACGCTTACTCTGGTTTTAGGGCCGAAAGAACGCTACTTCACCGTGTATGTCGTCCTTTCCGGCATGGTGCTTATCGCCATGGTGGTTATGGTGCTCAGGCTGTATCTCACGGAAGGAATACCTCAAATAATCCAAAACCGCCCCCATTTCCAATTCCTGGCCACGTTCATTTCCTTTATGAACAAGCGGGTCAAACGTGCATCAAACCGCGTGGAGCTTCTTGAATTGCTTGAAGCCGGAATCCGAGACCTGGATTTCGACCTGGTGCGCGTAACGCGAGGCGAGGAGACACTTTTCTCGTGGCGCAACCCCCGACCGGTGCATGTCGGCTCCCCGCGCGAAGAACGTCGCAAACGGCTGGGAAAAACCGATCTCGAAGTGATGTGGGTCGTGCCGGGGCATTCGAGCGTATCCTATCAAAAATATTTGAAACTCTCCTGGGATGTTTTTATACAGGATGTCGAGGCCAGGCTTGCCGAGCTGCACGAGTCTCCTGAAGAACGCACGTCCAGACATCCCGCAAGCGAATCCTTGAGATCGTAACCCCACCCTCCCGATAACAATGAGGCTGCTGCAACCTTTTTTCCAAGCCCCTGCCGGCCGGCGTGCGGCATTTGTACTGCTGCTCTTAACATCGTTTCAGGCAGCTTTCCTGACACCGGATCTGGATCTGGTGCCGGGGGAGCGGACCAATCTCTTTACAGGCCTTGTAAGCGCATGCAGCCTCGCGGGCGCATGGCTGTTTACCGAAGGACTCCATACGCGCCTGCATAGCCGCGCTTTTTTTCTCAGTGCCGCGCTCTTCATTCTTGGGGCCTTGAGCATCATGCTCTGCCCCATCCCCGGCGCTCAAGGTTCCGCCTTTTTCCGCGGTTCCGTGGCCCTGGCTTCGGGACTTGGAGGATTTTGGTGCGGCCGCATCCTGCTGCGCGACAAGAGATGGCAATATATCTACGCTTGGTGGTCCGTATTGTTACTACTGGCCCTGGTCGCGTTCTGCATTGCGGGCTACGTCGTCAAAGACGAAATACACGATCTTCTGCCGGGGGCGGGAAAGCATCCATTGGTCAACACCATCATGCTGCTTTGGTTCGGGCCGCTCTTCTTCCTGGCCACGCGAAAAAAGACCCTGATCGCCATCGGCGGACTGTCCCTTACGGCGAGCTACGTCGCTTTGTATTTAAGCAACCTGCGCACAGGCGTGCTCATGCCGTTGGTGCTGGGCGCGGCTTCTGTGCTGCTGGGGCTTCTCCCCTGGCGCTGGACCCTGAGCCTGCTGCTCTGTTTTATGCTTCTGGCTCTCAGCTTCTTCGCTCTTTTCCCCCACAAATGGCAGGAAGTGACGCGCAGTGACCGCGAAGAGGTCTATTACCGCGTGGAGAGCCTTCCCTTTTCATGGCACGTCGCCAAGCAGCACCCCTTGCTGGGCATAGGCCTGCGCACGGCGCGCATCCCGTTTCTTCAAGACTACCAACTCAACTGGCCCCATGTGGCCCCTGCGCGCTATAGCGAATCCGTGGAAAAAATCGTGACCTCGGAAAACACCCTGCTGACCATCATGGTGGGGTTCGGCATCCCCTTCGCCCTCCTCTACGCATTGGGAGTACTCCGGATCTACGGGGGGTTGGGGATGCAACTAATACGCCTCCCCACTCTGGAAGGATTGCCCTTATTGGCTCTGTTCCTGCCGCTGACGGCCAGTGTGACTTATTTTTTTCTCTATGACGGGCTCATGTATCCGCAAGTGAGCTGGTTCTTTCATTTACTTCTTGGTATGGTGCCTCTCCGATCTCGTAACGCCGCAACAAACCTTGCCTGATGCGCCAAACGCATCCTCCGCTGGCAAGACTACACAACGAGGATGACCATGATTCTTGTTACAGGCGGTGCCGGTTACATTGGGTCCCATGTGAACAAGCTGCTGCACGTTCAGGGCCGTGAAACCATTGTTCTCGACAATCTGGTCCACGGCCATCGTGAGTTCGCGAAATGGGGCGTATTCGAACAATTGAACCTATGCGACCTCGACGGCCTGCGCGCTCTTTTCAAGCGCTACCCCATCAGCGCCGTCATGCACTTCGCCGCGTTTTCATATGTGCGCGAATCCATGGAGAATCCGCAAAAATACTATCATAACAACCTGCTTGGCGCTTTAAATCTGCTGCGCGTCATGGGTGAAAACAACGTCCAGAAGATCATCTTTTCCTCCACCTGCGCGGTTTACGGCTTTGCCACGCAAATTCCTCTTCGTGAAGACCACCCTTACGCCCCAATCAATCCATACGGGCGCAGCAAACGCATGGTGGAGCAAATCATTGAAGACTATCACGAAGCATACGGCGTCGATTACGCCTTCCTGCGCTACTTCAACGCGGCTGGAGCCGATGCGGATTGTGAGATAGGCGAATGGCACACCCCTGAAACCCACCTCATTCCCGTGGCCCTGGACGCGGCGCTGGGCAAGCGCGACCGGTTGACCATCTACGGGAATACGCACGACACCCCAGACGGCACCTGCATCCGCGACTACATCCACGTCACAGATCTGGCCTTGGCTCACGTCCAGGTGCTCGACTATCTACGCAGGGGCGAAGGAAGTCTGATTCTGAATTTGGGCAACGGCGGCGGGTACTCGGTCAAGGAGGTCGTTGAAACCATCGAACGGGTGACAGGCCTGCCCGTCCCCCACTGCATCGGAGAGGCCAACCCTGGAGATCCGCCGCAACTGGTCGCCGCGGCGTCCAAGGCCAAATCGCTGCTGCACTGGAACCCGCAATTTCCCGCCTTGGAGCAAATCGTGGAAACAGCCTGGAACTGGCACCAACGGCTCTATAAGGAATTCAAGAACTGAAAAAATAATTTTGAGATTACTCAATGATCGGGATAAATCAGGCGAGAGAAAGGCGTTGCAAAAGGCTCGCGGCTGAGGCATCGAAAATAGTCAGAAATGAAAGCACATGCACGCCGTGGACATGAGCGGCGGTATTGGAATCTCCGCGCTTTATCGCGGCTGTGACCTGTTCCAGTTCCTCAATGCCGCCATACCGCTCCTCGCGCGCCTCGTGGCTCAGATGCCAAAACCGCAGACAAATATTGTGCAAATCTTCCAGCATTTCGCCGAGCACCACGTTATGCGCCGCCTCGGCCAGAGTCTCGTGGTAGGCTTGGTCCAAATGAATATGTTTTTTCAAATCCCCGGCAGCGCGCGCGGCATACATGGACCGCACCAACATCTCCATGCGCTCCATCTGTTCGGGCGTAGCGCGTAAAGCGGCAAGAGAAGCTGCAGAACGCTCCAAAGGCAACCGGGCTTCAAAGATGTCACGCACTGTAAAAAAATCAATGGGCGCCACAAAAATACCTTTGCGCGGACGAATGACAAGTAAGCGCTGATAGCTGAGGCGCTGCAA
The DNA here is from genome assembly GCA_964517355.1 of uncultured Desulfovibrionaceae bacterium. Taxonomy (GTDB): domain Bacteria; phylum Desulfobacterota; class Desulfovibrionia; order Desulfovibrionales; family Desulfovibrionaceae; genus CAZFCK01. The sequence continues at coordinate 7,402 of CAZFCK010000103.1, read as the reverse complement.
CACCTCGCGCAAGGGCGTGCGTGAAATGCCGAACCGTTGCGCCAGTTCACGCTCGTTGAGCGGCGTTCCCGGCTTCAGTTCGGAATAGATGATCCACTCTTTGAGACACTGATACACCCGCTCCTTGGGGCTTTCCGCATCCGCACCACAGGGCCCCCCGGTATTCATGGCGCCGTTCCTTCAAACGCCTCACGCACGGCGTCCATGCCTCCACCCTCTCCCAACACCACCATAAGCTTGATGCGGGCCTTTTGCCCGGGCAGCCCGCCGCCCAGGATCAAGCCGCGTTTCCGCAACCCGGCGGCGCCCCCCCGATAGGCGTAGATGGGCCACACGCCTCCTTGAATGCAGCGTGAAGTGAGCACAACGGGTACTCCTTCCCGTACCAGAGCCTCCAGCGAGTCCACCACCGCCGGAGGGACATTGCCGGCGCCGAACCCTTCCACTACAAGACCGGCAACGCCATGATCACGGGAGCATTGCACGTAGCGCCCGTCCATGCCTGGACAAAATTTCAGCAAATCCACATTGGACACAAGGGCTTGCGGCTTGAAAACACGCCCCCTCACGGGCCAGCGCTCCAGATGCAAAATCTCTCCGGCAACGGAGCCCAAAGGACCGAGCCCGGGGGCGGCGAAGGAATCGATAGCCGTTGAATGTATCTTGGTGACTTCCGATGCCGCGAAGAGCCTGTCCGACATCAGCAAAACAGCTCCCGCTCCGGGAGGACATTCCCAACAGGCCTTGACCGCGAAAAAAATGTTGCGCATCCCATCGTAGCCCAATTCATCCAAGGAACGCATAGCGCCAGTGAAAATGATCGGCTTGGGAGAATCGACGGTGAGATCCAGCAAATACGCGCTTTCTTCCATCACGTCCGTGCCGTGTAGCACCACTGCGCCGCACACGCCGGGATCAGCCAGCTGCGCCTCCACATCCCGGGAAAGACGCCACATCAGCTCGGGCGTCATGTGTGGGCTGGGCACGTCGGCCCAGTCCACACTTCGAACAGTCAGACCGCCGAGCTTGCTTTCCAACTCGGTAAGAAGGCGCGAAAACGCATGGGCAGGGGCCACGCCGCCTTCCGCCACGGCGTGCATGCCGATGGTGCCGCCCGTGTAAAAAACGGCGACATCACCCTGCGCCTTATTTCTTGGCATACTTCCAGTCCTGTGCATCCATGCGTTTAATGAAATCCGAGACAGTGTCCACCAGAACCTGCTTCATTTTCCGGCCTTTCTCGACAGTGGCCTTTTCCGGCGCTCCTGATGCGCCAAAATCCGTCAATTCCTGAAAATTCCAAATCAATTTTACATGGGTATCCATATCCGGCACCATGCCCTTGGCGCGCTCCATGTCCACAAGTTCCGGGAACATGGCCAAAGCAATGGAGGTCTCTCCCTCTCCACCGTGTCCAAGACCGTTCCAGACCTCGAACGTATCCGCAGGGAGCAATTGTCCGGCAGTCACCCACCAGGCATCCAGCACGGCCAAACCGATTTCGGGATACTCCAATTTAACGTCGCGCGCCGCCATCTCGATGGGGGCGATATTGCCGTCATGACCATTGATCACAACTATCTTTTTAATGCCCCACTTCACGCATGACAGCAACATTTCCTTGATGACGCGCGTCAAAGTTTCGTTAGTCAAGGAAATGCACATGGGCGTGTGTTGATAGTGCAGACTCATGCCGAACCACAACGGGGGCAAAACAACCGTGTTCTCAAACTGTTCGGCCACGGAACACGCGATATCGTAACTCACAAACGTATCAGTGCCGAAAGGCAAATGCTCACCATGGCTTTCCGTGCTTCCTATGGCCAAAATCGCTTTATCCACGTTTTTTTCCAAAAACGTATGCTGATTAAGCTCCTGGAGCTTGTAGCTGTGCATGAAAATCCTTCCTTCATATGTTTTCGGGCCGCCTCATAAGGGCATACGCTGCGAAATTCGGAGAATGCTTTCCCGGAAGGGGAAATCTTATTGGCAATGCGAACAAACTCCACACACGATTCCAAACTCGCAACGGCGCAAAGACGCTCCTATGGACGGCCCGATCCATCTGTTATTGCGCGGGTTCCCAGATTTCCTCAACCTTGTACACACCGTTTTTCACGCTGATAATGGAAACGGCTTTCGCAGGAACACCACTGGGGCGGGTGTAGGCGATCTTACCTGTAACACCCTGAAATTCAAGAGTGTCAGCCAGGGCCTTGGTCAAGGCTTCTTTATCCGCCGAGCCGGCGCGCCGGATGGCGTCCGCAATCAGGGCCACGGCGTCGTATCCCAAAGCGGCAAAGGCATTCTCGGGGGGGCGGCCGTATTCCGCGGTGTAGTCGGCAATGAACTGCTGCACTTCAGGGCGGTTGTCCTCGCGATACGTATGCGTGGAAAAGTAGACGTCGTTGGCCAGTTCGGGACCGGGTACCGTTGTCACCAGCTCGGTGTCGAAGCCGTCTCCCGAAAGAATGGGCAGGGTCAATCCGGCCTCGCGGATCTGCTTCACCGTCAATCCGGCCTCGTTGGGGATGGAGGCGATGAACACGGCGTCAGGCTTGGGATCGGCGTTTTCCAGGCGGGCGATCTGGGCGGAGAAGTCCTTGTCGCCCATCATGAAATAGTCTTCAAGAACAACTTCCCCGCCGCGCTCTTTGATGCGCTCGATGTAAAACTTGGACAACGCCTTGGTGAAATCCATGGAGTTGTCGGTCCAGACGGCGACTTTCTTCGCACCCAACTTGTCCATGGTGTAGTCGGCAATGGCATAGGACTGGTCGTCGTCACCAAAGGGCACCATAAAAAAATGATCACCCAGCCATTTCGGCAATTCAGGATGGGTCGCCCCCGATGTGATGAACGGCACTCCCTTTTCCACGAAAAGGGGCGCAGCGGCCATAACATACGTGGTATCGCCATAACCGATTCCAGCAACCACGCCGTCGCTCAAAGCCTTTTTTGCACCCGTAGCGGCGGCCTGCTGGTCCGTCTTGGTATCAATGCCGATGACTTCAACTTGTTGCCCGTCGAGCAACCCGCCTTTGTCATTAATCAGTTTGGCAGCCAATTTCGCACCGTTCAAGGCAGGCGAGTCGATGGAACTCATGCCTCCGGTCAGGTTGTAGAGGCCGCCGATTTTTATCGTCTCGGCCGCGGTGGCCACGCCCGACACCAGCACGCTCAATAACAAAGCGCACACCAAGTACATCAGCCTTTTCATGAAAAAAACCTCCTCTATTTAGTTGCAATCACATATCCCACAATGCCTGTCACTGCTTTGGGGTTAAAAAACGAGGTTCTCTGGACCCGAACATGCCCTTGGGCCTGTAGATCAACACAAGCAACAGCACGAACGCCATTACTATTTCTGTAACGCCATAGAGTTCAAGAGATTCTTCCATGGGGCGCAAAAATTCACGTAAAGCCGTAATCAACGCGGCCGCTAAAAAAGTCCCGGTTATGCTTCCCGTTCCGCCGACAACCACCATCACAACAAGGTTGAATGCCATAATTATGGAAAAACTCTTGGGTGTGACGGCCGTAATCATATGCGCCCACAAGCCCCCGGCGACTCCCGCGAAAAAAGCGCCCACAGCCAGGGCCAGGATTTTGGTCCAGGCCAGGCGGACGCCGAGACTCTGGGCCGCCAGCTCGTTCTCACGAACCGCCAGCATACTGCGCCCCAAAGAGGAAAACTTGATCTTGAAACTCACGTACAAGGTCAACAATACCCAGCCCCAGACCCACCACAGATTCGTGACCGATGGCAGTCCGTTGAGCCCCAGCGGACCGCGAGTCCAGTCTTCCAGATTGGTGATCAAGACCTGCACGATGATGATGAACCCCAACGTGGCCACCGCGAGATAATGTCCGCGCAACCTGAGCACAGGCATACCCACCACGACGGCGGCCAACGCCGCGCACAACCCGCCGGCGACCAGCGCGGGCAGAAACGGCCATGCGGATTCAAGCAAAAAAGGGGGCAATTCAGGTAAAAACATGTGTTTGCGCATGACAGGCAACACCAAGACAGCGGTGACGTACCCGCCTATGGCCATAAATCCCGGATGTCCCAGAGAAAAGAGACCACTGAAGCCGTTGGTGATATTCAGGCTGCATCCTAAAATCACTGAAATGCCGATAAAATTCAGGATAGAGAGATAATAATCGTCCAATGTGGCACGCGCGGCGAATATTCCCAAAGCCAGCACCGCGACGAACGCAGCTAAAACAAGCGAACGTTTCATGCTCATGCCCGTTCCTCCGAGCTTTTTCCCAACAGGCCGTTAGGCAAAACGAGAAGAATGACGATGAGCGTGGAAAAAACGAACGCATCGCGGTAAGGGGCGTATTGCGGAGGCAAAAGCCCCACAAAAAGCACTTCCGAAAGCCCCAAAATATAGCCTCCCATTATGGCTCCGGGTATGGAGCCCACACCGCCGATGACTGCGGCGACGAAACTCTTGAGCCCCGGTATGAAGCCCATGAGCGGGTCTATCTGCCCGAACTTCCCCCCCCACATGAGTCCGGCCATGCCGGCAAGGGCGCTGCCCAGCACAAAGGCGCCCATGATCGTGGTATTCACGTTAATGCCCATCATGCGCGCCACATCCAGATTTTCCGCAGTGGCGCGCATGGCTATGCCAAAGCGCGTGCGGCGAACCACGAACATCAGCGCGGCCATGAGCCCCAAGGCGGTGAGCATGATGCACAGGTCGATGACACGAAATCCCGCGCCCCACACGTGCAGCCGCGTTTGCAGCCAGTCCGGAAATGAAAAATTGCGCGGCTGCGCCGTGAGCAGCATAATGCCGAGATTTTGCAGCATCACGGATACGGCCAGCGAAGCAATGAAGCCCGTGACCTGCGGCGCACCACGCATGGGGCGAAAGGCCGCCCGTTCAATGATCAAGCCCGTCAGCCCGCCGACGAACAACGTGGCCAAAGCCACGAGCCAGATAGGCGCGCCAACGGATTGTACCAGTCCAAGAGTGACAAAGGCGCCGATCATCACCAGTTCGCCATGGGCAAAGTTGATCAGGCGCACTATTCCGTAAATCATGGAAAAACCGATGGCCACAAGCGCATACATGCTGCCGAGAATCAGCCCGTTGACGACTTGCTGCCAGATGTATGCACTCATGCCGCCCCTCCGAGGTAAGCGGCCACCACTTGCGGATCTTGCTCCAACTCCTGGCTTGGTCCGGACAGCGTGGTGCGCCCGGTCTCGATAACGTAGGCCCGGGACGCCAGGTCCAAAGCCAGCGCCGCATTTTGTTCCACCAATAAAATGGTTGTCCCTTCCCTGCTTATTGTGTCCAGCATGGTGAAAATCCGCTCCACCACCAGGGGCGCCAGGCCCAAAGACGGTTCGTCCAACAGCAAAAGCGAAGGCCTGCTCATTAGCGCGCGCCCCAGCGCCAGCATCATCTGCTCGCCGCCCGAGAGGTTCCCCGCGGACTGGCCGGAACGTTTTACCAGAATGGGAAACATATCGTGTATGCGGTCCATATCCTGAAGCACGGATTCCTTGTCTTTGCGCAGATAAGCCCCCACAAGGAGATTCTCCCGCACAGTAAGCTGCGCGAACACCTGCCGCCCTTCGGGACAATGGGAAACCCCCAAGGCCACGATTTTTTCAGGAGGTAAGCTTGTCAAATCGAAATCTTTGCCATCATTCCGAGGCGAAAGGGTCACTTTCCCCCGCACGGGGCGGAACAAACCGGAAATCGTGCGGAGTGTGGTTGTCTTTCCCGCACCGTTGGCCCCAATGAGGGCGACGACTTCACCGCGCCCCACATGGAGACTGACCCCTTTGAGGACGTGCGTGCGTCCCCTGTACACGTGGACATCTTCAAGACTGAGCATGGCGCTTCTTCTTTTTTTCCCGTGGTGTTCCAAGGTAGGCTTCAATGACGCGCTGATCGTTTTGCACGGCGGCTGGAGGACCTTCCGTAAGAAGCTGTCCGTTCACCAACACCTGGATATTTTGACAAATACGCATGACAACGCTCATATCGTGTTCCACCAGGAGAATTGTCAGGCCCATCTTTTGTTGCAGCCGCGTGATGCTTTGCATCAGGGCTTCACTCTCCTGCGGGTTCATGCCCGCCGCCGGTTCGTCGAGCAGAAGCAACGTAGGATCGGTAGCCAGGGCACGGGCAATTTCCAACTTCCTTTGGTCGCCATAGGCCAATATGCCCGCAGGATCTCCGGCGTATTTTTCCAACTCAAAAAAACCCAATATCTCTTGTGATTTTTCTCGAATGTGACGCTCAGCGCGGCGATGCCCCGGAAGGTGCAAAAGACAGGACAGAAGCCCTTTGCCATGGCGGCGATGAAACCCCACCATGACATTTTCCAGTACGCTTAATTCGGTGAACAGGCGGATATTTTGAAACGTGCGGCCCAAGCCCAAGGCGGATACCTGATCTGGCCTGGAACGGGTGACATCGTGTCCTTGAAAGACAATTTTCCCGGAAGAAGGTTTAAGGACTCCGGAAAGCATGTTGAAAATGGTGGTCTTGCCCGCGCCATTGGGGCCGATAAGTCCTTTGATTTCCCCCAGGCGCAACTCAAGGCTATAATCCAGCACAGCCTGAATGCCGCCAAAATGCTTGCCAAGGCCTGTAGCGGCAAGCACGGCGTCAGCGGTCATGGGCGGTTCTCCTTTGCAAAGCGGCTGTCATGGCCTGAAAACTCCACTGGTTCGGATGATGACGCGCACCACATGGGCGAACGTAACTGCTGAAAAAACGCCCTAAGCACACGTTAGAGCATGTAAACCTGAAATTGATTCCATGCTTGTATATATTCGTTAGAAAAACAATAGTCCATTACTTTAGGGAACTCTCTTATTCCAAGACAAAATTGTATCAATCCCCCCAGGACATCATGCGGCAACGGCATTTACTCCAAAATCATGAATACCTCTGGTATACCACGCTGTTCTTTGTGTCAATTCTTATCAATTGTATTGGCGTTATTGAACGAAACCTTGCAATGCCACCTGAACCCATCTCCATTATATACAATGCTGCATCACGATCCCGTATCCAGATTATTCCAATATTCAATATGGGAGTAGTCATCTAGCGCATTTTCGCCTCTGGATAAGGCTCACCCCTGAAACAATATTTATTGTTTCAGGGAAATGCATAAGAGCATCTATGCTTTTTCAAAGTTCAGATGCTCGAAAAATCAAAGAGCCAGCGCTGCTCCGGCGTTATGCGGCGCTCTCTTCAGAATTGAGAATCATGCAGAAAAGCGTATCATTACATCCCAGCCTTGTATCGAAGCCAAGCTGTTCTTTGAATTTCCACTAGCGCATTTTCGCCTTGAAACAAGGCTCTCCCCTGAAACAATTTCCTATTGTTCCAGGGAAATGCATAAGAGCATCTAG